>CAZVIK010000136.1:0-5225 GCA_964627045.1 uncultured Solibacteraceae bacterium | reverse complement strand
AAGGGGCGGGCATATGGGGTTTAAAAGGGGAAGGTTTGCTTAAGCACGCCCGGGGGGGGTTTAGTTTTAGGCCATGGCCGGATCTCAAATAACCAAACCACCCCCACCACCTCCTCCGTCTTCACCACCGTACAGTACTCACCATCGAGGTTCGCCAGGCTCATGGCATGGACTTCATCGGCGGTGCGGGGGGTGCCGTTCCAGTCCACCCGGCCGAAGGTGAAGCAGGCGTCTTCCACCAGGAATGTCGTGAAGCCCAGGTTGCCCGCCATGCGCACCGTGGCTTCCACTGAGTTGTTGGTGATTACTCCCGCCACCACCAGCACGCTCTGCCCCGCCCCGTGCAACATCGCTTCCAGACCGGTGCCGATGAAGGCGCTGTTGGTTTGCTTCGCCACGATGGTTTCCCCGGGGAGCGGCTGCGCCTCGGGCTTGAAGTCGTGGCCGGGCTGGCCTGGGCGGTAGTGCGAACCGGTTTCCACCGAATCGTGGCGCACATGATAGACCGGCCGGCCGGTCGAGCGCCACGCGGCGAGCAGCGCCGCGACGTTGGCCTCCGCGCCCGGGCTGTTCCGCCCGCCCCAATCGGGATGGTCGATGGCCTTCTGTAGATCGATCAACAGGAGCACGGCATCCGGCGGCAGAGGAACGGGCAGCGGCAGTCGCATGTGACGATTCTATAGCGTGCGGCCCGGCGGACGCCTCCAGAGGGCTCTTCGAACCATTCCGGCGCGAAAACCCCCTTGACGGCGCGTGCATAGCTGACTACCATATATTGCAGAGCCACATATGGAAGACACGGTGATCGACCGCGAATGGAAGAAGGGCAGCGCGGAGCTGCTGATCCTGTCGCTGCTGGAGGCACGTCAGCGGCACGGCTACGAGGTCTGCAAGCTGATCGAAGAGCGCTCCGAAGGGGCGCTGCGGTTTCACGCGGCCTCGCTGTATCCCCTGCTCTACCGGCTGGAGGAGCGCGGCTGGATTCAGGGCCGCTGGGTGGAAAAGTCCGGGCAGCGAAGGCGGCGCTACTACCGGCTCACGGCGCTGGGGCAGCGCGTGCTGGCCTCGCAGCGGCAGAGTTGGCGCGCGTTCGTGCAGGCGATGGGCCGCGTGACGGGGGTGGAGAATGCCTGACTGGAAACGGCTGGTGCGGCGGCGGCTGGCGGCGTTGAAGCTCGAGCCGGAGCGTGAGGCGGAGATCGCCGAAGAGTTGGCGCAACACGCCGAGGACCGCTACCGCGAGTTGGTGACCGGCGGGGCGACGGAAGCCGAGGCGCGTCGGCGGGCGCTTGAAGAGATCGGAGAGCGCGGGGCGCTCAGCCGCAACCTGCGCCCCGTGGAGCGAACCAACGCGCCGGAGCCTTACGTTTGGGACGGCGGTCCGCTGCGGGACCTGGCGGGCGGTGTGCGCAGCCTGCGCCGCACGCCCGGGCTGACGCTGGCGGTGGTGGCGGTGCTGGCGATCGGCATCGGCGCCAACGTCGCCATGTTCACGGTTTTGGACGCGGTGTTTCTGAGGCCGCTGCGATTACGGGAACCCGAGCGGCTGGTACAGATACAGGATTCGCGCGGGCCGGGCGGGACGATCCCGATCTCCTACCCAAACTTCCTGGACTGGCGGAGAGAGGCGCGCTCGTTTGAGTCGATGGACGTGTCGGCGGTCTTCGACGAGACGCTGAAGACGGCCGAAGGCGCCGAGCGGTTGCGGGTGGCGTATGTCTCGCCGGGGTTTCACGGCACCTACGGGGTGACGCCGGTGCTGGGCCGCGCGCTCACAGCCGAGGACGACCGGCCGGGTGCGCCGCCCGCGCTGGTGCTCTCCCATGCTTACTGGCAGAGCCGGTTCGGCGGCCGGGCGGACGCGCTGGGGCGGAGAATGACGTTCGGCGACCAGGTGTGGACGGTGGCCGGTGTGATGGAGCCGTTCCGGTGGCAACGCACCGCCGACGTGTTCGTGCCGGTGGCCTTCGCGATGCAGAAGTGGGGGCTGGCGCTGCGCGAGAACCGGTCGAACACGGGCGTCATCGCGCGGCTGCGGGCCGGCGTGAGCGTCGAAGCCGCGCGCGCCGAGATGAAGCTGATTTCGTCGCAGCTTGAAAAGGAGTATCCCGGCGCCAACGCCGGATTTACGGCCGTGGTGACGCCGCTACAGGAGTTCATCGGGGGCGGCGTCCGGCGGCAGGTGCTGCTGATGTCGGGGGCGGTGGCGATGTTGCTGCTGGTGGCCTGCGGGAACGTGGCCGGTCTGCTGCTGGCGCGGGCGGCGGTGCGGCGGCGCGAGATGGCGATCCGCATCGCGCTGGGGGCGGCCCGTCTCCGGCTGGTGCGGCAACTGCTGACCGAAAGCCTTTTGCTGGCGATGGCGGGAGCGGCGGTTGGCCTGGCGGTGGCGCGGGCCGGTATCACCTGGTTGAGAGGCATCGTGCCGGTGGCCGAGAACCTGGGGGGGATCGGGGTGGATGGACGCGCGGCGGCGTTCGCGATTCTCGCGGCCGGGAGCACGGCGGTGCTGTTCGGACTGGCCCCCGCGCTGCAATTCACGCGCCCCAATACCATCGATGCGATTAAGGCCGGGGGGCACAGCGCTCGTGGCGGCGCGTTGCGTTGGCGAACGCACAAGTTCCTGGTGACCGGCCAGGTGGCGCTCGCGGTGGTTCTGACGGTGGGTGTGGGGTTGCTGTTGCGCAGCCTGCTGGAAGCGCTGACGACCAGTCCCGGGTTCCAAACCGAGCATGTGGTCGCGGCGACCGTGGTTTCCGGCGGGAGCGACGCTGCCGACATCGCGCGCAGCTCCTGGTTCGTGCGCGACGTGACCGAGCGGCTGGAAGCGCGGCCAGGCATCGCGGCGGCGGGAGCCGTGGACGCACTTCCGTTCGGGAGTCCGGACAGCTCGGCCGCCTTCTTTCGGGACGACTTGCCGCTTCCCCCACCCGATCGCATTCCCTCGGCGCTAAAGGCCAACGTCACGCCGGGCTACTTCCGGGTTATGGGCATCCCGCTTCTTCGCGGCGAATCGTTCCGGCCCACGGCCGCACGCATGCCTTCGGTGAAGCGCGACATGCCGTCAATGGTGGCTTATCTTCGCTCCATCAAGCTGGAAGCGGTGATCAACGAAACCATGGCGCGCCGCTACTGGCCGGGCGAAGATCCCATCGGCAAGACGTTCCGCTTCGGCCCGCCATCCCTGGAAGGCCCGCAGGTGAAGATCATTGGACTGGTGTCCGATTCGCGGCAATACGGGTTGGATCGCGCGATCGAACCGCAGTTTTACTTTTCGTCGGACCAGTTCCCGCTCTTCGATACAAGGCTGGTGGTGCGGACCGCAGGCGACGTGCCGGACCTGGCGGCGGCCATTCGCAAGGCCGTGGCCGAATGCCAGCCGGACGCGGTGGTGGTGAGTGTGGACACGATGGATCGGGTGGTCGGCCGCACGCTTGCCAGCCGCCGCCTCAGCGTGACGGTGTTGACCAGCTTCGCGGGGGTGGCGCTGCTGCTGGCCGCGCTGGGGCTGTACGCGACGATGTCGTATCTTGTGGCGCAGCGTACGCAGGAAATCGGCGTGCGTATGGCGTTGGGCGCGGCGCGCGGCGATGTGCACCGTATGGTGGTGCGGGAAGGCGCGGTGATTGCGGGCGCCGGCGTGGCCGTCGGACTGGCCGCGGCCCTGGCGGGCTCGCGTGTGGTGGCCGGCATGTTATACGGCGTCACGGCGACCGACGCCGTCACTTATGTTGGTTCGGCCGTGCTGTTGGGGTTGATCTCCCTCCTGGCGACATACCTCCCCGCCCGCCGCGCCAGCAGCGTGGACCCGATGGTGGCGCTGAGGTTGGAGTAGGTTTCGCCACCGGCCGGGCACTCCAATCCCGCGACCGTTTGCGGGGCCGACTGCGCGACGGCCGGCCACGCGGGTGACCTCGGTCACTGCACTGTTTCTCCACCCCGCGCCAAGATGAGGCATGACCGGTTTCGACTCCGCGCCTTTGCTCGTCATCTGGGAGGTGACGCAGGCCTGCGACCTGGCGTGCGTCCATTGCCGGGCTTCGGCCGAGCCGTGCCGCCACCCGCAGGAGCTCTCCACCGCCGAGGGCTTCCGTCTGCTCGGCGATGTACGCCGTTTCGGTGAGCCGTTGATGATCTTTACGGGCGGCGATCCGCTGAAGCGGCCGGACATCTACGAACTACTCGGCGAAAGCGTGCGCCTGGGGTTGCGCACGACGATTACGCCAAGCGCCACGCCGCTGCTCACGCGGGAAGCCATCGCTTCCATCCAACGCGCGGGCGTCAGCCGCATGGCGGTGTCGCTGGATGGGGCCGACCAGATCGGCCACGACGGCTTCCGCGGCGTGTACGGCTCGTTCGAGCGCACGCTTGAGGCGCTGGCGGAGGCGCGCCGGGCCGGCCTCGAAACGCAAGTCAACACGACGGTCACGCGGCGCAACCTGGGGCAACTGGAGAAGATCGCGCGACTGGTGGGAGCGCACGGCGCAAGGCTGTGGAGCGTCTTTTTCCTCGTCGTCACCGGCCGCGCGCTATCCGGCGACGACCTCACAGCCGAGGAATACGAAGCCGTATTCGAGCGGCTGCACGCCATCTCCCTCAACGCCCCCTTCGATATCAAGACGACCGAGGCGCAGCATTACCGGCGCTACCTGGCGCGCCTGCGCCAGCCCGCGCGGCCCATGGTCCAAGCGGGCGCCATCCGCCGCCAGATCGGCGTGAACGACGGCAAGGGGCTGGTGTTCGTTTCCCACACCGGCGACATATGCCCAAGCGGGTTCCTTCCCCTCGCCGCTGGCAACGTGCGGCGCGATTCATTGGTGGAGGTTTACCGCCATGCGCCCCTGTTTGTCAGCCTGCGCGACGAGGATCGGCTGGGCGGCAAGTGCGGCGCGTGCGAATATCGCAAGATCTGCGGCGGTTCGCGTGCCCGCGCCTACGCCGCGACGGGCGACTACCTGGCGGAAGATCCGCGTTGCGTCTATCAACCCGCCCGCGCGGCCGTATAGCGCGAGGCCTGGCGCCGCTCAGATCCCGTCCGCCCTCGCCGCCGCCCCCGGGTTTGCCGAACAGCCGTTGGGATTCGGGCAGCAGCCCGCGTGCTCGAATTGCACCGTGGTGTGGTCTATGGCGAAGCGGTCGCGGAGAACGGTGTTCAGCCGGCGGAGAATCGACTCGCTTTCCGACGGCGGTACGTCGGCGATGCGCACGTGGCAACTCAGAGCGTG
>CAZVIK010000135.1:0-11030 GCA_964627045.1 uncultured Solibacteraceae bacterium | reverse complement strand
GGTTTCTCCGGCTCCGTTCCGTACGAACCCGGGGCCGGTGTCTCGCGTCCAACTGCGGTTGGTGGGATGAACGATGTACTCCACCTTCGCCAGCCCCGCCCCGGCGCGCGTCAGGTAGCGCCGCGCCATCTCTTCTTCGGCGGCGCTGCGGACCAGCATGCGGATCGTCTCACCGGGCGAAATCCGGCGGACCATTTCGGTGTAGACCCAGCGTATGGTGTCCAGCTTGTCGGGCCAATCGGTGTGATGATGCGGCCAGGCGAGCCAGGTGGCCTCGTGCGGCTCCCACTCGGCGGGCATCGAAAAGCCCAGCTCGGCCGGGGTCTTCCTGGCTGCTGGGCGGAGTTTTGCCATAATCGTATTTTCGCCCATGGCTAAGACTGATACGAAGCACCGCCGTTATCGAGAAGACCTGTCGGAGGCTCCCGACTGGCTGCGCAAGAAGAAATGCCCCCAGCGGGACAAGTACCTGTCCGGCCCGCGCATCCTGCCCAAGAATCTCACCGGGCGCGAGAAGATCGAAGACGTCGTCGACAACGCGTTCCTGGCCTACAACGCCGCGCGCCTCAAGGAAGGCTGCCAGCTTTTCGCCAACAAGATGCTGGGCCGCGACGTGACCGTGGGGATGAGCTTCGCCGGGGCGCTCACGCCGGCCGGGCTGGGCTGCTCATCCATCGTGCCGCTCATCAAGGCGGGCTTCGTCGATTGGATCGTGGCCACCGGAGCCAACCTTTACCACGATCTGCATTTCGCCCTGAACTACCCGGTGCGCGTGGGCCGCTACAACATGGACGACACCGAGTTGCGCAACAACGACATCGTGCGCATTTACGACGTCCTGCTCGGCTATAGCGACTGCCTGATGGCGACCGACGAGATCCTGCGCCGCATCCTGGTCCAGCCGGAATTCCAAAAAGAGATGGGCACCGCCGAGTTGCACTACCTTCTCGGCAAGTACGCGGCCGAGTGGGAGCGCCAGGCCGGCGTGAAGGACGTGTCCGTGCTGGCGGCCGCCTACCGCGCCGGGGTGCCGTGCTACACGTCGTCGCCCGGCGATTCGACCATCGGCATGAACGTGGCGGGCGTGGAACTCAGGGGCAACAAGCTGCGCGTCAATCCGTCAATCGACGTCAACGAGACGACGGCCTTCGTGCTGGCCGCCAAGCGTGCGGGCGGCAAGAGCGCCGTGGTGCTGTGGGGCGGAGGCAGCCCCAAGAACTTCATGCTCCAGACCGAGCCGCAGATTCAGGAAGTCCTGCGGATCAAGGAGTTCGGCCAGGACTACTTCCTGCAAGTCACCGACGCGCGCCCCGACACCGGTGGGTTGAGCGGCGCCACCCCCAGCGAGGCCGTCAGTTGGGGCAAGGTGGACCCGGACCGCCTGCCCGACGCCGTGGTCTGCTACACCGACACCACCATCGCGATGCCCATCCTGACGCACTACGCGCTGGCGCGCCACAAGCCGCGCAAACTGCGGCGGCTTTACGACCAGCGCGCCAAGATGGTCAAGGCGCTCACGCGCGAATACTTCGCGCATAACAGGGTCAAGATGGTGGACGGCAGCGAACCGGTGTTCTGATGACCGCGCGGCAGTTGCAGGCCATCGCCCGGCGGGAAGGCACCCCGGTGGTCGTCATCGACCATGACGTCATCCGCCGCAACTACGCCGCGTTTCGCCGGCACCTGCCCAAGGTGCAGGCCTACTACGCGGTGAAGGCCAACCCGGCGCCCGAGATCGTGCGCACGCTGCACCGGGCCGGGGCCAGTTTCGACGTGGCCTCGCTGCCCGAGTTCATGCTGGTTTATGAGAACATCAAGCGCCTGCCTGCCCGTGCCCGCCAGGATTACATCTGGGACAAGATCGTCTACGCCAACCCGATCAAGCCCAAGGAGACGCTGCAAGCGCTCAACAGGTACAAGCCGCTGGTGACCTTCGACAACCGCGCGGAGATCGAGAAGATCCGCCGGTATGCGCCGGGCGCCGGGCTGGTGCTGCGCTTGCGGGTGCCCAATACCGGCTCGATGGTCGAGTTATCGAGCAAGTTCGGGTGCGATCCGGGGGAAGCGGTCGACCTGGTGGAGGAGGCCTTCCGGTGCGGCCTGGTCGTGGAAGGCGTCAGCTTCCACGTCGGCAGCCAGTGCACCAACTTCGAGAATTTCGTGCAGGCGCTCCACATGGCTTCGGCGGTCATGCGCGAGGCGGCGTCGCGCGGCCGCGAGATCAAGATTCTGGACATCGGCGGCGGCTTCCCGGTCCGCTACGACCGCCACGTGCGCCCGTTCAGCGAGCTGGCGCGGCGCATCAACGCGGAGATCGCCCGGCTGTTCCCCGGCGACAACCAGATCCTGGCCGAGCCGGGGCGCTTTCTGGTGGCCACCGCCGCGGTGGCCGTGGCGCGCGTCATCGGCAAGGCCGTTCGCGACGGCAAGCCCTGCTACTACATCGACGACAGCGTCTACCACACTTACAGCGGCATCATCTTCGACCATTGCCAGTATCACTTGAAGGCGTTCCGCAAGGGGCCGCCTGAATTGTGCGCCGTCTTCGGCCAGACCTGCGACGGGCTGGATACGATTTCGCAATCCGAATTGCTGCCCCCGCTCGACATCGACGACCTGGTTTACTCCGCGAATATCGGCGCCTACAGCAATGCCAGTTCCACCTGGTTCAACGGCTTTCCCCCGGCCAAAGTGGTTCATACTAACATATAAGGAAACACCGAGGGACGTTTCTTAGTACAGTATGCGACTGCTCGTCTGGTTACCGCTCCTGCTCACTCTGGCGGCCCGGGCGCAGCCGGTGACGTTGACCATCCCGCGGGCGGAGCGTCGTCCCGTCCTGGCGGATTTCACCGGCGGCAATCCCGTGGGCCTGGCTGTCTCCGATTTCACGCAGTACACACCGGGCGACGGCACACCCGTCACCCAGCTCACCACGGCCTATCTTTCCTACGACAGCGAGAACCTCTACGTGGGGTGGATTTGCAAGGACGACCCCAAGTTGATCCGCGCCCGCGTGGCCCGGCGCAAAGACCTCGAATCCGACGACCGCGTCACCATCAACATCGACACCTTCCAAGATCACAAACGCGCCTATTGGTTCGACGTGAATCCTTACGCCATCCAGTACGACGGCATCACCACCGACGGGCAGGGCGACGACACCAGTTGGGAGACCCTCTGGTACACCGAGGCCGCCTTCACCCCGGACGGCTACGCCGTCTTGCAGACCATCCCCTTCAAGAGCCTGCGGTTCCCGAACGCTCCCACGCAGAGCTGGGGAGTGATGCTGGGCCGCTTCATCCAACGCAACAACGAGTTCTCGATGTGGCCCGCGATCACCCGCCGGCGCTCGCCCCAGTTCGTCGGCCAGTTCGGCGACATGGTGATCCCGGAAGACGTATCCCCGGGCCGCAACCTCCAGTTCATCCCTTATGGACTGTTTTCCAATGGGCGTTATCTCGACCACGCCACCGGGTTTCAGAGCGAAAACGAGGCGCGCGGCGGATTGGATGCCAAGATGGTGTTCCGGGACGCCTTCACATTGGATCTGACGCTGAATCCCGACTTCAGCCAGGTAGAATCCGACGAGCCGCAGGTCACTGTCAATCAGCGCTATGAAGTCTACTTCCCGGAGCGGCGGCCGTTCTTCATGGAGAAGGCCTCGCTGTTCAATACGCCGGAGGACCTTTTCTTTTCGCGCCGGATCGTGGATCCGCAGTTCGGGGCGCGGCTCACCGGGACGCGCGGCCGGTGGAGCCTGGGCGTCCTGGCCGCCGACGACGAAGCCCCCGGCGCGGATCTCCCGCCCGGCGACCCGCTCTACGGGCGGCGGGCCCTGAACGGTGTCTTGCGAGTGGAGCGCGGATTCGGACGGCAGTCCCACCTGGGCGCGCTGTTCACCAGTTACAGTTTCGGGTCGAGCTACAACCACGTAGGCTCGCTCGACACGCGCATCCGGTTGGGCGGTAACTGGACTTTGTTCGGGCAGGCCACCGCCAGCGCCACGCGGCTTCGTGACGGCCAGCGGTTGGCCGGGCCCGGTTACTACGCCTCGTTGCGGCACACCGGCCGCCACACCTACCTCGCCACCACCTACACCGACCGCAGCCCCAACTTCCGCACCCAACTGGGATACATTCCGCGCGTCGACATCCGCGAATGGAAGGATTCGGCCAGCTACGCCTGGCGGCCCACGCGGGGCGCGCTCCTGCACTTCGGCCCCGGGGTTTCAAAGGAAGTTGTCTGGAACCGGGAGGGGCGCTTGCGGGATTGGATGGTCCGGCCGTATTTCGGCTTCGGAATGCGGCGCGGCACAGACTTCCAGGCTGGGTGGATGGAGGGATACGAGCTATACCGGAACCGCGAGCTCCGCAAGAACGGCGGCTATGCCACGTTCGCAACGCAATGGTACCGCTGGCTCGCGCTGACCGCGCAGTACTCTTGGGGAAAGGGGATCAACTACTACCCGGCGGCGGGCCTGCCGCCGTTCCAGGGCCGGACCTCGACCATTTACGGGGCCGTCACCCTGCGCGCCACCCCGCGCCTGCGGTTCGACGAAACCTACAACTACAGCCGCCTGGAGGCCCGTCGCGAGTGGCTGCCGGATCCGTCCATCACGCCCGGCGTGGCCTTCATCAACCACATCCTCCGTTCCAAGATCAGCTACCAGTTCACCCGCGAGTTCGCCATGCGGGCGATCTTCGACTACAACTCCGTCTTGCCGAATTCGCGGCTTGTGGCGCTCGAGAATTCCCGCCGGGCGGGCGTTGACATCCTGTTCACTTATCTCCTTCACCCCGGCACGGCCGTTTACGTTGGTTACACGAATACCCGCGAAAACCTGGCCTTTAGTCCGGCGCAGTCGCCCTCGGTGTGGCGCACGGACTATCCGGGTACCACCACCGGCCGCCAGGTGTTCGTGAAGTTGAGCTACCTGTTCCGGTATTGAGGCCTCGCTCCGGTTCCCGCGCTAACCTTGGCGCGGCGGCCGTCGTCTTCCCTTTCGAAAGGGGCAATTGCGATGAGATGGAAGCGGTACTTGGCCGCAGGGCTAGTGTTGTTGGTTTGCACCGCCGCCTGGAGCCAGCGGCGCGGGATGCGTGGATTCGGGGGACGTGCCGCGGAGGTGCCGGCGCAGGCGAAATCGGAAGCCGAAAAGCGCATCCTCGGAGTTCTCCAGAAGGCCTACAGCGGCGGCGCGATGTTCGAAAACGTGCCCGTGGGCGACGGGCGCCTGCTGCGCGTTCTGGCCGAGTCCATCGGCGCCAAGAGCGTCGTCGAACTCGGCACCTCCACCGGGCTTTCGGGCATGTGGTTCAGCCTGGCCCTACAGCAGACCGGCGGCCGCCTGACGACGTTCGAGATGGATCGCGGCCGGGCCGCCACCGCCCGGCGGCACTTTCAGGAAGCCGGCGTCGATTCCATCGTCACCATCGTCGAAGGCGACGCCCACGTCAACATCGGTCGTCTGAAGGACCCAATCGATCTGGTGTTCATCGACGCCGACAAGGACGGCTACCTCGACTACCTCAACAAACTGCTGCCGCTGGTCCGCCCCGGCGGCCTGATTCTGGCGCACAACGTCAACATGTCGCCCGGCTACGTCCAGGCGGTGACGGCGAACCCCGCCCTGGAGACTGTGTTCGCCGGAGACGGCAGCGATCTGGGCGTGACGCTGAAGAAACGCTGAGCCGCCGGCTCCTACTGGATGCGCATCTGGCCGCGTTCGTTGAGCACCAGCTCGTCGAAGATGGCCAGCACCGTCTTGCGGTAGCGATAGGCGCGCCGTACGGCCTCTTTGAACTCCGGCTCGTGGCGCCGGGCGCGCATCCATTTTTCGACCACGCGGCGCGGGATGTCGATTTCGCGGCGCAGCCGGTCCACCGGGTGGCCGCGCAGGAAGAGGCCGTAGAACATGGCCGCCTCCCGCTGCGGAGTCGCCAGATCCGGCTCGGCGTGTGTAACTGTTACATCCCCTCTAGCCATACGGCCCCCGAAAACACGTAGTATAGACAGGCCCGCCTGCCACGGCAACGGGGTCAAGCCGGACCGGCGGCGATGTTACGCCTCAGCCGGAGCCAGGCCGGGAACACGGCCGGGTTTTCCAACCACAGCAGCATCCAACTCGCCATTTCCTCCTTATCGGCTCGAAGTCCGGCGCTCGCCGAGGCGCGCAGCGACGCCAGCCGCGAGTGTTCCTTTCCGGTAAGCACCGCGCGCCGGCACCGTGCGGCGCGCTCCCCCTCGCCCGCCGCCGAAGCCCGGACGTACTCCCTGGCTAGCGCCTCCAGCGTCCGGCCCAGGGACTCGAACGACTCCTGCCGCACCCCCTCCACCACTGGGTCCAGTGGCGCCCCGCAGCGCCGCACCAGGTTCCGCAGGTAGCTCTCCGACACCGGCCGCAGCAAGCCGAGCAACTCGGCGAATTCGGCCTCACCGATGCGGGCGGGCGCTCGCTGCCGGAGGAACCCGTTCAGCAGGTCCTTTTTTGTTGGCTTGTTTGGCGGCACGGCGGTACTTGGCCACGGCGCGCTGATGCGCCTCCAGTTGCTCGGAGAACACGTGGGCGCCGGAGTTGCCGGCTTCGGCCACGAAATAGAGGTACTTGGTCGCGGCGGGCGCGAGCGCCGCCCGCAGCGACTCCAGCCCCGGATTTGCGATCGGGCCCGGCGGCAGCCCGGCGTGCTGATACGTGTTGTAGCGATGGCGGCTGTCCAGGTCGGACCGGAAGATCGCCCCGCGGTAGCGGCCCTCCAACAACGCGGCGTAAATCGCCGTCGGGTCGCAGTCCAGCGGCATGCCGATTCGCAGCCGGTTGGCGAACACCGAGGCCACCAACGGCCGTTCGGCCGCCACGGCGGTCTCCTTTTCGATCAGCGAGGCCAGCGTCACGGCGGCCAGGGCCGGCGTGGAGCCGCCCACCTCGGCCCAGGCTTTGCGGAACCGCCCGGTCATCCGGGCGCACAGCTCGGACGCGGTAGCGTTCCGGGTGATCCGGTAGGTGTCGGGGAACAGAAATCCCTCCAGCGTCGGTGCGCCGGGGGCGAGATCCCGGATCGCGGAGACATCCCGGGCCGCCTCGAGAAACTCGCGCCCGCCGATCGCGCCCAATCGGTCCAGCGACTCGGCGATGTCGAAGATCGTGTGCCCCTCGGGCACCGTCAGTTGCCGGTAGAACACGTCGCCCCTGGCGAGCCGGTCGAAAACCTCCCAAGGGCTGGCCGCCCGGCGAAATGCGTACTCGCCCGCCTGCAACTTCGCCTGGGGGCGCAGGACCCGGACCGCCAGGAACTGCCACGGATAGCGGACCAGCCCCTCACGGGCCAGCGTGCGCGCCATCCCGGCGCTGCCCGTTCCCCTCGGAATATCCACCACGACCTCGCGCGCCACCGGCGGACCCGGCTGGACGAGCGACAACCCCCCGGCGGCCAGGGCCGTCACAAAAAGCGCGGCAGGCAGCCACCTTCTCTTCACTCGGGCCAGGCCTCCAGCGAGGCCCCGGCGCGGAGCGAGTCCAGGTAGCTTTCCAGCAGGAGGACCGCCGCCAACCGGTCCACCGCCCGCTTGCGCTTCTCCAGGCCGATTCCGCTCTCGCGCAGCACGCGGCCCGCCTCCACCGTGGTCAGCCGTTCGTCCCAGAGCCGCACCTCGAGGCCCGTATGGCCCTCCAGCTTCCCCGCGAACTCGCGCACCCACTCCGATTGCCGGCCCTCGGCGCCGTTCATGTGTTTGGGGTTACCGACCAGGAACAGCGTCACGCCCCGCTCGGCGGCGAGCGCCGTCAGCCGTGCCAGGTCCTGCCGCAGGTTGACGCGCTCCAGCGTCTCCAGGCCCTGCGCCGTCAGGCGCAGTTCATCGCTGACGGCCAGCCCGATGCGCCGGCGGCCGAGGTCTAGAGCCAGGATTCTGCCCTGCGTGGACGGGAGCACGTTTCGATGTCATTATAGGGCGGGCCATGCTAGAGTAGCACTTAGCTGGAAGTACGGTGAGCGTTTTGTGCCCCTGGTCGTCGAGACTCCACGCACCCTGAAGCCGAAGACTGTGCCGGGGTTGATCCTTGCCCTGGCGGGTGTCCTGGGCCTGCTCTACCTCGGCCGGCTCTTTTTCATCACCCTGGCGGCGGCGGTGATGATCGCCTTCATGCTGGAGCCGTTCGTCGGGTTGCTCATGAAGATCCGCCTGCCGCGGGCGGTGGCCAGCTTCTTCGTCTGTGTCGCTTCGCTCCTGGTGCTTTACCTGGTCGGGCTGGGCTTCTACGCCCAGGCCATTAGCATCTACCGGGATCTGCCCACTTACAGCAGCCGGATCACCGAGCTTGCCGACACGGTGATTGCGCGGGTCGACGAGATGGAGCAGACCACCTACCGGCTGCTGGTTCCCAAGCGGATCCAGGAACGCAACAAACAGGCCGAGACCGAAGCCCAGCAGGCCCCCGCCGCCAAGGCCCCCGCACGCCGCCGCTCGGCCGAACCGCCCGCCCCGGTTGCCCCCCCCCCCGTGCAGGAAGTCCGGATTCTCCAGGAGCGGACGACCCTGGTCAACTACCTCTACACCTACATCGGCTCGGTTTACGATGTCCTCCTGATGGCTTCCTTCGTCCCCTTCCTGGTCTATTTCATGCTGAGTTGGCGTGACCACATGTACCGGGGTTTCCTGCATCTTTTCGACGGCGAGGCGCGCCTGGTGGCCGGCAACAGCATGCAGGGTATCGCCGCGATGGTGCGCGGTTTTGTCGTCGGTAACTTTGCGCTGGGGATTGTGCTGGCGCTGATTAGCTCGCTGTTGTTCTGGGCGCTCCGGCTGCCGTACGCTTTGCTCATCGGGCCGCTCAGCGGCGCCTTGAGCCTGATCCCCTACATCGGGCTCCCCTTGGCGTTGGTTCCCCCGCTATTCGCGGCGCTGCCGGTGTACCGCACCATGCCGCCCTACCTGTTGTTGGGAAGCGCCGTGGCGGTGCTGCACCTGGTCGCGCTGAACCTCCTGTACCCGAAGGTGGTGGGCTCGCGCGTGCACTTGAATCCATTGGCGGTCACCATCGCGCTGATGATGTGGGGCGCGCTGTGGGGGGCGGCGGGGCTGATCCTGGCGATCCCGCTCACGGCGGCCATCAAGGCGGTTTGCGACAACGTGGGCAGCCTCCGCGGATACGGGAAACTGTTGGGCGACTGAGGAAAGGAACTGGATTCACGAGCCATGCGAGTCCGATTGATACTGTTTGTCCTGGTTGGCGTCGCCGTGGCCGGACTCGGTGTGGCGTGGCTCGTCTACCACCAGCGCGGGGCTCATATGGAGTTGGAGGGCTCGCTTCTAAAGGTGCGCACCGTGGCGATCGACGAAAACGGCAGCGTGGCTCTGGTCGATTTCCGAGCCACCAACCGTGCCGACTACGTATGGATGGTGCGCTCGGTCAACGTCGCCATCATCGACGCCGAAGGGTATCGCGTCGATGGCAGCACAATCTCGGATCCCGATGCGGCGCGCCTGTTCGACTACTTCCCGCTGCTCGGGCAGAAGTTCAACGCCTCGCTGATCATGCGCTCGAAGATCCAGCCGCGTGAGACGGTGGACCGGATGATCGGCGCGCGCTTCGAGATCCCGGAAGCGCAATTGCTGAAGCGCCGCAATCTGTGGATCACCATCGAAGAGGTCGACGGCGGCGTCTCCGAGATCCACGAGCGGCCCGAAAGCCGGCCTTAGCCCGGGCGAGACTTCCGGGCTACAGATCCTGCGGGGGAATCGCCAGGAGGATCTCCACCTCCACCGGGGCCCCGTCGCGCACCGCCGGACGGAACTGCCACTTGCCGAGTTCGGGGAGGATGGAATCCCGGAACCTCGCATTCGGCGCCCGTAACACCGTCGCGTCCCGAATCTGGCCCTTGGCGTCCAGCATGCCGTGGATAATGATGTAACCCGTCCGGGGAAGCATGGTGGCCGGCGGCAGCACCGACACCATCGGGAATGGCGCCTTCACCTGCGACGGCGCTCCGATGTTGACCACGTTGCCGGAAACCTGCGGCCCGGCCGCCACCTGCTTGGGAATGCAGTATTGCAGAATCCACGCCTTCGGAGCGCCTACCTGGAGGTACACGGTGTAGACCGGCTTGCCGCTCAAAGCGCCCGCGCTGTCCGGCAGCGCGCCGTCGGCCGACGATTGCATCACCACCACGTCGAACACCGCGTTGACCGGGTGCTCGATCTTGATCGGAGTCGCGAAACGCTCCGGCAGCGAGGCCAACGCCCGGGCGAACTCGGCCATCTCCTCCTGGCGGGTTCCGGTGCCGCCCGTCCCGGCGCCGCCAACCCCCGAGCCCGAACCGGTTTCACTCCCGCTGCCGGCCTTCCCCGTCCCGCCGGGCCCGGAGGCGCCGCTGCCCGGCTCCACGTATGCCGGCAAGGACGGCAGCCGCCCCACTTGGTTGCCGAGCGGAATCGTGATCCGCTCGGTCAACTGCGCCGGATCGCTGGAGAACGCCAGGATATTGACCGGCTCGCCCACCGTGGGGCTCAACGAAGCGCCACGGCCGGACGACAAAGGCGACGGGGCCTGGAATTTCCTGGCCGGAACGTTCGGCCTGGGCAACCGCAGCCGCGCGGACTCGGGCCCCGCCAGCATCGCGCTGATCGTCAGTTCCGGATTGGCCGTGTTCGAAGCCGCGATGGGCGGTGGTGCGTCCACCCTTGGCACGACCGCCGGTTCGGCGCTCTTGCCCGGCTCGACAAACTGCCGCGGCGCCGGGCGCGGGAGCGCCGGGCCGGATAGCAGCGCCAATTGCGGCAGCTTGACCTGCTGGTTCAAAGCCAGCTCCGGCGGCAGATGGGATTGAATCAAAGTCAGGTCCTGATCGGTGCGGCGCACCCCGGCCGGAGGCTCGAACCGGCGCGGCTCAACCCTCGGCCGGGCCGCGGCCGGCGCTGGTGCGGTGAGCTGGTTCTTGGCCACCTCGACCGGCTTGGGCTCCTCCTTGGGACGCGGCTGGCGAATCGGGTCCCGCTTCTTCTCCGGCGATATAGATCGGAAGAGCGTCGTG
>CAZVIK010000134.1:4055-11078 GCA_964627045.1 uncultured Solibacteraceae bacterium | reverse complement strand
GTCGATTTGCTGACTGTGAGACCCCGCTGCTGCACAACCTCGGGCAGCGCGGGCATCGCCAGTTGCAGCTTGTTTTGCACCTTGGCCCAGGCCAGGTCCGGATCGGTGCCCGGAGCGAAGGTCAGCTCCACCGCGGCGCCTCCGGACGAATCGCTAGTTGCGGACATGTAAAGCAGCCGGTCCAGCCCCGTCATGTTCTGCTCGATGATCTGGATCACGCTGTCTTCGACAGTCTTCGCCGTCGCGCCGGGGTAGACCGCACGGATTGCGATGGACGGCGGCGCGATGTTGGGGTACTGGGAAATGGGCAGATTGTAGATGGCCAGACCGCCGCCCACCATCATGGCAATGGCGATGACCCAGGCGAAGACCGGACGGTCGAGGAAGAATCTGGACAGCATTAGTTCCCTCCCCCCGCATTTCCCGTGAACGGGACTGCTCGGACCGTAACACCCGGGCGCACCTTCTGAAGACCATCCACGATCAGCCGGTCACCCATATTGAGCCCGCCGGTCACCAGCCACTTGTCGCCCACAACGCGGTCCAATTCGAGCGCCCGCTGCTCGACCTTCTCGTCTTTGCCCACGACCCAGGCGATGGGATTGCCCCTCCTGTCGCGGGTAACACCTTGTTGCGGGGCGAGGATGGCCTCCGCGTTCACGCCCTCTTCCACGACTGCCTGCACGAACATTCCGGGCAGAAGGACCTGATTGGGATTGGAGAAGACCATGCGCAGCTTGACGGTTCCCGTGGTGGGGTCCACCGTGACGTCGCGGAACTGTAGAGTGCCCCGCGACGGATACGCCGTGCCGTCTTCCAGGATCAGCTTCACGTTGGTCTGAGTAGTCCCGCTGCGGCGCAGATCGCCGCTCGCCGAGCGGCTGCGCAGGCGCAGCAGGTCCGCGTTGGACTGAACCACGTCCACGTAGATGGGGTCGAGTTGCTGAATCACTGCCAACGGCACAGGCTGGTAGGCGGTCGCCATGGCGCCGACCGTCACGTTCGATATGCCGATGCGCCCCGTGATGGGCGCTTTGATCGGGGTGTAAGAGAGGCTGATGCGCGCGCTTTCGACCGCGGTCCGGCTGATCTCGACAGCCGCCTTTCTCGCCGCCAGATTGGCTTCGGCCTGTTTCAACGCGGCGCTTGCATCGTCGTAACTTTGCTCGGCGACGGCGCGTATGGCCACAAGCCCCTTCAGGCGCGCCTCCCGGGAACGCATGGCGGGCAGATTCGCTTCCGCCGTAACTAGTTCCGCCTCAGCTGTGGTAAGAGCGGCTTTGGCTTGGTTCAACGCTGCCTCATAGGGCGCCGGATCTATCTGGTACAACAGATCGCTTGCCTTAACGTTGCTGCCCTCCTGATAACGCCGGCTCTGGATGAGGCCGCTTACCTGGGGACGAATCTCAGCGACCAGGTACGCGGATGTTCGTCCCGGTAGCTCGGTCGTCAAAACGACGCGCTCGGGCTTGACGGTGACGACCGCCACCTCCGCAGGTCCTGCCGCGGGCGGGGGGGCACTCGCCTTTGGCTTGCAGCCGGACACAAGCAGGCCCGCAAGAACGAACCCTACGGCGACAGAATACTTAGGCGATTGACTGAACCACATGACGGGAAACGACTCCTTTTGCGTTCCTGTGAATTCGAAGGACCCCAGCGATGCTCATCGTCGGCGGACAAAAGACCGGATTCTCGATGACAATCAATGTCTGAGCCCCTCGCGTTTCCGTTTCACCGTACGGAAACGCAAGCCCGTGGCCACGATGCTGGAACGTAGAATGAATGACTTACGCGCGGCGCTGCCGACAATCGCCTCGGCACTTCGGCAGTTGCCGATCAATTGCCGAGATCATCGGTACTGACGCTCAATACTGAGCCGCTTCATCCGGGACTGCAGGGTCGTTCGCCGAAGGCCAAGTAGGGCCGCAGCCCCGTTCGGCCCCGCCACTTTCCCATGGGTTTCCCGCAGGGCCCGGAGAATCCGTTCGCGCTCGGCGGACTCCTCGAGTCGGGACGTCCCGGGGGGAGGAGGAAACGATTTCGGGATTTCCGGAAGCGCGATCTCAAGTGCCCGGCCACGGCTGAGGATAACGGACCGCTCAATCAGATTCTGGAGTTCGCGGATGTTGCCAGGCCAGTCATAGTTCGTCAGGCTCTCGATGGCAGCCGAAGGAATCGACTCGATGGGACGGTTCATCCGCTTGGCGTATTTCTGCGTGAAGTAGCGGATGAGGAGAGGAATGTCTTCCTTGCGCTCGCGCAACGGAGGAACCGTCAAGGGAAAGACATGCAGCCGGTAATAGAGATCGCTGCGGAACTTGCCCTCGTCAACCATCTGCTTAAGACTGCGGTTTGTTGCGGCGATGAACCGAACGTCCACCCGGATCGTTCGATTGCCGCCGAGACGCTCCAGTTCCTGTTCCTGGATGGCCCGCAGCAGCTTGGATTGCAGTTCCAGCGGTATCTCCCCGACCTCGTCCAGGAATAGCGTCCCCTGGTGAGCGAGTTCGAACCGGCCGATCTTCTGCGCGAACGCGCCTGTAAACGAGCCTTTCTCGTGGCCGAATAACTCGCTTTCGAGCAGAGTGGCCGGAATCGCGGCGCAATTGACTTTGATGAAGGACCGCTTGCTTCGCTCGCTCAGGTCGTGCAGCGCGCGAGCGACCAGTTCCTTGCCGGTTCCTGTTTCGCCCTCGATGAGCACGGTGGCACTGGTGGGGGCCACGACCTGGATGCCGCTCAATACGGCCTGAAACGCCGGGCTTTCCCCGACCATGTTACCGAGGTTCTGGTCGACACGGATCTCATCTTCGAGGTACAGCTTTTCAGTGGCCAGTTTGTCCTTGATCGCTGAAAGCTCGCGGTAGGCGAGCGAGTTTTCGGTCGCAATGGCAATCTGGCGCGCCACCTGGACTAGCAAATCCACCTCATCGTTCGTAAACGGCTCGCCGCTCCTGCGCGAGAGATCGAGTACTCCCGAAATACCGTTTGGGCCGGCCAGCGGGATGGAACATGCTGAACGGAGTCCCACATGGGCGTACTTGCGATAGAGCGGAGACGAAAAGCGTTCGAAGTCAGCTCCGCTGGTGATGACTGGTTTTCCGGTGGCCAGCGCCTCGCCGGCCGGGAGGCCCTCCGGACGGCCTGAAACCTCGTCGATCTCGAGCTGAATGCCACCCGGTGAATGCAGTCCGCTGAGGTGGACTTCCCCCGTGGCTTTGTCCAGGAGTGCTACGACCGCGAAATCGTGCGCGACCACACGGCTGAGCTGGTCGGATATCGCCGAAAAGAGCTCGTCCATCGGGAGCTTGGAAACGAGCGCGCTCGTGATCTCAAACAGCACGCGCATCCGGTCGCGCTCGTGCAGGAGCGCCTGGTGGGTCAGATATCCCTCCACGGAGACCGCGACTTCCGACGTGACCCGCTGCAGAAACGCCAGTGTTTCCCCGGCTGTCTGGAAAGGCTCAGTAAACCCGAATCCAAGTATTCCAAGCCGGTGATTGCCGTTCGAAAGAGGCACGAGGATCATCGCCTGAATGCCCGCTATCGCGGCTTCCTGAATCATTTCACTCCGTTGGGCCTCCGTTTCGAGTGGCGACAACACCAGTGGCTCTTGATCGCGCCAGACCTGCGCGCCGACGTTGTCGCCGTCCGCCGGAAGGACGATTTCCTTGTCCTTGGATGGCCTGTTCGCGCTCAGCGCACGCAAACGGAGCTGATTATGAAGGGGATCGTGGAGAACGAGTGCCAGGAAATCGAACGGAATGAGGCGGCGCAGCGAGCCCGCCAACGAGTTGCAGAGAGTCTCCAGATCGGTGTGCCCGGCGATCACTTGCGAAAGATCGAAAAGCACTTTGTAGACTTCAGAATCCAAGGTTCTCACACCATGGATGTTATCAGGAGGTGCCGAGTTCGGCAATTGACGTTGGCAGATGTTGATCGTCGGCATGACCACTCTTCAGAGCTGCCTGGCTTTCCGCCACGGTCCGCTCGCCGGTTCCCTCAGAATCCCTCGGTTGGCACCACAGCGCCTGTCCGTGGGCACCGAACGCCGAAGCTGCACCTCCATAGAATTCAACAACTCAGCCCTTTGCCATGCACTTCGGTCTCCAGGCAAGCCCTCCGCATTCGTATGGGATGGGATGCCGGTCTACCCATCGTCCCTCGACGCGGTGTCGAGAGTGGCTTGGATATCAGCGTGCATTGTCACATCGTGAGAGGTGCTCAGCCATGTTCCGGGTTAGCAGGGCAGAACAGCCGTCATGCACGATCATCACCGTAGACGGGCAACTCTCGGGCGACTACATAGAGGTCGTCGAGACCTGCTGCGATCAGGAGATATCAACGGGCAAGCCGGTCCACCTCTTTTTGCGCGATCTCACGACGGTCGACCAAGCTGGCCGCGCCCTGCTGGGCCGGTTGGCCGCCAAGGGCGTCCGCTTGCTCGCCAGTGGTATCTACACCTCGTACATCGTGCAGTCGCTGACTCCTACAACTGGCAAAGGCGGCTGATTTGTCGGTGTCGCTGGACGGTCCGATTACACGATAAACGGGACATGAACGCATGAGACAACATTCAATGCTCAGGCACACCGAAGTTCGGACTAGGCGTGCCACCAAGAACGAATCGTGGCGGCGCCCGAAGCGCCTCACCGGGTCAGACCGGCGGGCTCAGGTGCTGCGAGCCGCAGCAACTCAGTTCGCCACGACTGGGCTGCACGGAACGTCAACGGTCGCGCTCGCCAAAGCAGCGGGTAT
Source organism: uncultured Solibacteraceae bacterium (assembly GCA_964627045.1). GTDB lineage: Bacteria > Acidobacteriota > Terriglobia > Bryobacterales > Bryobacteraceae > CAZVIK01. The sequence continues at coordinate 6,320 of CAZVIK010000134.1, read as the reverse complement.
CACCAAACCCGTTCTGTACGCACACTTCGAAAGCAAGGAGTGCCTATTCAAAGAGGTCGTCGAAGCCAACATCGAGACACGCCTCCAGATACTCAGCGCCCGCCTGGAATCGATTGCTTGTGATCGACACATAGACTGCATTGAGAGCATGGCGGAGACGACGGTGTCAGTCTGCGCTTCCGGCCCTGGCAACACGGTATTGACGAACTGGGCTCTTTTGGACGTGCCCGAATATGCTGCCGACCTGTACCGTAATGAAATCAGTGCTGTCCGGATCATGTGGGACCGGGAGTTCGCCAGGCGTATTCCTGCTTCGCGCTCGCGAGACATTCTGTCGATCCACATCGTTCCCTACCTTGTTGACGCCTGTTTGGCTTATGGCTTCTGGCTTGCCACTCTGCGACAGACGCCGAAAAGCGCTGGACGTCCTGCGCGGCAGTTTGCCGCCGGGATCGCCCAGGCGGTATCGGCCCTTCTATTGGCGCAGAGCAAAGCCGTCGGCTGCGATGGGGAGTAGCGTGGCAGGGGCAGTCGGGCTGTTTATGCCGCCTCGCGGTTTTCGTCAAATGGCGGAACAGGCTCGGCCCGCAAACCGCTCGTGGATTCCGACTGCTCGATGCGCGCTTCACAGCAGACGCAGCGAGCTGCCCAAGGAAGGATTTCAAGCCGCTTTATCGCGATCGGTTCCCCACACTCCGCGCAATCACCGTAACGGCCTTCCGAGATCGCGCGAAGCGAACGCTCGACGTTCGACAGTGTGCGGGACAGCCGATCGAGGCTATTTACCGCCTCGTCCCGCTGGCTGATGCACTGAATCTGATCGATCGAATCATGCACGCCATCGCCGATGGCTAAGTTCGCCACCTGGTTGCGAATGTTCCCCAACAGTTCCCGGCGCTTGGTCTCGAGCGCCACCTTGAAGCGCATGCGCTGAGCTTCCGTCATCGAAGCGACCTCCTCATCGCTGATAGCTCGCTCTATTCCTGCTGCGCGCGACGGTCGCGGGTATCGGCACCGTGTGCGAGGTTCGACGTTCATCCGGCACGCCGCAAGCGTTCGCGGACAGCCGCCAAGGCCATCAGCGGGAAATAGTTCCGGTACAAGTGATACGAAAGAAAAAAAACGTTCGGGAAGCCGGTCCCGGTGGCCAAGTCTTCTTGCCATGTCCCGTCCGGCTGCTGGGAGTCGATGAGATAGCGCAACCCGCGCCACATGGCGCTTGGCTGTGCGTCCCCCGCAGCCGCAAGGCCCAACACCGCCCAGGCGGTCTGCGAAGGTGTGCTGTTCGCCGGCGCGAAGCGATTCAGCTGATACCCGGCGCAGCTTTCACCCCAGCCTCCATCCGCGTTCTGGGTACTGTGCAGCCATTCGGCCGCGCGTTCAATGGCCGGCGGCGCGGAGGGATGCCCCGTGGCGCGCAGTCCACGTATAGCGAGAAAGGTGCCGTAGACATAGTTCACGCCCCACCGGCCGTACCAGCTCCCGTTCGATTCCTGGCAACTCAGCAGATACCGCACTCCCGCATCGATCACCGGGTGGCCGTACTGGAACCCGTAATGACATAGAGCGTCCAGAACGCGGCCCGTGATGTCCGGGCACGCCGGATCGAGCATGGCGTTGTGATCGGCCCAAGGAATCTTGTTCAGGATCGCCCAGTTGTTGTCGGCATCGAACGCCGCCCATCCGCCATCGCGGCTCTGCATCCCGAGCAGCCAATTCAGGGCGCGCTTCACGCTGCGTGTCTGTGCCGCCGGATCCGAGGCTTTGGCGTGCGTGAAGGCGAGCAGCACCATGGCGGTATCGTCGATGTCGGGGTAATACTCGTTGGCGAATTCGAAGGCCCAGCCCGAAGCTTCGAGATTGGGGCGCTTTACGGCCCAGTCGCCTTTGCGCCGTATTTCTCTCTTGAGCAGCCAGTCTGCAGCGCGGGTGAGCGAAGCCGGATCTGCGGCGCCCGCCTCTCCGAGCGCGAAGGCTGCAATGGCTGTGTCCCATACGGGCGACCAGCAGGGCTGGAAAAAGAACTCTGCTTCGCGCCGAACTAGCAGATTGTCGAAATGCCGGATGGCTTCAATCAGGTCGGGGTGATCGGGCGGATACCCGAGGCTTTCGAGGGCCATGATCTGGTACATCATGGCCGGGTAGATGGCGCCCAAGCCCTCCGTGTTGCGCGTCCGGTCGAGAATCCAGTGCTCGGCCTCACGAATCGCCATAGCGCGGAGGCTGCGCAGCCCGCGCTTTTCCCACATCTTGAGCAGCTTGTCC
>CAZVIK010000134.1:2748-4045 GCA_964627045.1 uncultured Solibacteraceae bacterium | reverse complement strand
CAAATTTTTTATTTTTTGAAGTGGTTTAAAAAGAAATCCCAGCCCTTCAATCGGGGCAAAGGTGTTTTATTTTACCTAAAGTAAAAAAAATCGAGGGTGATGCCGTCAGGCGCCCTTCGTATCCCGCCGACAGCTTGCACAATCGAGAGAGGCACGACGATTAACCGGGTCCAAGACGACAGTTCGTACAGGATGTCGCCGGGCAGCAGCACCATTTCGGGAGGCACTGTGGGCACGTCGCGGCGCGGGTACAACCCGAACAGGCTCAGATTGATGCGCACGTAGCTATTGCACTCCTGCACTCCGCCGAGTTGGAGAATACGCTCTTTCGCACGCAGCATTTCCGGACCTTCCACTCCTGCGATCTTCAGTGCGCTATAAGCCTTGACCGAGGCGTTGACGTCGGAGGGTCCCCTGGGATAGATGCTCCAGCCTCCGTCCGGTAATTGGCGGTCCAGTACGGCCCGGCAACAGCGACCGACAACAGCGCGCGTCGGGGGATTCCAGCCGCCTGCCTTCGGCGGATACAGCCACAATTGCAGAAGGATGTAGTCGGACTCGAGTGTGGTGTCGGCCGTCAGGTCGCCGCGCCAGTGACCATCGGCATGCTGTATGGCCTCGAACGCCTTCGCTGACGCTGCTACGCACTGCTGAATCCCCGCCCGCAGAGTATCCGCGGCGTCCCAAGCGGCGGGTGCGCGCGGGTGTCGCCGCACCTCGGGTTGAAACTCGTCGAATGTATTCACAATCGACCCTTAACCTCACTCCTCGAAGCCGCCCGTAGTTCCTCGAAAACCACGCAGCGCCTGTCTCGATACCCACTTGAACGCGCGCCCCGCATCGTAGCAGTACGCGAGATTATGGTTCAGTGTTGAGAAGCAATGCGGTTGGCACCCCCGCTTCGTGTTCCTCAGTTGATCGACTTCGAACTTGGGCTTGCCCACTACTCCCCAATCGCACGATGCCGAATACATGGGAAAGCACGGCGCCAGCGTGCCGTCCGTTCGGATGATCAATGAATTTTGGCCGGCGCGGCAGTTCCAATCCTGCAACTTGCCCCGCATGAAGTACTTCATCTCCTCCAGGCGCCTGGCGGAATTGACGATCTTGTACCCTGATCGGCTCTTTGCTATCAGCCAGTCGATGATCGCGTCGATCTCGTGCCAGTCCTCCGGTGTGATGAATGTGCTGTTCGCGTTCTTGTGCTTGAAGTGCGGTTGATCGAGCATCGGCGACTCGTTGATTTGTTTTTCGGTCGCTAACCCGGAAAAATAACAAAAACCATAAACATTTTTAA
>CAZVIK010000134.1:0-2738 GCA_964627045.1 uncultured Solibacteraceae bacterium | reverse complement strand
CATCATGAGCAATCTCCGTAAGCTCTTTGACGTCCTCCAGATTGATGCGCGTGATGTTGATGTTGAAGAAGACGCTGTAATCGTAGACGTACTGCTTGGTGATGAGATACTCGAACTCGCGCCGGATCGGGTTGAGGGCCTTGGGCAGTTCTTTGCGGTTTTCGACTGAATCGACAGCCAGATTGAATGTCGCCACGCCGGCGTCCGCCAGCCTGTCGATCACTTCCTTCCGCATCAAGCGGCCGTTTGTCGGCACGTAAACCCAGAAGCCCTTCTTCGCCGCGTAGTAAACGACTTTGTGTGCGAACTGGGGCCGAAGCAGGACTTCTCCACCCATAAGCGCCAGGACGCGGCAGCCGGTGTCGTGTAGCCAATCGATGGCGCGCCGGGCGGTGTCCTCGGTCATCCCGCTTACGCGGTTGTCAAACGCCCAGCAATAGTGGCAGTCGAGGTTGCACTTCCACTCCGTGAACAGGTAAGCGATCATCGGGTGAAAATCGCCCGGGGCCAATCGGGATCGCAGGTACGGGTAAAGCCAGCCACGAAGCGCGCGGCGTACCATGAACGGGGTGACGCGCGTCCTGTACGGAGTCCCGTTCTGTGGAACGGACCGGGGATCGGGCGGGACGTCGCCGCATTTCTCGGGATGCAATGGGAACACGGGGTCCGGCAGAGCCAGAGGCTCGCCTCCCGGCGAAAGCGGCGCCGGCTGAAGCCCACGAGTTAAGATTCGCATAGCTCCATTGCGAGAATCGGACCGGTCGAATGTCGTTGGCGGTTGCTCTTCAATCCGCATTGGTATTTGGATCCCCCTCATTTGCAGAACAACCGCTCGGTGATATCCGAAGTCATTGAAGTACCGAGTAGTGCATGTCGGGTTCCAAAGCTGCCAGCGCGGATCGAACTCGACCGGCAGTATTCCCTAGACGCATCGGTGACAAGGCTCGGCGTCGGTCTATGACATGCGACGAATGCTCTGCCGAAAGCGCGCTGGGCCCAAGTGGTCTCGGCCGGATCGCAGCCTTCGCGGCTATCTGTTCGACATTCCGTTGCGTCGGCGGCGCGCTTCGCCAATCTTGCTTGAGAGATAAAAGATGTCACCAACTCGCACCAGCCCCGCGAGACGATAACGGCCGATCGCGGCCAGCCCCGCGGACGCAATACATCCGCATTCGTGGCAATAGGGTTTGCCGCCTAATTCGCATGGGCTGATTTCAGTCTTCAGATCGGCCGAAATGCAGGTGGTGACGCGCGCAAAGATGCACTGCGTAGCGTGCTCGGGCGGATGCCTATAGCCATCCAGAACAACCCTGGACATGTACACTTTTGGGAACACCGACGGAAGACCGGCCAATTCCTGAATGGCTCGTTGCCGTTCCGATGGCGAAAGCCGTTCTTCAGGGAACTGGCCGCTTTGCGGGGTGAAAAGGCTAAACCAGATCTTCCGTGCTTCGGGGCGCTCGGACCAGAGGGCAGCGAAATCGTGCAGGTACCCGGTACGCTGCATTAGCTGACGAGTGATGGTGCAATGGACAATCACCTGATGACCGGCTATGTTTTCGAGGATTCGCTCGTAAGTCGCAGGCGCCCGGCGGCGGTCATGTTCTCTCGGAAGGCCGTCGATGGACACAACGATGTGTACGTGGTTGTGTTTCGCCCACGACCGAGGTATTGGGCGGAAGGCGCTGGTAACCAACTGAACTTCTGTGGGCGCCAGAAGAGGGAGCAGAGCGTCTAACTCTCGGTAGCGCACAAGCGGTTCGCCTCCAACAAGGCTGACGTGCAGTGGGCGGAACCTCTTCGTGACGGCGAGCACTCCCTCCACAAGATCACTCCCCTTGAGGTCTCCCAGCGCGCGGAGTGAACCGGCTTCGCGAGTGTGGTTCGGGCCATACGCATAGCAACCGGGACAGCGGAGCGGGCACTCCCGAGTCACCTCGATTGACAGGAAGGGCCGCCTCCCCTTGAGGATCATTCCCCATGCGGGGAGTATCTGTGCCATCTTCATCAGGCGCTTTTCGCCCCCCGTAACACCCTGTCTGACCTCATCGGTGCCATTCACCGCTGCCGAACATGTCAGATGCCATCAGCAGATGCCGATCGTCGGCCGCGACTAGAAACAACTCGCTGAAAAGCGCGGCGAGAGAGATCGCGGTCTTTGGGTCGACGTCTGAAATGGTCCTCCGCACTTTCTTATAACTTCTCGCCGGCGGCTCGTTGAGCGGCTCTGAAATGCACACGCCGGTTCTTTTGGCGGCAGACTCCGTCGTGGGTGAAGCATCGTGGCTGGGTATCGCCGAGGCTGACGATTCGCAAATGGTTGGCCGGAAAGCCCTGACTCATGAGAACCTGTTGAACCACCTCCGCACGACGTCCTCCGAGGCGCAGGTTGAGTTCCGCCGAACCGCGGTCGTCACAGTGGCCTTCAAGCACGATCACCAGGTCCCGAAAATCGCGAAGAATCTCCTCGAGAGCTGGAGTGATGCGAACAAGCTCATCACGCTCCCGCGCTCCGAGATCGTGCTCGCCGAGATCGAAGTACAAGTCCGGGGCCGCTTCAGCGAGACGGTCCACAACCCATTCCGGCGCAGGCTGTGAATTGTCGCGTGCCGCAATGGGAGCAGGGGCGCCAGGCTGAGCCATCCTCAAGTTGCAGCCCGGTCCCACAGTGCTGATGACGACCAGCGCCAACCAAGAAAGAGTTGCTGCCAGATTTCGCTGAGCGTTCACCTTGATTA
>CAZVIK010000133.1:4772-11106 GCA_964627045.1 uncultured Solibacteraceae bacterium | reverse complement strand
TGGGAGCGGCGGCTGTACCGGCGCGATCCGGTGGAAGAACTTGCGTCGCAGGGCGCCGGGATGATCGTCAGCATCAACGCGTCGCCTTACCACATGGGGAAGAGGGCGCTGCGGCGGGAGATCTTCGCGGCGTCGGCCAGAAAGCACGGGCTGCCGGTGGTGTACGTGAACCAGGTGGGCGGCAACGACCAGTTGGTGTTCGACGGCAGCAGCTTCGCCATGGACGCCGGGGCGCAGGTGATCGGGTCGGCGGCCTCATTCGACGAGGATCTGGTTTTCGTGGATGTGGACGCGGGGACCGGCGATCTGCACGAGAACCTGGAAGACGAACGCGAGGCGGCCTACGAGGCGCTGGTGGCCGGGACGCGGGACTACATCCGCAAGTGCGGTTTCCGGCGCGTGCTGCTGGGGCTGAGCGGGGGAATCGACTCGTCGCTGACGGCGGTGATTGCGGCCGATGCGGTGGGGCCGGAAAACGTGGTGGGCGTGGCGATGCCCGGGCCGTATTCCTCGGAAGGCAGCGTCACCGACGCGCGGGAACTAGCCGAAAACCTTGGCATCCGGTTCGAGGTGGTCTCGATCAACGGGGTGTACGAGAAGTACCTGGAGGTTCTCGCCCCGTTGTTCCAGGGGGCGCCGCACGACGTGGCCGAGGAAAACCTGCAGGCGCGGCTGCGCGGGGTGACGCTGATGGCGCTGTCCAACAAGTGGGGCGCGCTGGTACTGACCACGGGTAACAAGAGCGAACTGGCGGTGGGCTACTGCACGCTGTACGGCGACATGATCGGCGGGCTGGCGGTGATCAGCGATGTGCCGAAGACGCTGGTCTACGAGCTTTCGCGCGTGGCCAACCGGCGGCACGCGGGCGCGATTCCCGAGAGCGTGTTCGTTAAGCCGCCGTCGGCCGAGTTGAGGCCGAACCAGAAAGACACCGATTCGCTGCCCAGCTACGACGTGCTGGACGCGATCCTGAAAGCCTACGTCGAGGAAAACCGCAGTCCGGCGGAGATCGCTGCGGAGAACGGGGTTTCCTTCGAACTGGTGAGGGAGATCGTGAACAAGATGGACCGCAACGAGTACAAGCGGCAACAGGCGGCGCCGGGGCTTAAGGTGACGACCAAGGCGTTCGGCATCGGGCGTCGGTTTCCCATCGCACAGAGGTTCTTCGAATGACGGCGCGAGCGCTGGCGTTGACGCTGGCCGCGGCGGCGGCGCTGGGCGCGCAGACCGAAGAGACGATGCTGGCCAACGGATGGCGCGTGGCGCCCGCCGGCCGGCAGGTGCAATTGGACACCTTCCCGCTATCGAGCGCGGCGTCGCCGGACGGACAGTACTTGCTGGTGTTGCACGCCGGAGAACGGGCGCCTTCGATCTGGGTGCTGGAGGCGCAGACCGGAAAAGAGGTGAGCCGGATACCGGTGCCGGACGCGTGGCTCGGGTTGACGTTCGCACCCAAAGGCAACTTGGTGTACGTGGGCGGCGGGGCGCAGGCGGCGGTCTACGAGTTCTCGTTCACGGGGGGAAGGCTGACGCCGGCGCGCACGTTTCCGCTGGCGGAGGCGGCGAAGCGGAGCGACAGGGACTTCGCCGGAGACGTGGCGTTCTCGCCCGACGGGCGGATGTTGTATGTGGCCGAGTTGTACCAGAACTCGATTGCGGTGATCAATCCGCAGTCGGGCCGGGTGATCGACCGGTTCAAGACAGGGCGAAGACCTTACCGGATTCTGTTTCACCCGGACGGGCGGTCGTACTTCGTCTCCTGCTGGGCCGACGGGATGGTGTTGCGGCACGAGACGGCCACCGGCAAGATGGCGGGGAAATACCTGCTGGCGCCGCATCCGACCGATATGATCTGGGTGCCCGGAAGACCGAAGCCGGCGCTGGAGGGCGAGCCGAGCCCGTACACGGCCCGGATTTTCGTGGCCCTGTCCAACACCAACAGCCTGCGGGTGCTGGGGGTGAGGGAGACGGGCGAGATCCAGGTCTCCGAGACGGTGAACCTGGGGATGTCGCCGCTGCAACCGGCGGGGATGACGCCGGGAGGGCTGGCGCTGGACGCGTCGAAAACCCGTGTGTTAGTGGCGTGCGCCGATGAGAATGCCGTGGCCGTGGTGGACGCTTCCGAAGTGCGCAGCCGGGTGGTGGGCTACATCCCGGCGGGACGCTACCCGACGGCGGTGCGGGCGCTGGCCGGCGGGCGGCTGGCGGTGGTGAACGGCGGCTCCGGAACGCTGTCGTTGATCGAGGACGCCGGTGACGAGGGACTGGAGACATACAGCGCGGCCGTGCTCGCCAACAGCCCGTATCGCGACGCGAAACTGGAGGATGCCGGAACGCCCGAGGGGAGTCCCGTGCCGGCGTGGCCGGGAGATCCGACGCCGATCCGGCACGTGGTTTACGTCGTGGTGAACCACGGCTGGACCTACGACGCGGTTTTCGGCGACATGCCGGGTGGCGACGGCGACGCCTCGCGGGTGCGGTATCCGGAGGCAGTGACGCCGAACCTGCGCCAACTGGCGCGCGAGTTCGTGTTGCTGGACAACTTCCGGGCGATCGGCGAAACGGCGGCCGACGGGTACAACTGGTCGGTGGCGGCCATTTCACCGGATTACGTGGAGAAGCTGAGGCGCGCGAGCGCGGCCGGGCGCCGAGAACGCCGGGATTTCGAAGAGCCCGAACCGGCGGCGGTTCCACCGGCGGGGTACTTGTGGAACAACGCGCGGGCGGCCGGCGTCACGGTGGCGAGTTACGCGGCGAACCGGTCCAGCCAGGCGCAGGTGGACGCCGTGTTGAAGGACGCGGCTGGGTTCGAACAGAAAGGCGAAATGCCGAAGCTGACTTTCGTGCGGCTGGCCGATGCGGAAGCGGCCGGGAACGACCGCGCGGTGGGGGCGCTGGTGGCGGGGTTGTCGCGCACCCGGTTCTGGCCGTCGATGGCGATCTTTGTCGTGCCGGCGCACACCGGCGGCGGAGCGGATCATATGGACCGGCAGCGCGCGGCGGCGCTGGTGGTCTCGCCGTTCGTCAAGCGGCGCACGGTGGACAAGAACCGATACAACACGGCGTCGGTGTTGCGGACCATCGAGTTGATCGCGGGCCTGCAACCGATGACGCAGTTCGACGCGGCGGCTACGCCGGTTTCGGCGTGTTTTCAGGCGGGGGCCGACGCCGCTCCCTACACGGCGGCGGGGCGCTGACCGGTATGCCGAGCATTCACCTTTGTTTTCTCTGGCACATGCACCAGCCGTTCTACAAGGACCTGGTCTCGGGCGAGTACAAGCTGCCCTGGACGCGGCTGCACGCGCTGAAGGACTACCGCGCGATGGTGCGCGTGCTCGAGGAGTTTCCGCGGGTGCGCCAGACCTTCAATATGGTGCCCTCGATGATGGTGCAAGTGGAGGAGTACGCGACGGGAACGGCATCGGACCCGTTCCTGAAGTGCGCGCTGAAGCCGTCCGGGAGCCTGAGCGAGCAGGAGCAGGAGTTCATCCTGCGGTACTTTTTCCAGGCGAATCCGGGGCGGATGATCGCGCGGTATCCGCGCTACCTGGAACTTTATGACGCCTGGATGGCGGCGGACCGCAACCTGGGGCGGGCGCGGCGGATGTTCGGCGAGCAGGCGTTCCGAGACTTACAGGTGCTCTCGCAACTGGCGTGGTTCGACGAGGACAACCTGGCCGGCGACGAGGAGATCCGGGAACTGGTGCGGAAGGGACGCGGGTATTCGCTGGAAGACCAGGCGCGGCTCGGACGGAAGCAGATCGAATTCATGGGCACGGTGTTGCCGGCCTACAGGGACGCGGCGGCGCGCGGGCAGGTGGAGATCTCGACGACTCCGTTCTACCATCCGATCCTGCCTTTGCTGTGCGATTCCAACATCGCGTCGGTGTCGCACCCGGGCGCGCCGCTGCCGGTGCGTTTTCAGTATCCGCAGGACGCGCGGCTGCAACTGGAGCGGGCGCGGGGCTATGTGAGGGAAAGGTTCGGGGCGGAACCGGCGGGGCTGTGGCCGTCGGAGGGGTCGGTTTCCGACGAGGTGTTGGGGATGGCCGCCGAGACCGGGTTCCAATGGGCGGCGACCGACAACGGCGTGCTGGCGCGAACGCTGGGGCAGGCGGCGGGGATTCAGGAAACCTACCGGCCGTATCTGTGGCGGCAGGGCGGGCGCGAGATCCGGCTGCTGTTCCGCGATCACTACCTGAGCGACCTGGTCGGGTTCGTGTATTCGAAGATGGGCGCAGTGGAAGCGGCGGGCGACCTGCTCGGGCGGATTCGCGACAACTGCCGGGGGTTGCTGGCGTCGGGCCGCGACGCGCTTGTGCCGATCATCCTGGACGGCGAGAACGCCTGGGAGTATTACGAACAGAACGGGCGGCCGTTCCTGCGGGAGTTGTACCGGAGGATTTCGGAAGCCTCCGATATCCAGGCGATGACGGTGAGCGAGGCGCTCGCCCGTAGTGAGCCGCAGACGCTGGGACACATCTTCCCGGCGTCCTGGATCGGCGCGAACTTCGACGTGTGGATCGGGTTCGACGAAGACAACCTGGCGTGGGAGTACCTGCTGGCCGCGCGGCGGGCCTACGACCGTGTGGCGGCGTCGCCGGGGGCGGGCGGCGTCAGCGCGGAGAACCTGGCGCTGGCGCTCGAAGAGTTGTTGATCGCCGAAGGGAGCGACTGGTGCTGGTGGTACGGGCCGCACCACGACTCGGCCAACCGGCCGGAGTTCGACAAGCTGTTTCGCGATCATCTTTCGAACGCCTACCGGGCTATGGGGTTGCCGCCGCCCGAGGAGCTGTCCCGGCCGATTCTGAAGGTGGCGGTGCGCGAGTTCCACGCCGAGCCGAGCGGGGCGATCCGGCCGAAGATCGACGGCGAGGTGACGTCGTTCTTCGAGTGGCTGGGTGCGGGCGTGTACCGCGTGGATGGCCGCAGCGGCGCGATGCACGGCAGCGGCCCGCTGGTGCGCGAACTCTATTACGGTAGCGACGGCGAGAACCTGTACGTCCGGCTGGACTTCGAGGGGGGCGCGCTGGCGGCGCACCCGGGCCTGGAAGTGCGCGTGAGCGCGAACGGAAGCGAAGAAGGCGCGACTTGCTTGCCGCTGAAGTTCGCCAACGGCGGCGCGGTGACATGCGGCGTGCCGGGGGTGGCGGCGGCGTGCCACAAGGTGCTGGAGGTGCGGGTGCCGTTCGAGGCATTCCGCCACAAGCCCGGAGCGCCGGTGCGGTTCCAGGTGTCGCTTTGGACCGACGGGCTGCCGCTCGACTGCCTGCCGGCGCACGGCCGTCTGGAGTGCAAGGCGGAAGAAGGCGCGGGGTAGCGCGACCGCGGATCGCCGCGGCCGAAGGGAACCTGCGGGCGGCGGGCTACGTATAGAATGGAAGCCAGCGTCGCTGCGAGACCGCGGCTACCGGGAAATCACCGTGATGAGACGAAGAGTGTACGGAGCACGTGGGGTCGGGTGCCTGGGGTGTCTTTCTCTGGGCGGGTTGCTCGCGTTCAGCCCATTGATTCTGATCGCGGTGCTGGTCTACTGGCTGATCAACCGTGGCCGGCAGGGCGCCGCCGGTGGAGCGCCGCCAAGCTATACGCCGCCTCCGGCGAGCGCGGGGTACTGTCCCAAGTGTGGAAGGCAACAGCAGGCGGGAGCCAGGTTCTGCGACGGGTGCGGGGCGCAGCTCTGAAAGCCGCGCCCGCCCCACGAACGGTTAGGACAGGAACCGCTTCTCCACTTCCTTCCAGTTGACGACGTTCCACCAGGCGGCCAGGTATTCGGCGCGCCGGTTCTGATACTTCAGATAGTAGGCGTGCTCCCAGACGTCGATGCCGAGGACGGGGATCTTGCCCTCAAGGATGGGGCTGTCCTGGTTGGCCGTGGAGTAGACGTCGAGTTTGCCCGACTTGTCCTTCACCAACCACGCCCAACCGGAGCCGAAACGGCCCATGCCCGCGGCGTTAAGCTTTTCCTTCAGATTGTCGAGGTTGCCGAAAGCGCCGTTAATGGCTTCCGCGAGCTTGCCCGAAGGTGCGCCGCCAGCATTCGGCGCCATGATCTGCCAGAACAGGGAGTGGTTCACGTGCCCGCCGCCGTTGTTGCGCACGGCGGTACGGATCGACTCGGGGACCAGCGCCAGGTTGGAGGCCAACAGTTCTTCCAGGCTCTTGGAGGCCAGTTCGGGGGCCGATTCCAGGGCCTTGTTCACGTTAGTGATGTAGGCCGCGTGATGTTTGACATGATGGATACGCATCGTCATCTCATCGATGTACGGTTCGAGAGAGTTGAACTCGAACGGCAGGTACGGCAATGTACATGCCATGTACTTGTCTCCTTGTT
>CAZVIK010000133.1:0-4762 GCA_964627045.1 uncultured Solibacteraceae bacterium | reverse complement strand
GGCGTGGTGCTTGCCATGGTGGATCTCCATGGTCGCCTTGTCGATGTAGGGCTCCAGCGCATCGAAAGCATACGGCAGGTTGGGTAGTGTGAATGGCATCTCTGTCTCCTACTGCAAAGGATGCGCAATCAGGGCGGTTGGATTCAGGCGAGTGGGCGGCGGGCTCAGGCGTTTACGCCGCCAGCTTGTTCGAAGGCGTGCGCCAGGCGCAACATGCCCGTTTCGTCGAAATGCCTGGTGAGAATCTGCATGCCTACGGGCAACCCGGCGGCCGTCGCGCCGCAGGGGACGCTCATGCACGGGATACCGGCGAGCGAGCCGGTGATGGTGTAGATATCGGAGAGGTACATCTCCAGCGGGTCGTCGATCTTCTCGCCGAGCTTGAAGGCGGGGAAGGGGGAGACCGGGGCGACGATGGCATCCACCTCGCCGAACGCGCTGGCGAAATCGCGGGCGATGAGGGCGCGTACCTTCTGGGCCTTCAGATAGTAGGCGTCGTAGTAGCCCGCGCTCAGCACATAGGTGCCGAGCATGATGCGCCGCTTGCACTCCGCGCCGAAGCCCTCGCCGCGCGTACGGCGGTACATGCCGATCAGGTTTTCGGCGCCATCGGCGCGTGTGGTGTAGCGCACGCCGTCGAAGCGGGCCAGGTTGGAACTCGCCTCGGCCGTGCAGATGATGTAGTAGCAGGCGACCGCGTGCCCGGTGGCGGGCAGGCTGATCTCGCGGACCTCGCAGCCGAGCTTTTTCAACGTGGCGACGCCGCGTTCGATGAGCGCGCCGGTCTCGCTCGCCAGCCCCTGGAAGTACTCGCGGGGAAGGCCGATGCGCATGCCCCTCACGCCGCCGCCGAGCGCGGCGGCATAGTCAGGCACGGGGGCGAAAGCCGAGGTCGCATCCATCTCGTCGCGGCCGGCGATGACGCCGAGCAGCCGGGCGGCGTCGGCGACGTTCCGGCCGAAGGGGCCGATGTGATCGAGGGAGCTTGCGAAGGCGATCAGGCCGTGACGGGAGACGCGTCCGTAGGTGGGCGTGATTCCCACCACGCCGCAGAAGGACGCGGGTTGACGGATGGAGCCGCCGGTGTCCGAGCCGAGCGAGACCACGGCAGAGCCCTGCGCCACCACCGCGGCCGACCCGCCGCTGGACCCGCCGGGCACGCGATCCGGCGCGACGGGGTTGCGGACCGGTCCGAAGGCGGAGTTTTCGTTCGACGAACCCATGGCGAATTCGTCGCAGTTGGTCTTTCCGAGGATTACGCCGCCGGCCTGTTCCAAGCGGACGACGGCCGTGGCGTCGTAGGGCGGGATGAAGTGTTCCAGCAACCGTGAGCCGGCCGTGGAGCGAACGCCCTTGGTGAGAATCACGTCCTTGACGGCGAGGGGAACGCCGGCCAGAGGCCCGGGGTCCTCGCCGCGCGCGAGCTTCGCATCGACTCCGGCGGCGGCGGCCAGCGCGCGCTCGGGGCAGAAGTGAAGGTAGGCGTTGGTCTTGGGGTTCTCCACCTGTGCAGTGCGCAGCGCCTCGGTGGCGAGTTCGACGGCGCTGAAGCGTTTGGCCGCGAGCCCCTCGCGAACCTGGCCGATGGTGAGTGTGGCGATGTCCATCGGGGCTACCTCTCGATGACCAGCGGAACCTTGAAGTAACCCGCGCCGGAGACGGGCGCGTTGGCGACGGCCTCCCAGTTCGAGAGGGTGGGGCGCGGAACGTCGTCGCGGAGCGTGGCGTTCGCGCCCGCGTCGTAAAGGACCTGCGCCATGGGGGCCACGCCCTCGGTGTCAACTTCGTTCAACTTGTCCATGTGGACCAGGATCTCGTCCAGGTCCGCGCGCAGGCGGAGGATCTCGGCGTCGGAGAGCTTGAGATTGGCCAGATCGGCCACGTAGCGGACTTCCTGCTCGGTGATTTTCATGCGGACCTCTTGCGGCGCTGCTGGCGGTAGAGCGTTCGCAGGACCGGGTCGGCGATCCGGTCGGCCTCGTCCTGGCAGGGACGCGCCTCGGAGGAGCGCTGCGGCTCGCGCCGGCGGACGCGCAAGCGGAAGTCGATCTTCGACACCAGTTCCTGCCCGATGACCTCCTCCAATCGCCGGAGAATCTGGCCCTTCAGCGAGGTCAACTGGATTTGCCAGATGGCGTCGCCGACTTCCACCACCAGGCGGTTCTCCTCGAACCAGGTGGCCGTGGTGTGGGCGGCGATCCTGGGTCCCACCGCCAGCGGCCAGGCGGCCTTCGCCAACTGATCGGGACGAACGGTGCCCGGGGGAAGCTTCAACTTCGAGATGACTCTCGCGGTGCGCTCCATGGAGGGAGAAACGAGCCATTGTACCATGCAGGTATGCTGGTGCTCGCATCGCATTCGCCGCGACGTAGAGAGATCCTGACGGCGGCCGGTATCGAATTCGTCACGCGGCCGGTGGCGGTGGACGAAACGCCGCTCCAAGGAGAAGACGCGCGCGAACACGTGTTGCGGCTGGCGAGAGAGAAAGCGCTGGCCGCGCCCGCCGGGGCGGGGGAGATCGTCCTGGGCGCCGATACCGTGGTGGTGGTGGACGGTACGATCTTCGGGAAACCCGCCAGCGGTGAACAGGCGGCGTGGATGCTGCGGCGGCTGTCGGGGCGCGAACACGAGGTGGTCACCGGCGTGTGCCTGCGCGCCGGCGAGCGGGTGGCGGCGGAGGCCGAATGCACGCGCGTGCGCTTCGTGACGCTAAGCGAAGACGAGATTGCCTCCTACGCCGCCAGCGGCGAACCGATGGACAAGGCCGGGGCGTACGCCATCCAGGGGCTGGCCTCGAAGTACATCGACCGGATCGAAGGCTGCTACTTCAACGTCGTGGGGTTGCCGGTGGCGCTGGTGTACCGGATGCTGCGGGCGATTTGAGCGCCGGGGCGTGCATGCAGCGAAGGCGGCAAAGGCGCGCCTAGGCTTGACTATACTCATATGGATGCCCACGGGGAGCGAGCCCGGCGCGGCACACCAGGAGGACTTCCGATGAAGGAGACTGTCAAGAAGCTCACGGGACGCCGCTCGTTTCTCCGTGGCGCCGGCGCGGCGTTGGGCGCGGGTTTCTGGGCGAACCAGACGCTCGAGGCGGCGCTGCAACACACCAACACCGCCTCCAAGCCCTCGGAGCTGAAGATCACCGACATGCGGATGGCGGGGCAGGTGATCCGGCTGGACACCAATCAAGGGATCTACGGTTTGGGCGAGAACCGCGACGGGGCGCATCGCGAAGTTCCGATGCCGCTGAAGCGGCTTCTGGTGGGAGAGAATCCCTGCAACGTGGACCTGATCTTCCGGAAGATCAAACAGTTCGGCCACCACGCGCGGCAGGGTGGCGGGGTTTCGGGAGTTGAGATCGCGCTCTGGGACCTGGCGGGCAAGGCCTACAACGTTCCGATCTACCAAATGCTGGGCGGGAAGTTCCGCGACAAGATCCGGATCTATGCCGACACGCCGGTATCCGACGATCCCAAGGTGTTCGCCGAGCGCGTCGCCAAACGCAAGGCCGACGGGTTTACGTTCATGAAAGCGGACGTGGGCGTGTCGCTGCTGCGCAAGACTCCCGGGACGCTGGCCTATCCGGACGGCGCCGACATCAGCGGCAACACGGTGCACATGTTCACCGGGCTGGAGCTGACCGATAAGGGCATCGCTATGTTGAGCGACTACATCGCTCGCATCCGCGAAGTCATGGGATACGAGATGCCGCTGGCCACGGACCACTACGGGCACATGGGCGTGAACTCCTGCATCAAGCTGGGCAAGGCGTTCGAGAAGTTCAACCTGGCCTGGATGGAGGACTTCATCCCCTGGCAGTACACAGAATTGTGGAAGAAGATCACCGATGCGATCGAGGTCCCGACGCTCACCGGTGAGGACATCTACCTGAAGGAGCCGTTCCTGGAACTGGCGCGGACCCACGCGGTCGATATTCTGCAACCGGACCTGCTGAGCTCGGGCGGGATCCTGGAGACCCACAAGATCGGCGACGCCATCGAGGAGTACGGCGTCCCCATGGTGCTGCACAACGCCAGCGGGCCGGTGGGCTTCTTCGCCAACGTGCACTGCGCTGCGGCCACCAAGAACTTCCTGGTGCTGGAAAATCACGCCGTGGACAACCCCGCGTGGAGCAATCTGGTGGAGGGCGTCGAAAAGCCGATCGTCAACAAGGGATATACGACGGTGCCGAGCGGTCCCGGCCTCGGGTTGCGTCTGAACGAAGACGAATTCAAGAAGCAACTGCGCGACGGCGGCTACTTCGAGCCCACCCCGCAGTGGGATGCGCCCACCTACCGCGTAAACGACCGTCTCTGGAGCTGACCGGCGTTACCAGGAGGGGCGCCGGCGCGGCGGTTCTTTGGGCGGGGCGGGCGCGGCGCCAAAGTCCAGGGTGACGGCGGCGGTGTGTGTATCTTCGTCGATGGACACGGTTGCCTTGGTGGCGCCCAGATTGTCGAAGAGACCGTCCTCGCGAATGCGCGAGAGGAAGAAATCCGCGTAGGTTGGATTGAAAGGCTCGCCGGGCTTCATGGCCCACAGGCGGCGGATCTGCGCTTCTCCGTCGAGATCCAAGCCACGCACGGTGAGCCTTCCGAAGCTGTAGCGGGGGCCGGGAGCGACGTGGATGACGATGTCCACTTTGCTGCCGGCGTCCTGGAACAGACGTTCCACACGCGACTCCGGCTTTAGGTAGCCGGAGGCGTGAAGCCGGCGGTTGAGGCGTTCCACACCCGCCTGCACCTCGTCGAAATTAACG
>CAZVIK010000132.1:0-11250 GCA_964627045.1 uncultured Solibacteraceae bacterium | reverse complement strand
ACTGGTTCGCCTGGAACGGCGTGAAGTGTACCGACTACGGGATTCATGTGCTGACGCACCCGGCCATCTCCCGGCCCAAGGAACGCGTGACCACGCAGACAGTGCCGGGGCGAAGCGGCACGCTGACCGTCTTGGAAGGCGACTGTGTATACGACGAGTTCATCGCGTCCTGCGAGTGCATCGCGCCGAACCCGGCGTTCATACCCGTGTTCTCCGCGTGGCTGCACGGCCCCGGCGTCGTGATGTTCGGGAACCGCCCCACAGGGTTCTACTACGCCCGCGTCAACAACCAGATCGACTTCGAGACGGTCGTGCGCGGGCGTCTGCAGCGAAAGTTCACAGTGAACTTTCGCTGCCAACCCTTTCTATACCTGCTGGGTGTGGAAAATATTGTGCTGACATCTTTCGCCCAGATCGTGAACCAGGGCACCGTCTTCACCGAGCCCGTCATCACGGTGGAGGGCACCGGCGACATCGACCTGACGATTGGCGAGGTGACGCTGGGGATCGCGGGCCTCGCCTCCGCCATCACCATCGATGTGCCGCAGCGGCTGGCGTACCGCGAGGGGATCAACCTCACCGGCTCCCTGACCGGGGACGATTGGCCGATGCTGCCGGTGGGGTCGACGGCCATCTCCTGGACAGGGAGCGTATCCCGCATCACGATCACCCCCAACTGGAGGGCGCTCTGATGGGCGACGTGTACATCTATTCCCCTGACGCCGAGGACTTCGACACCATGGGCCTCTGCGGCGCGCTTTCCGCGACATCCTGCGTGCATACTGAGGCGCGGAATGACCTCTCGGAAATTCATTTGGAGCACCCCATCGACGATTATAAGCGCTGGACGTTCATACAGAACGATTATATCTTGAAATGCGATGTGCCGGTGCGCACCGTGCCGCCCATCACCCCGGAGGGGATGCTGGTCACCGTCCACGAGGTGTGGACCATCAAGACCGGCACAACGAAAACCCAGCGTAACCTCTACTACAAAGCGACCGGCAACAAAGTGCGCAAGAAGAACCTGCCGGTGGGCCTGAGCATCCCCATCATCTTCAAGGGTGAGGATCGGTACAAGGGCGTCTTCACCGGACGCAAGAAGTACCGACACAAGGGCAAGTGGCGTTGGAAGACCTACACCTACTACGGCTGGATCGCGAAGTCCGCCATCCAGTACACACTGACAGAGGATTGGCCGAACGATCCCGCCGCCATCGAGGAAGTCGCGCCTGCCTGGATTGTGGCCGACCAGCTCTTTCGAATTTACAAGGTGGAGCTCCGCGACGACGGCGTGACCGCCTACGCCCGGCACATCTTCTACGATCTTTTAAACAACCTCACCTCGCACCCGGCCGGGCAGACGGATTGTGTATCAACGGTTGAAGGCATCCTGGGAAACTGCCTCGTACCCACGCTGTTTTCCGGCTTTACCGATGTGGGCGGCGAGCGGGTGATCGACGGCTGGACGCGGGTCAATCCCGTCAGCGCGCTGCTCGACCCCGAGACCGGTGCCGCGGCGCTGTGGGGCGCGGAGATCGTCCGCGACAACTTCGACTTCTTCCTGCTCCGGGACGCGGGGCTCAACCGGGGCGTCCGGATCGAATACGCGAAGAACCTGCTGGGCGTCTCCTGTGAGGTGGACGCCTCGGATGTGGTCACCCGGATCGTGCCGGTCGGCAAGGACAAGAGCGGCAAAGACCTCTTGCTGGCGCCGGGCAGCTACAATGTGGACGGCACGGTGTACACGATCGCCGCCGACCAGACCTGGATCGACAGCCCGCGGGCCTCCCTGTACCCCACACCCCATGTGCAGGCGCTCACCTGCTCCGGCGAGTGCAAGGAAACGAAGACCGTCACGAAAACCATGGTCCGCATCCGCATGATCCGGGAGGCGCTGGCGGCGCTGGCGAACGACGCTGACCTGCCGAAAGTATCCCTGAAAGTCGAGTTCCTTTCCCTTGGCGATACGGAGGAATATGCCCAGTACCGGAGCCTCGAGGACGTGTTCCTCTATGACCGTGTCCGGGTGAAGCACCCGGGCATCCAGCTTGATGTGCTCACCGAGGTCAACCGCGTCGAGTTCGACTGCCTGAACGAGAAGTTCCGGTCCATTGAGCTGGGCTCCGTCCGTCAGGATATGCGAAAGACCGCTGTCGCTTCCTGGCAGCTGCCTTCCACCATCTCCGGCCGCAGGATCGCCATGGAGAGCATCTCCGCCGCGCAGCTGGAGCCCGAGTCGGTGGAGGAGATCGACCTCTCCACCAACGGCAGCGTGATCGGCGTTGCAGAACAGACGGTGGGCATTACCCTCGCAATTGTCGCTTCGCGGGGTGGCGTGTTGACCCCGGAGGTGCTAGAGACGGTGCTAACCGCAAAAGTCCTCCGGGGTGCCTCCGACCTGACGGCTTCCTACGACGCCTCCCACTTTTCCTGGACGCGCTCAAGTCCAGATACGTATGGCGACAGCCTCTGGAACGCCTCGCACCGGGGAACCAAGATAATTACCGTCACCGCCGCCGACGTCAAGCGTCAGGCGGTTTTTCATTGCACTTTGGAGGGGGAATAGATATGGCCACACTCGCAACCGGACAAATCAGCATCGTAGACCTCGCGGACGGCAAGTCGCTGTCCTGCTACATCAACTCCAACCAGCCGCGCATCCAGGTACAGGAGGTCAACGCGGGAACTTTCTCGCCCGACTGGTCAATCGCCGCCGGTAACGTCGTACTCACGCCGGTGGTCTACGCCGATCAGGCGCAGATCCCACTTAATCAGGCAGGGCTCTCGATTGACTGGAAACGCCGGGAGGGTTCCGCGTCTGAAACCGCGCTGGCCACGGGCGAGTCGGTCGCCTCCGGCGTGCTGACCGTCTCCCAGAATAAGATGGCATCGATCTCCGCAGGCACACTGACCTACATCGTCTACGTGACTTACACCGACCCGGACACCGGAGAGGCCATTTCTGTGTCCGCCGCCATCGACTTCGCGTTGGTGAAGACCGGCCAGAACGCGAAGAACTGCTGGATCTCCGGCGAGCAGGTGTTCAAGTATGCATCTGGCTCCCCGACGCCGAACCCAGCGTCCATCACGCTGACCGCGAACATCCAGAACGTCACCTTCTCCAAGTGGCAGTACAAGAATTCGTCTGGCGTCTGGACGGATTATCCTACCGGCGACGGCAATACGGTGATCACCACCTCGACGCTGGTGGTCAAGCCCGCCCACGCGGTATGGGTCAGCGACGTGGCGACCATCCGCGCGGTCACGTCGGATGCCGGCATCGGCGATGCGACCAGCGTATACAAGGTCGCCGACGGCACCGCGGGTGCAAGCGGATCAAACGGCGCATCCGCCTCCGTCGCCATGCTGACCAATGAAAACATCACCTTCTCGGGGAATGTCTCCGGACAGGTCTTCGCCGCCAGTGTCATCTGTAATGTGGTGGCCTACACCGGAACGACGAAGGTCACCCCCACGGTAGGGACCGTCACCGGCGCGCCCGCGGGCATGACGGTCGCCGTGGGAAGTACCGTGAACAACGAGATCCCGATCACTCTGACCATTGCGGCCAACGCTACCCTGGGCGGAGCCGGCCAACAGCAGGGCACGCTGTCCGTGCCGATCACCTCGCCCGTCAGTACCACACTCGCCATCACCTGGTCCAAGGTCAATACCGGTGCAACGGGCGCGGCGGGCGCGAATGCGGTGGTGTTTTCCGTTTACGCGCCCAGCGGCGCGGTGTTCCAGAACCAGTCGGGGACGCTGACCCTGGCGACCGCCGCTTATGACGGCGCCACCGCCATTTCTTCCGGCGCTACCTACGTCTGGAAGAAGTACGCAGCTGGCTCCTGGACGACGATCTCCGGGCAAACGGCGTCCGCCCTCAGCGTGAGCGGTTCGGATGTGGTCGGTGTGCAGGCGTACCAGTGTGCCATGACCTACGGCGGCAAGACCTATACTGATACGATCACGCTGACTGATAAGACCGACAACTACCAAGCGGCCATTGAGTCGACCGGCGGCAGCGTCTTCAAGAACACCGTGGGCACCTCCTGCCTGATCTGCCGGCTTTGGCAGAACGGGGCCGAGACTGATGCGCTCAAGTCGGTGACCTTCTCCGCCACCGCGCCCTCATCGCCAGCGACCGGAACCTTCTACTACAAGATCATCACAACCACGCCCCAGGTGGCGCTGATGCGTTATTCCGGGTCCGCGTGGGTCGATGTGACTGCGGACGCCACCTATAAGCACGCCCGAACCTATACCTGGTACAGGCGCGACAAGGATGGGAACGCGCTGGACGGCGGCGCGGCCTTCGCCACCGGTAAGGTGATCTACATCGACGGGGATGACGTAACCGTTAAGACCACCTTCACCTGCGAGGTGTCGTAGATGGCGATTGCGAGCGCTCAACTTACGATTTCAGATCTGACCGACATCATCGCGCAGGCGACCGAACCTGCGAACCCGGTCGATGGGATGCTCTGGCGAAACACCACCACCAATGCTTTGAAGGTCTACCGCGCTTCCCTTCCAGGCTGGGAGGTTGTGGCGGACAATCTGGCGATTCAGGGCTTGATAGAGGCGCTAAAGAACGGCACGATCAATAACGACGCCTTTAACGATC
Source organism: uncultured Solibacteraceae bacterium (assembly GCA_964627045.1). Classification (GTDB taxonomy): domain Bacteria; phylum Acidobacteriota; class Terriglobia; order Bryobacterales; family Bryobacteraceae; genus CAZVIK01. The sequence continues at coordinate 6,620 of CAZVIK010000132.1, read as the reverse complement.
TGATGGATGCGGCCGGAGCGCTGACCAACTTCGCTTCGGCATCTTCACAGGCCACCTGGGACAACATCGCCAGCTCCCTGACGTTCGGAGGCGAAGGCTTGACGATCTCCAACAAGGGCGGCGATCTCTGGACGCGCCTCGCGCTGGAGCAGCTTGAATTCTGGAAGGGCAAAGACGCCGCGGCTGTCTTGATGGCCGTCTTTGGTGTGCTGAAGACCATCACGTCACCGACGCTGCAGATCGGGACTTCTGCCCAATCGCCGAAGCTGCTGCTGGGTGCGGGCATGCTGGAATACCAGGCGGCGACCGGGAACATCACCTGCAGAAAGGCCTGATTTCATGCCATCCATTACGATCCCCACCAGCACAGGGCCGCGGTGGGGTGATTCGTCGTTCAACTCGTCCACCGCCTCACTCAAAGTTGGCAAGAGCGGCACCGCTACCTATTACGGTTATGTCGGCTTTCCTGCGCTGAACCCGGCCTGGACAATCAAGTCGATCACGTTCAGGATGAACCGGACCGACAGCTACTCGACGAAGGTACTGCAATTCGGCAGCAGCACGTCGAACGCTTGGGGATCGAAGGGGACACAGGACTGGAAGGCGGACTTCTCAGTCTCCTCCGGCACAGGCACGAAGTCGTGGAGCCTGACGGCGTACAAGGACATCCTGCAGGGGTACACCGGGACGTGGTACCTGAATGTCCAGCATGGCAGCGGGACCAACAGCTACTGCGAGTTCAACGGCGGCACAGGCAGCAGTTCACCAAGGTTGGTCATCGAGTACGAGGACTCGTCGCTCACTGTGCCGGGCGATCAACTGACCATTGGCGTGCAGTCGACGATTACAGTTGGGAATGTGGGCAGCGGCCTGACGCACAAGGTGTCGTATGCCATCGGGACGGCTAGCGGCACCCTCGCCAGCGGCGGGTTCATCACGGCCGGCTCGGCTGTCAATTGGATGCCCGACGCTGCGCTCGCTGGCCAAATCACAGACGACATGGTGGGCGATATCACGTTCACGCTGGAGAATTATTCAGGCGGCGTCTTTCAGTCATCCCGCACGCTGACGTTCCCGCTGAACGTGCCGGCGTCCTTCGTGCCAACCATCTCATCGGCTCCGTTCGCACTGCAGAATCCCGTGGGCGATACCATCGGCGTGTATGTGCAAAACAGAAGCTGGACGAAATGCACGATCACGGCTTCGTCCGTCTATGGCGCGTCCATCGTGGAGTACCGGCTCACCATCGGAGGCGTGACCTACTCATCCACAACGAACGTCATCACGACGGGCGTGCTGGCACAGTACGGCGTTCTTTCGGGGACGGTGACGGTAGTGGATTCGCGCGGGCAGACGGCGACGTATTTAAGCGCCGCGGCCGTGACCGTGTACCAGTACTTCGCGCCCATCATCACGGCATTTTCCGTGATGCGATGCACATCGGGCGGCGTGGTTTCCAATACCGGGACCTATATCAAGTACGTCTTGACCGTATCCTTCGCGCCGATCAACAATCTGAACGTCAGGGCCGGCACACTGAGATTCAAGCTGTCCGGCGGCTCATATGGTTCCTCGGTTGGGATGAGCGCGATTCCCTCGTACAGCGCGACCGTGACTGGGATCATTGGCGGCGCAATCACGTCTGCCGGGTATGTCGTGTCGGCATCGCTGACGGACAAGTACAGCACCACGACCGTCGAGGTGGATCTTGCATCCTCGAAGATCTGGTTTGACCTGCATGCCTCCGGCGAGGGCATGGCCATCGGTGGCGAGGCTGCGGTTCCTAGCGTGTTTGATGTATACTTGCCATCCAGATTCCGAGGTTCCGTTGTATTCAATGGCGCGCCGACGTACACCGCCCCATCCGCCGCGATTGCGAACCTGTTCCCATACTGCCGGCTGTCGAACCCTACGGGGGATACCATCTCGTACAATGCGGACAATCGCCGGGCGTGGGTGTTGAATTTCAATACCATTACGCGCTGCGACAACGGCCTGTACGAGATTCTTATGGGCGGATCAGGCGCAACGCGACAGATGGGCTGGGTCATTCCGATGGACGGTATCTACCGGGTGATTCTGGCGTTCAGGGCATCCACCAACACATCGGACGGGCACATCGGGATCGCGCGGCTCCCGAATACCTGGACACCGCCGTCTGCGAACTACATGCTGCGAGACACCATGCTCGGACAACAGATTGAAGGAACGTCGCAGTACGTCAGCCGCCTCACAACCTCTACCGGGAACCTGTCCGGCAACATGACCTATGACTTCCCGGCCAATGCTGGAGACAAAATCTGGCCGTGGCTTTGTATGCTGGACGCAAACAAGACACTTCTCTCCGACGAGACATGGGCCAGTATTCAGAAAATCGGATGATGTGATCCCCAGCCGCCCAGGTTGGCGGATTATTTATGCCCGCAATCAGGGCAGGAAGGCAGCACACATGAACTACACAGAAACCGCAAAGGCCGCCCGGGACTGGGCGGTCTCCAAGATCGGCTGCAAGTACAGCCAGGCCAAACGCACCCAGGAGAGAATCTTCGACTGTTCTTCCCTTGTCGCCCGCGCCTACAGCGCCCAGGGCAAGGCGTGGAAGTACGGCGGCAAGGTTCCGATATCTTGTAACGAAGTGTATGACGACGACTTCGAGCTGCTCTGGCCGGAGAGCTATGCCGTCATTGGGGAGAAGCTCGGTGGCTCGTCTGTAATCGCCAAGGCCCGGCAGCCGGGCGACCTGCAGTTCCTGAACACGATGTCCACCGGAAGAGCCAACAGGATCACCCACGTTGCGATGGTAGCGTCGGCGTCAAAGATCGTGCATGCCAGAGGCACCGCCTATGGTGTCCGGATGGACAGCCTGACACACTATGCTGGGAAGGTGTGCGCGCTGGTACGGTACAACCCCGCCTGCGACCTGGTCTACGGGCACAAAGGGTACCGGACGGCTGCGATGCAAAAAGCATTGAACAAGCATGGCGCCGACCTGAACGGCGACGGGGAGTTCGGCTCCAAGACGCTGGCGGCACTGAAGGCGTTCCAGAAGGCAAAAGGGCTCCCCGTTACCGGTAAAGGTGACGCTACGACGCTCGCCGCGCTGGGGCTTGTTGTAGCGCCTGTGGACGCGCCGGAGGTGCCTGAAGAAACCGCGAAACCGACCAAGGCCATTCGCGTCACCGGGGATTCGGTCAACATCCGGACCGGCCCCGGCACCAATTTCGAGATTGTTAAGGCGGTCAATAAAGGCGTGCTGCTGACGCCGGCAAACACGCTCGGCTGGGTCTCGATCCTGTTAGGCGGCGAGGTGTGCTGGATCAGCGAAAAGTATACGGAGGGCATTTGATCATGAGAGACATTACGATCGACCTGGTCTGGAACAAGATCCAGATCTTCATCACCGCGCTAGGCGGGTTCCTGGGCTGGTACCTCGGCGGCAGCGATGGCCTGCTCATCACGCTGATCGCGTTTGCCTGCATCGATTACATCACCGGGGTTATGTGCGCCATCTCCGATAGGACGCTGTCCAGCGCGATCGGCTTTCGGGGTATCTCCCGCAAGATCCTGATCTTCGCGCTGGTCGGCATTGGGCACATCGTGGACGCGCAGGTGATCGGCACCGGCAGCGCGCTCCGCACAGCGGTCATCTGCTTCTATTTGTCCAATGAGGGAGTCTCCATCTTGGAGAATGCCGGGCATCTGGGCCTGCCGATCCCGGACAAGCTCAAGACAGTCGTGGAGCAGCTACACGACCGAAAGGAAGCAGAATAATCCATTGCCCTTCCGCCGGGGTCTGTCAAGCCAAGACAAATCCCGGCGGTTCTTCTATCTGTAACTACGCTGATTATGATCTGGAAGTGAGTTGATACCGTGGAACGAACGATTTACCATGTCACTGGTTCTCCGGATGGCAATAAACACGCGGGAGGGAAAGCAGTGACGATCGTTCACTTGAAACTTGGCAAGATCACCAAACGGTCTGACGGTCGATACCAGGCAGGATACCGTGATGTTGATGGGAAGCGGAAATTCATCACCTGCAACTCTGAGGAGGAAGTGCTTGAACGGTTCCAAGCGCTCGAACTGGCGCAAGAGAGCAAGCCTGGGAAGAAGCTCGGTGACGAGGGCAAATCCGCAGTTAAAATCCCACAGGTCATTATTACAGACAATCACATACCCCTGGCCGACTACATGCTGAATTGGCTGGAGAAGTTCAAGAAAGGCAAGATCCGGCCCAGCTCCTACGAGCGCTATCAATTCTGCCTGCAGCTGCTCTGCAAGGACGAGCTCGCCCAAATGGACATCCGGGCGATCCGGCTGGAGGATATCCAGGAGTACGTCAACCGTCTGGAAGCCATGAGCGCGTCCACCATCAAGAAGCAGAAACTACTGCTCAGCCAGGTACTGGAGCACGCGATGCTGACCGAGGTGATTCAGCGCAACCCCGTGCAGGGCGTACAGATGCCGCCGATGACGCACAACACCAAGGTGGTGTTCCCTTACGAAAAGGATGAGCAGGAGAAACTAGTAGCCACCTTCACTGAAGAGAAGAACGGACAGCTCCGCTTCCGCTACGGATGGGGAGCTGTTTTGATTTTGGAGACCGGCCTCCGCGCCGGCGAGGCGCTGGCGCTAGAGTGGGGCGACATCGACGAGGAGAAGCGGACGCTGAAAATCAACAAGAATCTGGTGCGGGTGGATGGCAAGAACACTGTCCAGCGCACCACGAAAACGGAGTCCGGTCGACGGACGATTCCCCTCAACAGCAGGGCCTTGGAAGCCATCCACCACCTCAAAGCCCAGCAGGTGTCGGGATGCCCCTATGTGTTCGCCACCCAGGCCGGTAAGCACCTGAGCTATCGGAACCTGCTAGCCACGATGGAGAAGGCCTGCGAGGCGGTAGGGGTAGAGCATCGGGGCCTACACGCCCTGCGGCACTCATTTGCTTCGAATCTATACGCCCGTGGTGTGGAGGTCAAGATCATCTCAAAGCTACTGGGTCACGCCAGCGTTGAAATCACCTACAACCGATACATCCACTTTTTTGAGGGTGAGATTGACGACACGCTCCGGCAGGCGGTGGGGGTATAAAGTTGGACAACTTTGCCGGGATGGCAAGGCTGCTCGCTTTGATGAAAAGATATTGACTTAAGACAATCTGTATATGCTGACCGATCCATTTAGACAGCCCTCGAACGCCTCCAGCGCGATGATACCATCCTCGTTTGTGGGATATACCCTGGCAGAATACGCCCACTGTCCGTTCAAGAATACTTCTACGATTGAATTGTCTACGAACACGCGGAGCTGGAGCGCGTCCCCCGCCCGGCCGAAACGACCCGACACGCGCGAACGGTTGACCGCGCTCAAGTGAGAACTGCGGTCCCGCTCGATATGAATCGCCTTGGCGGCCGGCAGCACACGCAGGCGCGTAACTTCGGTGCCGTCGTCTGCGCCCAGTACGCTTATACAAAACTCGGCGGCGCTGTCAATCGTGGCATTGAGCTCAAACGCGCTGGCGCGGGTGCGAAATACGTAGCGGCCACGAAACGCTTCAAACTCCGCGGTTTCCGATTCGCCGTGCAGCAGATCAACTTCTCCGGCGACTCGCTGCACCAAACGATCATCCCCCGTGAGCGTGAGTTCCCGCGGCAGCGCAATGGCCCCTTGCCACGGGCCGTCGGTGATAATGCCCCCTCGGTCATCTTCCCTGAGCCACGCCCACATCAGCTTGCGCCCATCCGGCGCCTCGAACACATTGGTCGCGCAGTAGCATTTGGAATCAAGTACCTCGCCATAGCGGATCACATTCAGAGTGTAATCAGGGTTCATCGTGCCTACGGCATACTCCACGCACTCCTGGAAGCGCGTGTAGATGAGCGCCAGCTTGTCGCCGAACACCACCACGTTGGGGCATTCGTAGACGGTAGCAATTCCTTCGCTGAAAAAACAGCTCAGGTATTCCCAGCGGCGCATATCGATGCTCCGGTATAAAAGGATTGAAGCCTTCCAGCCATCCACACAGCCGGCGATGGCCATCAGCGTCTCGCCGCGGTAGCGAAAAACGAACGGGTCGCGCCAGTGGGTGAGGAACCGGCCCTGTTCGCGCTCGCCCTCGGTGGATAGCACCGGGTTATTGGCGATCTGCGTCCAAGTGCGCATGTCGCCGGAGGTCGCGATCCACTGTTCGGCGCCGTCCACGTGGCCGCGCGGTCCACTGCCATAGCTTCCGATGCTCGTGTAGAACAGCTCCAGCTTTCCATTACGCTCATAGGAACACCCGGAGAAGCAGTAGTTCTCGCCGCGCGTTGTCAGCGGTGCGAGCGCGGCCGGCAAGTGCGTCCAGTGCACCAGGTCATCGCTTACCGCATGGCCCCAGTGCAGGTTGCCCCATTCCCAGCCCTCCGGATTGTATTGGTAAAATAAATGATACTGGCCGTCGAACCATATGGGGCCGTTGGGATCGTTGATCCAATGGCTATCGGGGCGGAAATGGTAGGCAGGCTTATGCTTCATTATACCTCCTATGGGCCAGGGCGGGTAAATCCCGCCCTGGCTTCATAATCATCAGAATCTCGTCTTGATCTTCTTCTCGCACCCGGTTTGGGAAGCTTCATACA
>CAZVIK010000131.1:0-11325 GCA_964627045.1 uncultured Solibacteraceae bacterium | reverse complement strand
GGCGATGGCCTCGGGTTCCGACATCCGTCCCGGACCCACGGTGCCGCAGGCCAGTTCCCCTTCTTCCGGTCCGACGATGTGATGCCCCCGCGCCCGCAGCGTCTCCAGGTTGGCCTGCGTGGCCGCGTGGCGCCACATGTGGTTGTTCATCGCCGGCGCCAGCACCACCGCTCCGGTGAAGGCCAGGTAGACCGTGGACAGGAAATCGTCCGCCAGGCCGTGCGCGAACTTCGCCATCTGGTCGGCGGTGGCCGGCGCCACCACCAGCACGTCGCTGGCCTGCGCGACGCCGATGTGTTCGACCGCGCTCGGAAGCGCTTCCTGCCCGCCCTGGGCCGGGAACAAATCCGTGATTACCTTGCGGCCGGTCAGCGCCGCGAACGTCAGCGGCCGGACGAACTGCTGGGCCGCCGCCGTCATCACTACCTGGACCTCTATGCCGCGCTCCGCCAGCGCGCGAACCAGCTCCGCCGACTTGTAGGCAGCGATCCCGCCGCCGATCCCGACCAGAGCGCGCATGCCCTACTCTTCCTGCGGTTCGGCCTCCACCGCTGGAGGCGCCAGCGACGGGTCCTCCCACTTCACCAGGCCCCGGCGCACTTCTTCCATCGCGATCACGGTGGGCTTCTTCGACGTGGTCGGCAGAAACGGCCGCGCGCCCCCCTGTAGCTGGCGCGCGCGCTTGGCGGCGATGATGATCCAGCGGTAAGTGCTCTGTTCCGGATCGTCCGGAATCGTGTGGGGGCTCTGGTTTCTCTGCGCTGCGTCGCTCATAAGGCCTGCCGTCGCTGTGCTCATTGGCTCGCTTCTTCAAACGTCGCTAATATCGGCCGGACCGCCGCTTCCTGCCTCTCCCGCCGCGCCCGCGCCGCTCGCACGATCGACGCCAGCGTCTCCACGGCCTCTTCCACTTCCCGGTTCACCACGATGTAGTCGTAGGAGCCGTAGCTGCGTATCTCCTCGGCCGCTTCGCCAAGGCGCCGCTCGATCACCTCGTCCGGGTCTTCCGAGCGGGCGCGCAACCGCTGTTCCAGGATCTTGCGGGATGGGGCAAGTATAAAGATGCTTACAGCATCCGGTATCCGGCTCCTCAATTGTCGCGCACCTTGCACGTCAATGTCGAGTACCAGGTCTTTGCCTTCCGCCTCGGCCCGGTCCAGCACGCTGCGGTGCGTCCCGTAGTAGTGTCCGAACACTTCGGCGTACTCCAGGAATTCGCCGGCCGCGATCCGCCGTTCAAATTCATCCCTACTAATGTAATAATAGCTTTGCCCGTCGCGTTCCTGTCCGCGCGGCGCCCGTGTCGTGTAAGACACGGAAAAAACAAGGCCTTCAACAGAATCGAAGAGTCCTTTTACAAGTGTAGATTTTCCCGATCCCGACGGTGCCGAAATAATGAATACGATGCTCATTCCAGATTCTGCGATTGCTCCCGAATCTTCTCGATTTCCGCTTTCGCCCCCAGGGCGATCTCGGTGATCCCCAGCCCCAGGTCCCCCAATCCTCCGGTCTTCGAAAGCACCGTGTTGACCTCGCGCCCCATCTCCTGAAGCAGGAAGTCGAGTTTCTTGCCCACCTCGCCGCCGCCCTCCAGCAGCTTCAGCAACTGGCCGGCGTGCACCCGCAGCCGCGTCAATTCCTCTTCGATGTCGCTGCGGTCGGCCAGAATCGCGGCTTCCTGCGCCAGGCGTTGGGGCTCGATGACGGTGCTGGCCAGCAATTCCGAAAGCCGCTCCTTCAGCCTCGCCTGGAATGCCGGCACGGCCTTGGATCTCAGTTCGTGCATTCGCGCCGCCGCCGCCTGGACCGCCCTAGCCCGGTTTTCGAGCTCCGCGGCCAGTTCGCCTCCTTCCCGCTCGCGAAACGCGTTCAGCGCCGCCATCGCCTCTTCCATCGCCGCGGTGAGCGCCGCTTCCAACGACGCGCCGGACGCCTCCTCGCGGTCCTGTTGCAGCATGCCCGGCACGCTGAGCGCGGCGTTGAGGTCCGGCTCTGCCGTGATCCCCTGCTCAGCCGCCACCTGCCGGAACGCCCCCAGGTAGGCTTCCAGCAGGCCGCGATTCACCGAAGCGGCTCCCGCCCCGGACCGGCTCAGCGTCACGGTCACCTGGACATGGCCGCGATGCGCCTGGCGTTTGATGACCCCGCGCAGCGCCGTCTCCACGCCGTCCAACTCGTCCGGCATGCGGAAGTGCATGTCCAGCCCGCGGTGGTTCACGCTCTTGACGCTCAGTACGATATCGGCCTCTTCGGAGGACCTTTGCACCCGGGCAAAGCCCGTCATGCTTCGAATACTCATGATTCCGTCACCCGGCCCGCATCCATGAATTGCAGTTCGTACAGCTTCTGATAAACTCCGCCGCGGCTGGCCAGTTCATCGTGCCGCCCTTCTTCGCGGATCCGTCCCTGGTCCAGCACCACGATCTTGTCGGCCCGCCGCACCGTGGACAGCCTGTGTGCGATGACGATCGTCGTCCGCCCCGTCATCAGCGTCGCCAGCGCCTGTTGTACCAGCGCCTCGGACTCGCTGTCCAGGTGGCTGGTGGCCTCGTCCAGGATCAGGATCGGCGCGTTCTCCAGCAGCGCTCGGGCGATGGCGATGCGCTGCCGCTGCCCGCCGCTCAGCTTCAGGCCGCGCTCGCCGATCACCGTCTCATACCCTTCCGGCATCTGTAGGATGAACTCTTCGCACCGGGCGCTTCGGGCCGCCTCTCGGATCGCCCGCATGTGGATGTCCCGGCGCCCGTAGCGAATGTTGTTGGCCACCGTGTCGTTGAACAGGAACGTCTCCTGCGGCACGATGCTGATCCGCGCCCGCAGGCTTTCCAGTTTCAGGTCGCGAACGTCGCGCCCGTCGATCCGCACCGCTCCCTCGGTCACGTCGTAAAAACGCGGCAGCAACTGCACCAGCGTGGATTTGCCCGCGCCGCTCGGCCCCACCAGCGCCACCACCTGGCCGGCCTTCACTTCGAGCGTCACCTCCTCCAGCCGGAACGCGTTGAAGGCGTTCGGATAGTGAAATCCCACCCGCTCGAACTGGATGCTTTTCTCGAACTTCTTCAGCGCCACCGCACCCGGCCGCTCCTGGATGGCCTCGGGCCTTTCCAGGTATTCGAACACCCGCTGCGTGGCGCCCATGGCCTGCTCGAAGATGTTGTAGATCCCGGTCAGCCGCTTGACCGGCTCATACAGCATCAGCAACGCCACCACAAAACTGGTGAATTCGCCCGCCGTCATGGCCCCAGCCTTGATCTGCGTCCGCGCGTAGGTCAGCAGGCCGACGATGGTCACCGCCCCAAAGAACTCGATCAGGGGGCTCGCCAGCGCCTGCTGCGCCACGTAGCGCAGGTTGCTCTTCTTCAACCGCCCGGCGGCGTGCCGGAACCGCCGTGATTCGTACTCCTCGGCTCCGAAGGCCCGCACCACCTGATGCCCGCTCAGCGTCTCTTGCAGGATCTGGTTCAACTCCGCCATGTCGTCCTGCGCGCGGCGGGTCGTCTTGCGGATTCTCCTCCCGATGCGCGCGGTGGGCACCAGCACGAAGGGCAGCAGCGTCAGGCTCACCACGGCCAGCCGCCAGTCGGTGTCCATCAGGATATAGAGCAGCCACATCGCGATCGAGGTCTGCCGCAGCAGATCCGCCAGAATGTGCGACGTCGCCACCTGGATCTTGTCGATGTCGTTCATGATCGACGACATCAACCGGCCCGTCGAGTGCGCTTCGAAGAACTCCGCGCCGTGCCGCAGGACCTTGTCGAAGACCGTTTGCCGCAGGTCGGTGACCGTCCCCAGGCCCACGTAGTTCACCAGGTAATTGCCCGCGTAATCGGCCACCCCGCGCAGCAGGAACACCGCTAGGATCCCGATGGCGATCAGGGTCCACACGTTGTGCACCCCGCTGGGCACCAGGTCGTTCAGGTATAACGTCCGTCCGGTGAAGGGGATCTTGAGGAGTTCGACCGGCGCTTCGCTCCACGCCGCGCTCAGCACCCGGTCGAAGACCGGCCCGATCAGCTTCGCCATCAGGGCGTAGGTCACACCGGCCACCAACATCAGCGCCACCGAAGCCAGCAGCGGCGCCGCATAGGGCCGTACGAAGCGTAAGAGCCGGGCGAGTTCTTTCATACCACCAGCCGCGATCCGGCAAACCGCCGGTCCGGACCGCCTCGCTCCCGGGAGTGAGGTCTATTCCTCGATTCTGGCCTCATCGACCAGCATCACCGGGATGTCGTCGCGGATGGGGTAGACCCGCTTGCACTGGCTGCACTTCAGGCCGTTCTCGTCCTGCTTTAACTCGACGGGAACCTTGCACAGCGGGCACACCAAGATGTCCAACAAATCCTTGCTGATGGCCATAATCGGATTCTCAGTGTAGCACGCGCGGCGCGCCGGCGAACCAGCTCAGGACGACGCCATTTCCGCCCGCGCCTTGGCGATCACCGCCAGGTACTGCCGCGCCCGCTCCTCGATCACCTCGAAGCGGCCTTCTTTGACCGTCTTGGCGTCGACCATCTCGCCGCCCACCGCCACCGCCGCCGCCCCGGCCTTCAGGAAGTCCGCCGTCGTGTCCAGGTTCACCCCGCCGGTCGGCACCATCTCCACCTGCGGTAGCGGCCCTTTCAGCGCCTTGATGTACTTCGGCCCGCCCACGTTGCCGCACGGGAAGACCTTCACCATGTCGGCGCCCGCCTCCCACGCCGCCAGCACCTCGGTCGGCGTCAGCGCCCCGGGCAGGATCACCTTCGCATAGCGCCGCGCCACCTCGATTGTCTCCACCCGCAGCGCCGGCGACACGAGAAACTCCGCCCCCGCCAGGATGCACGCCCGCGCGGTCTCGGCGTCCAGCACGGTGCCTGCGCCCAGGACCATCTTCTCGCCGAACTCGCCGGCCAGTTTCTCGAGCGCTTTTAGCGCCCCCGGCGTCGTCATCGTGATTTCGGCCGCCCGGATGCCGCCGTTGTAGATCGCCTCCACCGACCGGATGGCGCCCTCATAGCTCGACACCCTCACGATCGGCACAATGCCTATTCCCAGAATTGAGTCGAGAATTGCCTGTTTTTTCATGATGTTACGCTTTGACGAGCAGCGTCTTCGCCGCGCTTGCCGCCCCGGCTGCCACGCTCACCTGCAGCGCCCTCACCCCCAGCGCCCCAGCCACCAGTGCGCACAGCTCCGCGTTGGCCTTGCCTCGCTCGGGAGCCGCCTGCACCCGCACCTTCATCGTCCCATCGGCCAGAAACCCGGTGATTTCGCCGCGCCCGCCCTTGGGCGTCACCTTCACTTTGAGGCGCACCATCCCTTTGGCCGCCAGTTCCCGCCGGATCTCCTCGATCTCCGTCACCGTCTCAGCCGAAGACGATCTGCGCGATCACCAGTTGCGGCAACGCCTGGTTCCAGCTTTCCGGAATGGTGTCGAACGCCAGCCGGAAGCTCCTGGTTTCGCCCGGATTCAGCACGCCTCCGCGCGCGCGCACAATCGGCACGCGCTCGCGCAGCACCACCTGCCCGTAGGGATCGTAGAACACGCAGTTGAGTTCCACCGATTGCAGCTTCCGGTCGCCGAAGTTCGTGATCTGGCCTTCGATCTCCACCAGCGTCTGCTTCAGGAACGCGTCGGTGGCCTTCATGGTGACCTCGCCCAGGCTCAGGTACTTCACATAGGCCTTAGCCTCGGGCGTGAGCACGGCCTTGGGCACGGTGATGTTCTTGGATTGCTGGTCCAGGACCCAGAATCCCACCGCCCCGGCCACAATCACCACCAGGATGATGAGCGCCGCAACCGGCGCCCGTTTCTGCTGCCCTGGGGCAGCGCCGCTGGTTTCCGCCGTCATCTCCCCTACAATATGACATGGATGAAGAGCTATAGAAAAGAACTTTGGTTTCAGATCCCCTCGCGCCGGGGTTTCGTCAACATCACCCCCGAGGTGCGCGCCTGCCTGGCCGAGAGCGGAGTGCAGGAAGGCCTCCTGCTGGTCAACGCCATGCACATCACCGCCTCGGTCTTCATCAACGACGACGAGAGCGGCCTGCACCGCGACATGGACAAGTGGCTGGAATCGCTCGCGCCCCACGAGCCAATCTCGAAATACGATCACAACCGCACCGGCGAGGACAACGCCGACGCCCACTTGAAGCGCTCCGTGATGGGCCGGGAGGTGGTGGTGGCCGTCACCCGCGGCCAGCTCGACTTCGGACCCTGGGAGCAGATCTTCTACGGCGAATTCGACGGCCGCCGCCGTAAACGCGTGCTGGTCAAAATCATCGGCGAGTAGGCCAGCGAGCCGCGTCGGCTCCGCCTGGTTTGCGCCGTCGCGCGAGGCCCGTTCCCTAAGCCCCGCTCTTGGCGCTCTTCCGGTTCGCCGCCGCCGTCGATGCCGCCAGCAGCACAGCCGCGCACGCCGCCGTCACCGCCAGGCTCACGCCCAGCGACGGCGCCGCATCGGCCGCCCTCGGGTCCAGCAGATGCCGTAGCGCCGCCTGCGCATAGGTCAGCGGGTTGGCCTCCATCACCGCCTGGATCCACCCATGCGCCTTCTCCGGTGAGAACAGCGCCCCCGACATCATCCACAACGGGAACAGCACCAGGTTCATCACCGCGTGAAAGCCCTGCGTCGATTCCATGTGCCAGGCGATCAGGAATCCCATCAGCGTGAAGGTCAGGGAGATCAGAAACAGCACCGCCACCGCCCCGGCAAGCGCCCCAGGCGTCAGCCACACCCCCGTCAGCGGCCCGAACGCCATGAAGATCACGCCTTGCAGCCAGGCCAGCGTCGCCGAACCGAGCGTCTTGCCGAGCACCATCGCGCTGCGCGGCGCCGGCGACACCAGCATGGAAAGCAGAAACCCCTCGCGCCGGTCTTCGATCAGCGTCATCGTCGAAAAGACCGCCGAGAACATCACCGTCAGCGTCAGCGCCCCGGGGAAGAAGTACGCCAGGTCGCCGAACCCGCCGCCGATGATCAACCAGAACACCAGCGGCGATCCCACAAACCCCGCCACCCGCGCCTTCTCGCGCCAGAAGCGCCGCAGTTCGCGCGCCCACAGCGTCCCCGCCGCCAGCCAGAAGCGTCTCATTCGCGGATCGACGCCCCCGTCTCGTCCAGGAACACGTCCTCCAGCGTCGGCTTGTGCAGCGCCACCGATTGAATCGCGCCCGGAAACGCCTCCACCACTTCGGTGATGAAGCGGTGCCCGTTGGCGATCTCCACCCGCAGCGCCCCGTCCGCAATGCGCGGCGCCACGCCGAACCGCCGCGCCACGTCTTCGATCAACCGCGCCGGATCGCCCGTCTCCAGCACCACCACGTCCCCGCCGATACGCCGCTTCAGCTCGGCGGGCGTCCCCTCGGCCACCGCGCGTCCTTTGTGCAGCATCAGCAGCCGGTCGCAGCGCTCGGCCTCGTCCAGAATGTGCGAGGTCAACAGCACCGTCACGCCGCGCGTCTCGCGCATCTCGGCGATGTACTGCCACAACTCCCGCCGCGCCCCGGGGTCCAGCCCTGTCGAGGGCTCGTCCATCAGGACCACCTTCGGGGAGTGCAGCAGCGCCTTGGCCACTTCCACCCGGCGTTTCAAGCCGCCGCTCAACGTCCCCACCAGTTCCCCGCGCCGCTCGGCGAGCCCGAACCGGTGCATCGCTTCATCGACCCGGCTCCGCAACGTCGCGCCGGAAAGCGCAAAAAGGTGTCCCTGCCCGCGCAGGTTCTCTTCCACGGTCAGCTTTTTGTCCAGACTCGCGCTCTGGAAGACCACCCCGGTGTGCAGCCGCACCTTTTCGGCCTCACGCACCACATCGTGGCCCGCCACCGCCGCACGGCCCCCGCCCGGCGCCATCATCGTCGAGAGGATGCGGAACAAGGTGGACTTGCCGCTTCCGTTAGGTCCCACCAGCCCGTAGATCTCGCCCTTGGCGACCTGGAAGCTGACGCCGTCCAGGGCGGTCCGGTCCCCGTAAGCGTGCCGAAGCTGTTGAACCTCGATCATCCCAGGCGTGAACTATTAAGATGTAACACGCCGGGCAAGAGGCGCAAGAAACGCCCATCGCCACGCTAGAATGAAGTCACATGACCAAGACCGCGCATCCGCTGGTAGCCGTGCTGATGGGCAGCAAGTCGGACTGGGACTGCATGCGTCACTGTTCGGAAACGCTGGCGAAATTCGATGTTCCCCACGAATGCAAGGTGCTTTCGGCGCACCGCACGCCGCGCCACACCGTGGACTACGTCTCGCAGGCCGAACACCGCGGCGTGGAAGTCATGATCGCCGCCGCCGGCGGAGCCGCGCACCTGGCCGGCGTGGTGGCGGCGCACACCGTGCTCCCGGTATTCGGCGTTCCCATGGAGAGCCAGGCGCTCAAGGGACTGGATTCTCTGCTTTCCACCGTCCAGATGCCGGGCGGCATTCCCGTCGGCACTCTGGCCATCGGAAAGCCCGGCGCCACCAACGCCGCCTTGCTCGCCATCGCGGTGTTGGCCATTAACCGCCCGGCGCTGCGCGAGGCCTTGCGGAAGTTCCGCGACGACCAGTCGGCCGCCGTCCTCGATGCGACTCTACCCTGACGCGGGGACGCACTTCCCCCCGGCCATGCGAACAAACACGGTTTACGGAGGACGCTACGAGGCGTTGTGGCGCCGGCCGACGATCTGCTCGGCCCGGAACCAGTGCTCCATCGGACGCCCCAGCGGGCGGCCGGCTTCTTCCCACAGGCGATAGGCCAGCGCCTCTACCTCGCTCTTGGACGGGGTGGGCGCACCGCCGGACGCCAGGTAGCGTGCCAACTTCTCCCGGCATTCGCGGTACAGCTCCATGGCTGCTTGCTCGGCGGCGGTGTCGGCCGAGTGGTACTGCGCTGCCGCCCGAAGCCGGGCGAAGGCGCTGTCATACTCGGCTCGCAGCCGTTGGTACTCCGAAATTCCAGCGCGATCCGAATGCGTCATACCTCTATAGACGCTGCAACACCCCAAATGGTTCGCCCGTTTCCGCGTGCGCCCCACCCGTCATGAACTCTTCATGCACGCCCAAGTGCCTGCATCTTGCAGCAGTATGCATTATGTGGGATAATGTAGGCGGCAATCATGCCTCTCATTCAAGTCCGCGACGTACCTGACCACATCTACCGCCGCCTCGTGGAGCAAGCGGAACGCGAGCGCCGCAGCCTCGCCCAGCAAACCGTCGCGGTGCTGGCCAAAGGGCTCCAGGTCGAAGTGGATGCCAAAGCGCGCCGCAGGGCTTTGCTGGCGGGGCTTCCGTCGATTCAACCCCCCGGCAGTTCGCTCGCCGACCCCGCCAAACTGATTCGCGAGGACCGTAACCGGTGAGGCTCGTCCTGGACGCCAGCGCCGCCATCGAGGTCGCCATCCAGCGCCGGCACGCGGCCCGTTTCTCCGCGCCGTTGACCGAAGCCGATACCGTCCTTGCCCCGGATCTGTTGGTTCCGGAGGTCGTCAACACCGTCTGGAAGTACCATCAGTTTGAGAACTTGAGTCTTCCCGAGTGCGACCGGATCATCGAAGCGTCCCTCGGCCTGGTCGATGTCTTCGTCCCGTCCCTTGGTGTCTCGGCCGAGGCCTTTCTGCTCGCCCGCACCTGCCGCCGCCCGGCCTATGACATGTTCTTCCTCGCCCTGGCGCGCCGCGAAGACGCCGCTTTGCTCACCGCCGACACCGGCCTGCGCCGGGAGGCCGAGCGTCAGGGCATCCGGGTGGCCTGAGGCGTGCTGTGCCGGATACCATTTTGCGAAACGAACCCAATCAAGGCGTAACTGGCTTTTTTTCATCGCCTTAACCTCCTTGTGCCCACCCCCTTCGGTGATGTAGAATTCCCTCTGGCCTGAATTGGCTCGGGCCTTGGAGGCTATCCTTGTACACTAGGCGATCATTCCTTGTCAGCTCCGCCGCTACGGCGGCTTTGTCCCGTTCGGCCATCGGCGCCAACGACCGTATCCGGTTCGCGATCCTCGGCGCCGGCACCCGTGGCGCCTACGTCGGCGACGTGTTTACCGACTTTCCGGACGTCGAACTCGTCGCCGTCTGCGACGTCTTCAAGCCCACCCGTGAAGCGGTGGCCGCCAAGCAGGGCGCCAAGGGGAAGAACCAGCCGGAAGCCCTGGCCGACTACCGTAAAGTATTGGACCGCAAAGACATCGACGCGGTTCTCGTCACCACCCCCGACCACTGGCACGGCCCCATGGTCATTGAAGCCAGTCAGGCCGGCAAAGACTCCTACTGTGAGAAGCCCCTGTCCAATAGCATCGAGGTCGGCCAGAAGATGCGCGCCGCCGTCCGCCAGTACAAGCGCGTCGCCCAGATCGGCCTTCAGCAGCGCAGTTGGGATCACTTCAAGGAGAACGCCAAGCGGGTCCAGGACGGCATGATCGGCGACGTTTACCACGTCGAGTGCGTCTACCAGGGCAACTACACCCGCGATCCCGGCCCGGCCACCGCGCCGCCCGCCGACCTGGATTGGGAGATGTTCCAAGGTCCGGCCCCGCGCCGCCCTTACACCCAGGCGCGGCAGCGCAGTTGGCGCGCCTTCTATGATTACTCCGGCGGCACCCTGCTCGATTGGGGAACGCACCTCACCGATGTCGCCCACTGGTACATGAATTCGCAGGAGCCGCTTACTTGCGCCGGTTCGGGCCAGTACGTCCGCACGCCCGTTCTGCCCGAGCAACTCCCCGATGTTCTGGCCGCCACCTGGAAGTACCCGAAGTTCGTCATGACCTACACCAATTGCATTCGCGCCGAAGCGGACTTCGACGTCCAGGGCAACATGTTCCTCGGCACCAAGGGCTGGCTGCACGTGCACCGCACCGGCTACCGCTATCGCCCGAACCAGGCGATGGGCCGCGGCGGCCCGCAGACGCCGCCCTTCGAGCCGTTCAGCACCAAGTTCGCCTACGTCGGAGGGCCTTCGGATCACGCCCATGTGCGCAACTTCCTGGATTGCGTCAAGAGCCGCCAGGAACCGGTGGTCAACATCGATACCGGCTTCTACTCGACCCTGCCCACGCTGATGGCCGTGCTCTCCATCCGGGACGGCAAGACCTACGCCTGGGACGGCAAACAGGCGCGGCCGGTTTAGCCGCCGCCCCGGCGATTCTCCGCACGGGCAGGCATGGAGTCTGGAACCTGCCCGCGCGCCAACGTTCTGCTCCAGTTGAAGTACAATCAGCCGGAGGTCTCGCCGTTCGAGTGGAGGACCGTCGGCTGCTCATACCCGGTCTCTCCTCTCGGCCGGCCACGGAACGACGATGGCCCGATTCAGATCCGCTGCAATCCTCTTGCTTCTTCTTGCCGCCGTTGCTCACGCCGCCAAAAAAGACTCC
>CAZVIK010000130.1:0-11370 GCA_964627045.1 uncultured Solibacteraceae bacterium | reverse complement strand
ATCGCCAGGCGTTTCGGTTCCGCGCCAAGCTTCATCGTGCCTCCGCCTCCCGCCGGACATACACGTTGACGCGCAGGTTGATGTTCAGCGTCCCCTGGGCCTGAAGCGGCGCGGCCTGCAAGCGCTCGATGGTGAGAAAGCGCGGCGAACGGTCGATGGCGTTGACGAACTGGACCAGATCGGCGAAAGAGCCTTCGTAGTTGCCGGTGACGTTCATCAGATCCAGCGTGTTGCTGCCCTCGATGGGTTGCAGGTCGAAGGAATGGTCCTTGGCCTTCACGCCGGACTTGTCGGCCACCGTGCGCAACTCATCGAGAACGGTCGAGTACGCCGTTTGCCCGGGAAGGAAGTGCCGCTCGAGGAACAAGTCGGACTCGGCGCGGGTCCGCTCTACGGCCCCGGCGAGCGCCCGCAACCGTTCGACGGCCTTCTCCCTCTCTCCGGCCGACCGGCGGAGTTCGGCCAATTGCCGCTGTAGCTCCTCTTGCGAACCGCCCCAGGGGCGGAACACGGCGGCGGCGGCCACGAGGTTGGCCAACAGCAGGACGCCCAGCGCGACGCGCACGCTCAGGCGCGGGTCTTTCGCCAACCGCTCCCAGAGGCCGCGCCACGGGCGGGCGATTTGCAGGTTCGGCGCCTTCATCGCGGACTCCTCATAGCTTCTGCCCGTAGCTCACCGTCACGCGATACCGGTAGAGCGGTTCGGTCTGGCTGGGCGGCTGCCAGTTGTGGACCTCGGTGGCGCCGAACTGCGGTGAATTCTCCAGCCGCTTGAGCATGTCGATGACCGGGACCTGGGACTGTGCGCCCACCACCATCTCCAGCAGCACGGCGTTCTGCGCGTTCACCTGCGGGCGGACCGAAATGAGACGCACGTTGTAGGGCATCACCTCGCCCAAGTCTTCGAAGATTCGCGTCCAACTGATCCCCTTGCGGGCCAGCAGCGCATTGATGAAGGTGACCTTGTCGAGCACTTCGGCGTTGGCCGGCTGCCGCAGGGTCTCTTCCAGACGCGCTTGCTCCGAGGCCAGACGCTGCATGCGCTGGGCGAGCGCGGCCATATCCCGTCGCGCTTCGGACGCCGCGCCGCGCTCCATGATCGCGAGCGACACCAGCATGGCCAGCACCGCAACCAGCGCCACGCCAACCAGCGCCGAAGCCGCCAGCATAGGCCGGTCCCGGCGGAATGGCTCGCTGGCAAGATTGACCGAGATTCGCATGGCTAAGAATCCTTGACGCCTTCCAGGTATCCGAGCAGCCCCGCGTTGAATTCGCCCGGTTGTCCCCAGCGGGAGGCCAGCGCCTCCGACCTCACCCCAAACTCGGATTGGAACCAGGCGAGCGCGTCGCCCGTGGCGGCGCCGAAGCCGCAACACAGCAACGTATCGGGCAAAGCCGAAAACCGGTCCTCCACATAGGCGAGCGTCGGGAACAGGTGCGCGGCAATCTCTGCGGCGTCGAAATCGGCGAGTTCCATGGCGCGGACGAGCCGCAGCAGACCGCGCTCGGCGACGGCGAGGCTGAGCACGTGGCCGGTTCGCTTCACCAATAGGTGCAGGCCGGTGGCCGGAACCAGTTCCAGAGCCGCCAGGGCGGAAGTGGTGACATGCCCCAGGTGGAAACCCGCCAGGCGGAACGGCGCTTCATAGTGCGCCACCACCTCCAGCGGCGCCACGGCAGCGACGACGTCGGCCGCCTTGCCGTTCCCATGGCGCGACGGCTGGGCGTGAAAGCTCAACGCCGCTGCATCCACGTCGAACGGAATGGTCCTCTTCAGCCGGAATCGAACCAGCGAGGCCTGCTCCTTGGGGTCCGACGGGAACTCGTCGAAATCGAGCACGGAGACGCGCACCGCGTAGTCGGGCAGAATCAAAGCCGCGCGGCGGCGTTTCCGTCCGGATTCGCCCGGCGCGAGTTCGCGTACCTGAGCGAGCAGGGCGTCGGGGCGCAAAACGTTATCCCGCAGCGGCGTCACGGCCAGGGCGTCCTTCGGCAGAGCGCCGAAAGAGACCTCGGGCTGCCTGCCGATGCGAGCCGCGGCGAGGCCCGCTCCGGAAATCTCGAAGGCGAAAGCAGGCGGCGGATCGCTGAGCAGGCCGGCTAGTGCGCGAAAGGGTGCCATAGGGTTCTCGGGCGCCTATCCCTCGATGAAGGTCACCTTGTTCAGTTCCTTCAGCGTGGTCGCGCCGGTGCGGACCTTCTCCAGGCCGGATTCGCGGAGGAACGTCATGCCCTCCTCGCGCGCCACGCGCCGGATTTCGCTGCTGGGGCGCTTGTCCAGGATCATCTCGCGGATGCGCTCGGTCAAGTCGAGCAGTTCGCAGATGGCCGTACGCCCCCGGAACCCCGTGCCGCCGCATTCGAAGCAACCGCTTCCTTCATAAAAGGTGACCGCGCGCCACTCGGATGGGTCCAGGCCACTGTCGGCAAGGTAGGCATCCGTGTACGTCACGCGGTGTTTGCAGTGGGTGCAGATGACCCGCACCAGCCGTTGGGCCAAAATGCAGTTCAGCGCCGAAACGAAGTTGTAGGGCTCCACGCCCATGTTCAGGAAACGGCCCAGCACGTCGAGCACGTTGTTGGCGTGAACGGTGGTAAAGACCAGGTGGCCGGTGAGCGCGGCGTTGATGGCGATCTGGGCGGTCTCCTGGTCGCGGATCTCGCCGACCATGATCTTGTCGGGATCGTGCCGCAGGATGCTGCGCAGCCCGCGGGCGAAGGTGAGCCCCTTCTTCTCGTTCACCGGGATCTGCGTGATTCCTTTGATCTGGTACTCGACCGGGTCCTCGACGGTGATGATCTTGTCCTCGTCGTTTTTGATCTCGCTGAGCGCCGCGTATAGCGTGGTGGTCTTGCCCGAGCCGGTGGGGCCGGTTACCAGCACCATGCCGTAAGGCTCCTTGATGTAGCGGCGCAGCTTGGCCAGCTCGGACTCGGAGAAACCCACCACGTCGAGTGAGAGCTTGGCGAACTTCTCGCTCATGGACTCTTTGTCGAGCACGCGCAGCACGGCGTCCTCGCCGTAAATGGTCGGCATGATGGAGACGCGAAAATCGATGAGCCTGGTTTTGTAGCGCACGCGGAAACGCCCGTCCTGCGGCACGCGGCGCTCGGCGATATCGAGCTCGCTCATGACCTTGATGCGGCTGATGATGGTCGAGTGCCAGTCCTTGGCGATGGGCGGCATGGCGTAGTGCAGCACGCCGTCGATGCGGTACTTGATGGCCACTTCCTGGTCGCGCGTTTCGATGTGGATGTCGCTGGCGCGCCGCTCTAGGGCGTTGAAGATGGTGGTGTCGACCAGCTTGATGACCGGCGCGATGTCGCTGTCGGCGGCCGTCAGCCGGTCGATGGAGAGGGTCTCGTCCTGGTTGTCCTCGTCGCCGACCACGTCGAGCGCGAAGCCTTCGGTGACCTCTTCCAGGACGCGCTGGGATTGCTCGGTCTTCTTGAGCAGGTCGGCGATCTGCGAGAGCGTGGCGACCTTGACCTTGAGCTTCTTGTTGAGCAGGATCGCGAGCTCGTCGATGAGGTTCAGATTGCGGGGGTCGGCCAGAGCGATTTCCAGGGAACCGTTCTCGGCACGCATCGGCACGAAATTGTAGCGGAACATCAGGTCGACCGGGATGGAACGGAACAGGTCGTGGTCGATCCGGGCGCTGGCGAGGTCGACGAACTCGCAACGGTAGCGCGCGGCCAGAGTGCGCGCCTGTTCGGCCTCCTGAACCGGGTCCTGCAAGCGGGTGCGATCGGTTCCCATCGATTACCTCAGACTATCCGCCAGGGAGAAGATCGGCAGATACAGCGCCACCAGCACGAAGGCCACAAACAACCCCATGAAGATCATGATCGCCGGTTCGATCAGCGAGAGCACGGCGGTCATGCGGATGTTGACGTCCTCCTCGTAGAACTCGGCCACGCTGTTCAGCATGGAAGGAAGCGCGCCGGTGGATTCGCCAACCTCGATCATGTCGATGGCGAGCCCGGGGAAAATCGCGGTGGATTGAATGGAACCCGACAGCGGTTGTCCTTCGCGCACCAGCTTCTTCGCCTTTTCGAGCGACTGGCGGATGAGGCTGCTCGTCATCGAATCGGATGCCGTCTCCAGCGCCTGCACCAGCGGAATGCCGCCCACCAGTAAGGTGCTCAGCACGCGTGCGAATTGGCCCACCTGGTACATGATCCAGATGCGGCCGAGCACCGGGGTGCCGAGCTTCACCCGGTCGAGCTTCTCCTTGGACGATTCGCGCATGGCCCAAAGCCGGAAGGCCACCGCCAGGGCGGCCAGCGACGCCAGGAAGACGAGCACGTAGCTCTTGGCCGTGGTGCCGATGGCGATCAGATAACGGGTGAGCGCCGGCAAGTCGGCCGACATCGTGCTGTAAAGCTGCGCGAAGTTGGGGACCACATAGGTCACCAGGAACACTACCAGGCAGCAAACCAGCACGAACAGGACCGTGGGGTAGAGCAGCGAGACCATCAGCTTTTTGCGGACCGCAAGGGTGAGCTTCTGGTAGGCGATGTAGCGGTCGATGACCTCGGCCAGGCTGCCGCTCTTTTCGCCGGCCAGTACGGAGGTGACGTACATCGGCGGGAACACGCCCTGGCGCCGGAAGGCGTCCGAGAGCAGGGCGCCGCTTTTCACCTCGTCGCGAACGGTGCGGACGTAGCCGCCCAGCTTCGGATCGGTCAGCCGCTCGGCCAGAAGGTCCAGGGCCTTGAGGATGGGAAGACCGGCGCGGATCAGGGTCACAAACTGCTGGTTGAAGATGAGGAACTTTTCCAGCTTGAGTTTCGGGCCGCGTCCGAACCGCCGGCCCGCCGCCGGCATGAATCCGTTGCGGGGCCGCACCGAGTAGACCAGGAAGCCCTGGTCGGCGTACTTGTTGCGGAGTTCCTGCTCGCTGGCGGCCTCGGCCACCTGCTGGCGGATCTCGCCGCGGCTGTCGGCGTACTTGAGGAGGAACTCCGGCATGGTCTACGGGCCCTCCTCATCGCCGGTGACGCCTTCGACCACCTCGACGCCGGGCGGTGGTGTAAACCGGAACAGGCTTTCGGCCAGCGATGGGTTGAGCCGCTCCCGGGAGAACCGGAATTCCATGATCGAATTGTCCTGCCCGATGATCCTTAAGTATTTGATTTCATGCGACGGGCTGACGACAAACTCGACCTCGGTATAGGGGGCCTGGTCGGATTTCGGCCTGGCCTTCAGGCGGGTGTCAGAGCCCTCCGGGCGGGCTTCGAACCGGTCGAAGTCGCGCCAGAAATCGAGCTTCCCGAGAAGCAGAGCCAGCGGCGTACGCATGTCCTCGCTCTCGCGAACCCGGCTTCGTTGGACGCGATTAAACTCGGGCGAATACAGGAACACCTGCTTGCCGTCGGAGACGAACAGTTTCCCCGGCGGTGAGTCGTACTGCCAGCGCATGCGGCCCGGCTTGCGCAGCGAAAGCTCCCCGCTCTCGGCCTTGGCGGCCCGGCCACGCATGCTATAAGTCTGATGAAAAAGGACTTGAATCGTCTGTGCGCGGTTGTAGCGGGCCTGCACGGCCTTTAGGATCGCCTGCACGTCCGGGGCGGCCCCCAGGGCGGGCAGCGCCAGGCAGAGAGACAACACCCATCGCGTCACAAAGGAATTGACGCACCCCGCCGGTGGAATGTGGAGTGAACTTGCAGAACCGCTTCGGCTTAGGGCGCGCTACGGACGACATCGCCGGTCCTAGCCGGAGAACTACCCGTGTAACTGCCGACCGACGAGCCCGCATCGACCTCCGTAATCACAACCTCGCCGAGGCGGTCTTCGACGGCGCGGAGCACCTTCCCGGTGGCAGGGTCCTTGATTTCACGTACCTTACGGGAGATCACCAGCCTGTCACCGACCCTGACCCCGGCACCGGAGCCGACATTCAAGATGAGCGTCCCCCCGCTGGCATCGGCCACAAGCCCTTGCACGACGACCTTCACCGTCGGGAGCTTAGCGGCGTTTTGGTCAAGTTGGCCGGAAAGCTGCGTGACGGCCTGACCCACGGCCTCGCCGAGGATGGTGTTGGCGAAGTTGCTACTACGCATATCGACCACTCCGCCGGCGGCGGTCCCGCCGCCGCCACCCGCGCCGAGAAGCGAGGTCCCAGAGCGCTGAGACTCGCCCTTGCCGTCGGCGACGGCCAGGATTTCGGCGGTCGAGGTGTCGATCATGCGCGCGCTGATGCCGACGACAGCCTTGGCTTAACGCCGTTGCACGCCGCCGATGCCGAAACGGCGGGTGACGCCCCCGTCGGCGCCTCCGCCGTCGCTGGTGGTCTGGTCATCGCGTCCGAACTGGGTGATGCTGCCGATGATGATGGCGTCCACCCCCAGGACCTTGCCGATCTTGGCCGCGGTGGAGGCATCGGCGCGGTCGCTATTGGAGAAGTTCTGCTCCCGCAGGACCTTGTCCAGGGCGTTGCGTTCGATGACCGAGTAGACGCCGCTTCGGACGAGTCGGTCCACCAGGAGGTCGGAGATCCCCGAGCCCACGTCAACGTTCTGGCCAAAAATGCCGGACACGCCGCTGTGGACGGTGGAGTAGTCGAAGTTCATGACAGCCACGCGCTTCTTTTTCTGCTGCGCGCCGGCGATGGACACAATCAGCACTGCGACGGCGAAAAACCGTAGGATTCGGTGCATAGCGAAGCTCCTGAACATTGAGAAAGATCGACCTTCCGCCCAGACAAGTGTACAGCGGCCCCGGCGGAAATGAAAGACCTCGCGCGCGGTCTGCCGGCCATGCGCGGGCCGCGCGGCCTGGAGGGGCGACGGCAAGCCTTTCGACGGAGCAGCGAGAGCGGCTTGACACCCGGCAGGGGGGTCTATTATATTTAGAGAGTTTGGCGAATTAGGTCTTCTGCTCCCAGGCTACCCTTGCCTAGAATGCAAGCCGGCTGGGGGCGGGCCCCGAGGTTCCGCCCGATTCCTTTTGGCGGAGCATGGGCTTGTCCGAAGCAGCTACCTTCGCAATTCATTACGTATTGAATTCGCCTGCGTTTGACCGCAGGGCGTGCGCGAGCGGCTGGCGCGGTTTGGCGGCTGGTGCGGTGCCGCGTCTGCGGTTCACAAGCTGAATGAGACAACGGTCCGAGGAACAGAGGTAGATTCGTGCCAACCTTCAACCAACTTGTCCGCATGGGGCGTACGGCCCCGCGTTACAAGAAGGCGAGCCCGGCGCTCCAGGCTTGCCCGCAGAAGCGCGGCGTGTGCACCCGCGTGTACACCACGACGCCGAAGAAGCCCAATTCCGCGCTGCGGAAAGTCGCGCGCGTGCGGCTTTCCAACGGAATTGAAGTGACAACGTATATCCCCGGTGTCGGCCACAACCTGCAAGAGCACTCGATCGTGCTGATTCGCGGGGGGCGCGTGAAGGATCTGCCGGGCGTCCGCTATCACATCGTTCGCGGAACCCTGGACGCGGCGGGAGTCGACGGCCGCAAGCAGGGCCGCTCGAAGTACGGCGCCAAGAGACCGAAAGCGTAGACAGCCATGCCACGAAGAAGAAGAATCGAAGCCCGAAGCTTGCAGCCGGACCCGGTCTACAATTCGACCCTGGCCGAGAAGTTCGTCAACAGCATGATGTGGGACGGCAAGAAGAACGTCGCCCAGCGCGTGTTCTACGACGCCATGAGCAAGATCCAGGAGCGCGCCGGCGACGAGCCGCTCAAGGTGTTCAAAAAGGCCGTCGAGAACTGCAAGCCGCTGCTCGAAGTCAAGACGCGGCGCGTGGGCGGCGCCAACTATCAGGTGCCGGTTGAGGTCTCCCAAAACCGCCGCACCAGTCTCGCGATCCGCTGGATTCTGACCAACGCCCGGAGCCGCCCCGAAAAGGGGATGTCCGAAAAGCTGGCCAACGAACTGAACGACGCTGCCAACCTGCGCGGCGGCGCGATCAAGAAAAAGGACGATGTGCACCGGATGGCCGAAGCCAACCGGGCCTTTGCACACTATAGGTGGTGAGTTCAAAGTAGGGATCTGCCAAAGCCTTCCCCTACGGTAATAGTATGGCGCGTACCGTTCCACTCGAAAAAGTCCGCAATATCGGCATCATGGCCCACATCGATGCCGGTAAAACGACGGTCACGGAACGGATTCTTTACTACACCGGTAGAACATACAAGATCGGTGAAGTGCACGACGGCACGGCGGTGATGGACTGGATGGAGCAGGAGCAGGAACGGGGGATCACGATCACCTCGGCCGCGACTACCTGCGAGTGGCGGGACTGCCAGATCAATATCATCGACACGCCGGGCCACGTGGATTTCACGGCCGAAGTGGAGCGCAGCCTGCGGGTGCTGGACGGCGCGGTGGCCGTGTTCGACGCGGTGGCGGGGGTTCAGCCGCAGACCGAGACCGTATGGCGGCAGGCGGACAAGTACGCGGTTCCGAGAATCTGCTTTATCAACAAGATGGACCGGGTTGGGGCGGATTTCTTCCACTCGGTTGAGACCATCGTTCTGCGGCTGAAGTGCCGCCCGGTAGCGTTGCAGATTCCAATAGGGGCCGAAGACCGGTTCATCGGCGTCGTCGACCTGGTAGAGATGCGGGCGCGGATTTGGCGGGACGAGACGCTGGGCGGGGAGTACGAAGACACGGAAATCCCGGACGAACTGCTCGAACAGGCACGGCAGTACCACGAACGCCTGGTTGAGGCGGTCGCCGAAAGCGACGAACATCTATTCGAGAAGTACGTCCACGACCACGACCTGACGCGCGAAGATCTGATGGCGGGCATCCGCCGCGCCACGCTGGACCAGAAGATCTTCCCGGTGGTTTGCGGCGCGGCGTTTAAGAACAAAGGCGTCCAGAATCTGTTGGATGCGGTCGTCGAATACCTTCCCTCGCCTGCCGATGTGCCACCGGTTCAGGGCAGCGCGGTGGGCGACTCCAGCGTGACGGTGGAGCGGCCGGCCTCCGACGACGCCCCGTTCGCGGCGTTGGTCTTCAAAATCATGACCGACCCCTTTGTCGGCCAGTTGGCGTTTCTCCGTGTCTACTCCGGGCGTCTGGAGAGCGGAGCGTCGATCTACAACGTAGCCAAGTCACGGCGCGAGCGGGTAGGCCGGCTGGTGCGGATGCACGCCAACAAGCGCGAGGAGATTCAGGACATCTGCGCCGGCGACATCGCCGCGGCGGTGGGGCTGAAGAACGTCTCCACCGGCGACACGATCTGCGACGAGGAGTCGCCGGTGATCCTGGAGTCGATTGAGTTCCCCACGCCGGTCATCCAGTTGGCGATCGAACCCAAGACCAAGGCCGACCAGGACAAGTTGGGCGCGGCCATCGGGAAGTTGATCCAGGAAGACCCGACGCTGCGCATCGCCACCGACCCGGAGACCGGGCAGACGATTCTCTCCGGGATGGGTGAGTTGCACCTGGAGATCATCGTTGACCGCATGCGGCGCGAGTTCGGCGTGGGCGCCAATGTGGGCACTCCGCAAGTCGCCTACCGCGAGACGATCCGGAGCCAGTCGGAAGCCGATGGCCGGTTCGTACGGCAATCGGGCGGCCGGGGCCAGTACGGGCACGTCAAGCTGCGGATCGAACCGCTCGCTGACCTGTCGGCCTTCGAGTTCGAAAACGAGATTGTGGGCGGAGCGATTCCCAAGGAGTATATCGGGGCGGTGGAAAAGGGCGTCCAGGAATCTCTTGAAGCGGGCGTGCTGGCGGGATTCCCGATGTCGGGTGTGAAGGTTACGCTGTACGACGGCAGCTACCACGAGGTGGACAGCTCCGAGATGGCGTTCAAGATCGCGGGTTCCATGGGTGTGCGCCAGGCGGCCGAGAAGGCCAAGCCGGTGCTGCTGGAACCGGTGATGGCCGTGGAAGTGGTGGTGCCCGAAGAGTACATGGGCGACGTGATCGGCGACTTGAATTCACGGCGCGGACAGATCGAAGGGCTGGAGTTGCGCGGGACGTCGCAGATCATCAAGTCGGCGGTGCCGCTGGCGCAGATGTTCGGCTATGCCACCCAGATGCGGTCGCTGACCCAGGGCCGCGGCAGCTTCACGATGCACTTCGGACGTTACGAGGAAGTGCCGGCGTCGATCGCCGAGGAGATCATCAGCAAGGTGCAGGGCAAGGTGAGCAGGTAGAGGCGGGCCGCCGGGGCGCGTCCGCGCGGGTAGATTTCGCACAGGAGAATCGAGGAACGACATGGCGAAGGAAAAATTCGACCGCAGCAAGCCGCACGTAAATATCGGGACGATCGGGCACATCGACCACG
Organism: uncultured Solibacteraceae bacterium; assembly: GCA_964627045.1. Classification (GTDB taxonomy): domain Bacteria; phylum Acidobacteriota; class Terriglobia; order Bryobacterales; family Bryobacteraceae; genus CAZVIK01. Next base: position 1,118 of record CAZVIK010000130.1, on the reverse strand, counting down.
GCAAGACGACCTTGACGGCGGCGATCACGCGGGTGCTGGCCAAGAACAACCCGAAGATCAAGTTCCGGAGCTTCGATTCGATCGACAACGCGCCGGAAGAGAAGGCCCGCGGGATCACGATCGCGGTGGCGCACATCGAGTACGAGACGCCCAACCGGCACTATGCGCACGTGGACTGCCCGGGCCACGCCGATTACATCAAGAACATGATTACGGGCGCGGCGCAGATGGACGGGGCGATCCTGGTGGTGGCGGCGCCCGACGGGCCGATGCCGCAGACGCGGGAACACGTGCTGCTGGCGCGGCAGGTGGGGGTGCCCTACATCGTGGTCTGCTTGAACAAGGTGGACATGATGGAAGACGCCGAGTTGCTGGACCTGGTGGAGTTGGAGGTGCGGGACCTGCTGAAGAAGTACGAATTTCCGGGCGACGAGATTCCGGTGGTGCGGGTGAACGCGCTGGGGGCGTTGAACGGGGAAGAGAAGTGGGAGCAGGGGATCCACGACCTGATGAAGGCGGTCGACGAGTACATACCGCTGCCCAAGCGGGATGTGGACAAGCCGTTTCTAATGCCGATCGAGGACATTTTCTCGATTCAGGGGCGGGGGACGGTGGTGACGGGGCGGATTGAGCGAGGGATCGCGAAGGTCGGCGAGGAGATGGAGATCGTCGGGTTCCGGGAGACGCGCAAGACGGTGGTCACGGGCGTGGAGATGTTCAAGAAGTTGTTGGACGAAGGCCGGGCCGGGGACAACGTCGGGCTGCTGTTGCGGGGGATCGGCAAAGAGGACGTGGAGCGGGGCCAGGTGATCGCCAAGCCGGGTTCGATCACGCCGCACAAGAAGTTCCGGGGCCAGGTGTACGTCTTGAGCAAGGATGAAGGGGGGCGGCACACGCCGTTCTTCAAGGGGTACCGGCCGCAGTTCTACTTCCGGACGACGGACGTGACGGGCGTAGCGGAGTTGCCGGAAGGGACCGAGATGGTGATGCCGGGCGACCGGGTGGATCTGGTGGTGGAGTTGATCACGCCGGTGGCGATGGACAAGGGGCTGCGGTTCGCGATCCGCGAAGGCGGCCGGACGGTGGGCGCCGGTACGGTCACCGAGATTATGGAGTAG
>CAZVIK010000129.1:0-11376 GCA_964627045.1 uncultured Solibacteraceae bacterium | reverse complement strand
AACAAGGAAAAACTGTTCTACTTCGTTACGGGCGAGATCTACCGGCCGCTGGCGGTCGAGGCCCTGGCCTCGCGAACCATGCCCACGGCTTTGCAGCGGCAGGGAGATTTCTCGCAGACCAGAGACGCCAGCAACGCGCCCGTGACGATCACCGATCCGGCGGCCGGCGGGGCGCCGTTCGCGGGCAACAAGATCCCCCAGGCGCGTTGGGACGCGCTGGGCGTTAAGGCGCTCAACTGGTTCCCGCTGCCGAACAAGGAAGGGGTGGACCCGACCTTCAACTACCAGTACGAGTTCAAGCCTAAGCAGAGCCGGAACGATGTGACGGCACGGCTGGACTACAACATCAACAGCAACTGGAAGTTCTACTTCCGTTTCGTGCGCAACAAGAACCACGGCAACGGCTCGGGTGGACTGGGCGTGGGGGCCAACATTGGGGTCTCTCCGTTCGTCAACGGTGAGACCGGGCAGATCTCGGCGGCGGCGAACCTGACGGCGGTGTTGTCGCCGACCTTGACCAACGAGTTCAATTACGGCAACTCGCGCAACTGGCTGCCGAACAAGGCGCCGGACGACAGCAAATACCTGATCAAGAACTCCGGCGTGCAGCTTCCGATCTTGTACAAGGACGCCGACCCGTGGGGTTACATGGCCGGAATGCGCTGGACAGGTGTCCCAAACGCACCCGACTGGTACGCCAATGGCGTCTTCTACGACAACGAGAACCCCGTCTTCAACATCACCGACACGGTGAGCAAGGTATTCACCGGACACGTCTTCAAGGCCGGCTTCTTCTTTGAGAGCGCCCTGAAGCGCCAGACGGCGTACGCACCTTCGCCGGGGACATACTACTTCGACCGGGACTCCACCAATCCACTGGACGCCAACTGGCCCTTTGCGACTGCCTTGCTCGGCAACTTCCGGGCCTTCGAACAGGCCAACGTGCTTCCGGTGGGCTTCTACCGCTACAGGAACTACGAGTGGTTTGTGCAGGACAACTGGCGGGTGCGGCCGGGCCTGACTCTGGACTACGGCGTGCGCTTCGCCTACCTGCCGCACACCTACGACGAGAACAACAAGCTCGCCGGCATCAACCCGGGTCTGTTTAAGCCTGCCGAGGCCGTGAAGTTGTATCAGAAGGCAATTAACCCGGCGACCGGCAAACTGGCGGCGCTCAACCCGCTCACCGGAGCGTATTCGGCCAGCACTTTCATCGGCGCGATCGTGAGCGGAAGCGGCAACATGAACAACGGCCTGGTTCAGGAAAACGTGGGCGGCTACCCGAAGGGGCTGATCGACTCTCCCAGCGTGAAAGCGTCGCCGAGCGTCGGGGTGGCCTGGACCCCAGGCGGCCCGTCGGGCAAGACCGTCATTCGCGCAGGGGCCGGCATCTACTTCGAGCGCATCGTGGGCAACGTCGCCTACTACCTGCTGACCAATCCGCCGACCATGCGCATGCCGAGGTTCTACTACGGGACCTTTGGGACGTTGTCTTCGCTGCCGCAGACCTTCTTCCCAGCCAGCGTCGGCGGCGTCTCGAAGGACGGGAAGCTCCCCGACACCTACAACTACAACTTGAGCGTTCAAAGGGCGCTACCGTTCGATTTCCTCCTGGATGCGGCTTACGTGGGAACGCTCAACCGGCACCAAACGGTGCAGCTTCCGTTCAACGAGCCCGCCTGGGGCAGCGCGTGGGAGGCGCAATACCAAGACCCCACCAAGACGCCGCTCTATGACGGCACCACGACGGTGCCCGTCGATTTCACGCGGCCCTATATCGGTTACGGTGGCCGGATCGCCGGGACCTTCAATGGGCACATGGCCAATTTCGGCTCCAGTTCCCACTACCACGGTCTTCAGGTGAGTTTGAACCGCCGCATGGCTCAAGGACTGCAATTCGGCCTGGCGTATACCTGGTCCAAGGCCCTCGGCACGGCCAGTTCCTACGCAGTCTGGTCCGGCCCTTCACCCCATTGGAGCGATCTGCGCAAAGCGGACTACGGTCCGCTCACGTTCGATCGGACGCAGGTGCTGACTTTCAACTACATCTATCAGGTCCCCAAGGGCGCGCGCCCCGGGACGGCGCTGGATAACCCCGCGCTGCGCCTGATGTTGAACGATTGGCAGATCTCGGGTCTCACCAGTTTCTCTTCGGGCGCTCCAGGGTTGTTGACCTGGAGTTGGGTCGGAGTGGGCGACTCGGTGCGCAACGCGATGCTAACCGGTAACGAGGCCTGGGCGCCGCGTGTGGTGCTGACCGGGAATCCGAACCTGGAACCCGGCAAACGCTCGATGGAGGCCTGGATCGACACCGCAACGGTGAGGCCGGCGGCCAAGGGCAGCCGCGGAATGGACTCCGGCAACAACACGGTTCGCGGACCGGGAATCAACAACTGGGATGTCACCCTATTTAAAAACATCCCCTTCGGTAAGGAAGACCGTTATCTCCAATTCAGAGTTGAAGCCTACAACGCGTTCAACCACACTCAATGGAGCGCCTTCAACGGGACGGCGCAGTTCAACCGTGCGACCGGAGCGTTGACCAACCTGCCGACCGCCCTCGGCGGCGGCGGCGGGCGCTTCGGATTTGGCGCCCTCAATGCCGCACGCAACCCCCGTTACATCCAGGTTGCAGCCAAGTTCTACTTCTGAGGCGCCTTACGCATCAAGGGCGTGCCGGCAAGCGGCACGCCCTTCTTCCTAACCGCGAAACAGCACCGGCGCGCGGTCGGCTATCATGAGACCTTGCGTCCGTTTCGAGCAAAGCCCGAGCACCCAACAAGTGGTCCCGGAACCGGTGCCGCTGCGGAACGCGCGGGCCTCGTAACCCGCCTATCCCTAGCGGCGCGCGAGCTGCGGTTGTCTATGCGCCTGTCCGGTCCCGCCTGGACCGCCTCCCTGGCGCTGGACCGGCTCGGGATGGGGTGGATCGGCCGGTGGCCGGACCATCTGGTCGCAGGGGACCGGCTCCGCGCGCAGGTGGAGGCAATCCTGAGGACCTGGGGGATGGCGGAGGAACACATTGCCATTACTCTGGAACACCTGCTCTATGCGGACCGGCACGGGATCGATTCTCACGGATGTGGAATGCTGCTCGCCTACCAAAGAGACCTTGCGCGCGGCTTCCTGACGATGCGCCCGAACATCCAGACCATCCGTGAGACCTCGACGACGGCGCTGATCGATGGGGGCGGCGGCCTGGGCCACGTTCCATCGGACGCGGCGATGAGGCTGGCGATCGGAAAGGCCCGCGAAGCGGGCGTGGGCATCGTCGCCGTCCGAAACTCCGGCCACTTCGGTGCAGCGGGAAGCTACGTCTCACTGGCGGCTCGCGAAGGTCTCCTCGGCGCCGCCGTCACCAACACGGCGCTGCCCTCAGTGGTACCGACGTTCGGGCTGCAAGCGATGCTGGGGACAAATCCGATCGCATTCGCCGCTCCGGCGCGCCGCAATCACCCGTTCCTGCTGGACATGGCCACCAGCACGGCGGCGTTGGGCCGACTGACGACCGCCTGGCGGCGCGGGCGTTCGATCCCCGAAGGTTGGGCGCTGACCCGCGAAGGGCGGCCCGAGACCAATCCGCGCCGTGCGGTGCTCGGCCGCCGCCTGACGCCGCTCGGATCGAGCCGCAAGATGGGCGGTCACAAAGGCTACGGGCTCGCGGCGATGGTCGAAGTCCTCACCGGCGTGCTGCCCGGCTTGCCGCACCCGGGGCGCGCGCCGGGAGCGCGCGGCCCCATCGGACATTGCTTTGCGGCGGTCGATCCGGGGCGGTTCTGCGGCCCCGACGAATTCAAAGATGGCATGGACGACCTGATGGATTCGCTTCGGGCGTGTCCGCCCGCCAACGGCGCCGAACCCGTGCTCGTGGCGGGCGATCCCGAGTATGAAGCGGCGAGCCGGCGCGACCGCCACGGGATCTCCATTCCCCGCGCGGTGGTCGAGGACATACGCGCCATCTGCCGGGATTCGGGCGCGGAGTTCCTGCTCGACACGCGGCCTTAATCCAAGTTGCAGACCATGCTCTTTCAGACGCTCAAGAAGCTGCGCGGGTCGGCGGTGGTGGCGGCGAGCCTGTACGGCCAACGCCGCGCCGCCTTTCTGCCGAGGGAGCGGCTGGAACGGCTGCGCGACCAGCGTATCCGGCGGATGGTGCGGTATGCGGCGAAGCGCGTGCCGTACTACAGGGACCTTTTCGCACGCCGCGGGATCGACCCGCGCGACATCCGGGGAGCGGCGGAACTTGACCGGCTGCCTGTGCTCGACCGGGACTTGGTGCGGGCCGAGCCGCGGCTATTCCTGGCGGAAGGCGCCGCCGGCCGGAATGCCGTGGCGTTTCTGACCAGCGGTTCCACGGGCACGCCGATTGAAATTCACCACGACTGGCGATCGCTGCTTCGCAACATCCCCTACGGCGAGCGCGAGCGTGATCCTCTGATTTCGGCCTTCGGCAGCTTCCGCCCGAGAGAACTCTACGTGGGCTACGAGACCTCCACGTTCAAGAAGGTCGTGGCGTTCTACGAGGAGAACTTACTGCTGCCCGTGAGACCGCGACGCCGGTTCGTGCCGCTGGGCGAGCCGGTGGAAAGGGTTGCGGAGATCGCCAATGCGGAACGTCCGGACATCCTGGTGGGCTACGGCGGGTGGCTCGATCTCTTCTTCCGCACCGTCGAGGCCCGCGGGATCGATCTGCATCCTCCGAAGATGGTCCTCTACATGGGCGAAGCATTGCCCCATGGGGCGCGGGAACTCATCGAGGGGAAGTTCGGGATTCCGGTGATGAGCCGCTACAACGCGGTTGAGTCGTTCAAGATCGGGTTCTTCTGCGAACGGCGCACTGGGTTCCATCTTCACGACGACCTGTGCCACGTTCGTATCGCCGGCCCCGGCGGAAGCACGCTACCGGCCGGTGAGCACGGCGCGGTGGTAATCAGCAATCTCGTGAACAGGGCGACCGTGCTTCTGAACTATCCGATCGGCGATGTCGCCTGCCTGACAGGCACACCCTGCCCCTGCGGACGGACCTTCCGCTTGTTGAGCGAGTTGGAGGGGCGTCTCGAAGACGTTCTCACGGTGGCGGACGGGCGCGCCGTGCATCCCCGCGCGATCTGGCAGGTCCTCAAGCGTGACCGCCGGGTGCTGCAATACCAGTTGATCCAGCACTCGGTCACAGATTACGAACTGCGCCTGGCGGCGTTGGACCAGGCGGCATTTGCGGCGGCGGTCCTGGAAGCCGAACCGGAGTTGCGGCGCCTGCTCGGCGCAGAGGCGCGAATCCGAGCGGTCCGCATCGAGGGGATGGAACGCGCCGGAGGCGGCAAGTTCCGCGCCGTGGCTTCCGCTCGAAGCGTGGTCCCCACGGATTAGATCGCCTCAGCCGGCGGCCGCCCGCACCCAGTCTTGCGCCCGTTGCTGCCCTGACCACGCCAGATCGCGCTGAAGGACCGCAACGCGGTCCCGCCCCACTGAGAGAAGAACGGCGCCGGGTCCTGCGGCGACCAGACGGCTTCGATCTTCGGCCGGCGGTAGGGGCGCAAGAAGCTTCGAAGCGTTAGGCCCTCGCTCCGGCCGTGAAACGCTGAATACAGAAGGTCGGCATGCAGGTTGACCCAGATACCAGGCCAGTTGGCCGGCCGCATCTCCGGCGTGGCAACCTCCACGTAGTCCGACCATGCCAGCGCAGCCAGGTCAAGTCCGCCTTTGCGGAGCAAGGCGTTGTAGATCACCGAGCGCCCATTGACCTCTAGAAACTTAAAGCTTCCGTCTCTGGGATCGAGCTTGAACTCGGCTGCCGCCATACCGCGAAAACCGATCTTCCGCAGGAGTTGCAGCACCGCCTCGCGGAGCCCGGGGGGCTCCGGTACAATCTCCGCCACGCGCGCCACACCGGCAAGCGGGGGGCTCTGACGCAGCTTTCGAATCGTGACTCCCGGTGCCGCCGCGCCACGCCGGTCGATGTACGTGCAGTAAGCGTAGATCTGGCTGTCGGGCCCGGGGATGAATTCGAAAACGCCGCAGCGCAGCCCGGCGCCGGCCGCCAGTTCGACCGAAGACTTAAACTCATCGGGTCCGTGGGCGGTGAACATCTTGACGCCGAAGCGCGTGGAGAAGTGATGGCCCGTGAACGGCTTCACCAGCAAAGGAAAGCGCGGTTCCGGGTCCAACGGCGCGCCAACACCGGCAACACCGTATAACCGCGGCAAGTCCATGCCGATCGAGCGTGCCGCCGCGAGCATCTTCTCCTTGTCCAAGAAGAAGGGGACCTGCTCCGGAGTCGGCGCCACGATGAGATGCCTCGCCGCCAGCCAGTCCCAGTGGCGCGCGATGGCATCGAGCGCAGCGTCGTCGGCGGGAATCAGTGCCCATCCTCGCCACTCCGCCGCTCGCCGCTCCAGGGTTTCCACCAGCCGGTCGGGATCACCGGCCAGGCCGCCGGCCACGTCGTGGGAGGACACGCAAATCGACCGGTGTGCGATATCGAAGGGATTGGTGCGAATCACACCGACCCGGACCCCACGGGCCGCGAGCGATCGGGCCAATCCGAGCCCGTTGATGTAACCGCCGATGATGACGGCGCCGCGAGGGCGCATTCTTGGCGCGGACACCGCTACCGCGCGGCCTGCACCTTCGGGGTGGCGAGGTAGCCGACGATCTGGTCCTTGCGAACCTCGTTCACAACGAGTTCGTAGGGCTGACGGACGCGAGCGACATAGAACTGTAACGGCTCGTTCACGTTCTTGTCTTTCTTTTCCACCTTCTTATCATCGGCGATGAGTTCGACGGTGAACTTGTTTTTCTTGACGTCAACTTTGGACACGCGCATGGAAACATCGCCCACACGCTGCATCTGCTTGCCCTTGGTCAGATTGAACTCGAAGTAGTTGCGATCCCCGAGCGCCCGCAAGGCCGAAAGCTCCCTGGCGTTTGTCGCGATCAGGCCGCTCTGTATGCCGAGATCGCCGCGAACCGACTTCAGATCGGCGATCGTCTTGTCCAACTCGGTCTTGGTCGAAGCCACTTCGCTGCGAACGCTGGAGATCTCAGTGGAAACATCGGCAATCTTGCTTTCGGTGGAACTGGCCGCCTCGCGCACGGCGCTCAATTCGCTCGCCAACTGCTGCTGTTGCCTGCGCTGTTCGGCCTCGATCTTCCGTGCGACCTCCTCGGCATGGCGAAGCGCTTCCGTCTTGGCCAGCCCGACGGCCACCGTGGCACTGCGCTGCGCCGAGGTAAGCTCCTCCCGAAGCTGCTCCAGGTTCCGGCGATTGGCGGAGTCCAGGAGAGTTGAACTCTCCCTAACCTTGGCGACTTCGGCCGTCACCGACCCGCGCATTGCTTGGATGTCGCTTCGTAGCTTGTCCACCTCCAGAAACAGGTAGGCTGCAACACACACCAACGCAATGACAAGCCCCCAAAGGATGGGAATCGCCAGCCCTCCGCTTCTCGCCTTGGAAGACGGTGGATGGAATGCAGTCGGCTCCGCCACTGTTCGCTCCTATGGAATGGAAAATAACGCTACTTCCGTATAACGATTCTACCACCACGCGCGCCGGGGTCGGCGTTGAAATATGTGGAACAAGGCAGCGGCGCCGTGCGTTCTTGTATACTGATCGGTAGACATGCCCCTCAACAGCCAAGACCGCATCAAGAGCGCCGCGATCGCTCTTTTCGCCGACAAGGGGTACGCCGCTACGGCGACCCGCGAGATTTGCGATCGCGCCGGAGTCACTAAGCCCGTTCTTTACTATCACTTCAAGAGTAAGGAAGACCTGCACCGCGTGCTGGTGTTCGAGGCCTGTTCGGGACTGTTGAGCAAGCTGGCCGAGGCGGCCTCCCGGGGAAACACCGTCGTCGAGCGGTTGACCAATGTGCTGGCGGCGGATTTCGTCCTGACCAAGCGAGATCCGAGGCTTTCGGGCATGATCTTCCGAATGCTGTTTTCCAACAGCAAAGAGGCGCCGGGTGTCGATTTGGTTAAGACCGGCGAACAATGGCTGGGCGTGCTCGTCCAAGTTCTCAAGGACGGCGTCCGCCGGAAGGAGATTGTGTGCCGGCCGCAGGATATCGCGATTTCCCTTCTCGGCGTGGACCTGATCTACTCCATCAGCTATGTGTTGCGAGGAGAGCCGGATCTGAACCGCCGACTGGCGGCGCGGATTGTCAAACAGATGCTCGGCGGATGCACAAGGAAGGCTACCGCCCGGTAGGATTACGAATGATGAAGCCTTGGTTAACTCTCGCTCTTTTGGCCGCGCTGCCCGCTACCGCGCAGCCGGCGCCGGAAAAGGAAACGATCAGCATCGAGGAGGCGGTCCGGCTCAGCTTCGAGCGCTACCCGGACATCGCCCGCGCGCGACTGGCGGCCGACGCGCTGAAGGGCAAGATCCGCGAGGTGCGTGCCCAGGCGCTGCCGGACGTCAACATCAGCGCCAACGGTAGCCGTACGCGCGACCCCAGCTTCCTGAACTCCTCCGGCGTGGATAAATTCCCGAAGGAGTTCCTGGCGGCCGTGATGCCGGTGCCCACCAACCTGTTCACCTACAACATCAGCGTCGCCCAACCGCTCTTTACTGCGGGAAAGGTCGGGACGGCGCTGAGGATCGCGTCAATCGAATCCGAAGGCGCCCAGTCCGACGTGGATCGCAGCCAGCAGGACTTGGCAATCGAGGTGGTGCGGGCCTGTTACGGCCTTTTGTGGGCCGAGCAGTCCCGAAGCCTGGTGGTCGAGACGCAGGAGCAGCGCAAACTCCACGCGGAAATGGCGCGAACAAGGTTCACCAATGGCGTGGCCACGGAAGTTGACGTGCTGCGGAGCGAAGTGGCCGTTTCCAACGGCGTACCCGAGTTGGTGCGCGCCGAAAATGCAATCCGGCAGGCTCGCGCACTCGTCAACTTCTACCTGGGGCGCCCGCTGGAGTTTCCCACCAAGATCTCCAATGGGTTTCAAACGGCGTCGTGGGACCAATGGGACCTCGAAACGGTGTCCCAGCAGGCCACGCGAAGCCGGCCGGAAATTCAGCGGCTGCGCATTGCCGAGCGAAGCGCCGATGCCCAGTTGGAGTTGGCGCGCGCCGAGAGCAAGATGCGGGTGGACTTCAACGCGTCCTACGGGATCGCGTCCCGGAAGCCGGGGAACCTGTTCGACGCCATGTATGCCCGATGGACGACGGGCGTGAGCTTCCAGTTGCCGGTATTCGACGGGTTCCGGCGCAGCGGAATGGTCTACCAGGCCGTAGCCAACCAGAGGGCCTCACGGTTGGCGCGGGAGAAGATGGAGCAGCAGATCCGCCTGGGCCTGCAACAGGGGCTGGATGAGATTAGGGCGGCCAACGAGACGGTAGCCGCGGCGCAGGCCAACATCCGGCAGGCTGAGCGCGTGCTCTCGATGACCCAGGACAACTACAAGTACGGGGCCGCCACGACCCTTGACATCGTCGATGCGCAGACGGCGCTGTCGCAGTCCAGGATCAACTTGCTGCGCGGCATGTACGACTATTCAATCGCCCGGGCCAACTTGCTTTGGACGGCCGGGAGGAATCCATGGGAATGATCACTCAATCCAAGTTCTTTCGCTTCTGTTTCATCGCCTCGCTCGCCCTGCTCGCCGTTACCGGTTGCCGGAAGAAGGAGACCGAAGCGACGATCAATGGCGCCGAGGCGCCGGCAGTTCCGGTACGAGTGGTCGAACTCAAGGCTGAGCCGTTCACGGCGAGCGTGCCGGTGACCGGCACACTGGTGTCCCGCGCTTTGGTGACAGTGAAAGGCGAAACCACCGGACGGCTGTTGCGCTTCCCGAAACAGGAAGGCGACGCGGTCGCGGCCGGCGAGGCCGTGGCCTGGGTCGACGAGGAGAACTACCGCCTGGCGCTGAACCAGGCGCAAACGGCGGTGCAGGTTGCCGAAGCGGCGCTGGCACGGACCAAGGTCATGTCCGAGCATAGTCTCAGCGAGTTGGAGCGGGCACGGAATTTGATCAAGTCCGGCGGCATCACGGACCGCGATCTGAAGGCGGCCGAAGTCAACGAGCGCGACGCGCGCGCGCAGGTCGCGCTGGCACAGGCGCAACTGGACCAGGCGCGGACGGCGATTCCGGTCGCCGAACGGCGTCTGCGGGATACGGTGATTCACTCGCCGGTGGCCGGCGTGATCGAAAAGAAGTTCGTCAACCCGGGGTCGTACATCGAGCCGCCGACGCAGATGTTTACTGTGGTGGACAACCAACATTTGGAAATGGAGAGCGCCGTGCCGGCCACGGAACTGGCGCAGATCCGTTCCGGCCAGCGCGTAACGTTCCACGTAGCCAGTTTCCCGGACACGATGTTCGAGGGCCGCATCATTGAGGTCAACCCCGCGGTGGACGAACTCACGCGTTCGGCCCGTGTGCGCATCGGGGTGGACAATGCCTCCGGGCGCCTGAAGGCTGGGATGTTCGCGCAGGGCGACATTCTCACTGGCGCGCAACTCCAGGCCATCCTGATTCCGCCGGTAGCCGCCTATCGCGCCTCTGGCAGCGGGTCGGAGAGTTACGTATTCGTCGTGGAGAACGGCAAAGCCGTCCGGCGAGCAGTGCAGACGGGCCGCGAGACCGAGAGCCGGCTGGAGATCGTGTCGGGCCTTAAGCCCGGCGACGTGTTGATTGCGGAACAGAAGATCGAACTGGCCGACGGCGTCTCCGTCGTGCCCGGAAAGTAGGTCCGCATGTTTCTGAGCGACCTTTCCATTAAACAGCCTGTTTTGGCCACGATGCTGGCCGTCACGCTGGTCGTGCTGGGGATATACTCCTACCGCGAACTCAGCGTGGACCTCATGCCGGACGTTGAACTGCCGGTGCTTACCGTGCAGACGGTCTACACGGGTTCGTCTCCCGAAACGGTGGAGCGTGAGGTGACGCGCCGCATCGAAGAGGCGCTGAACACCATTCCCGGCGTCGACCACATCTCGTCGACCAGCACGGAAGGCCTGTCGCTGGTGGTCGCGCAGTTCGAGCTTGGCGTTAGCATCACCACGGCGCAGCAGGACGCGCAATCCAAGATCAACGCCATCCGCGCCGAGTTCCCGCGCGACATCGAGGAGCCGGTCATCCAGCGATTGGACATCAACGCGCAGCCGATCATCTCGGTCGCCGTCGAGAGCAAGACAGCCGACATCAAGACTCTATCGTCGCTCGCCGAAAAGGTTTTGAAAAAGCGCCTGGAGAACGTCTCCGGCGTCGGCCAGGTGAACCTGATCGGCCTCGCGCGGCGCGAAGTCCAGATCCTGGTGGACCGGCAGAAGTTGAAGGCGCTCGGCCTGTCCTTTGCCGAAGTTGCGTCCGCCTTGCAGCGCGAAAACATGGAGCTGCCGGCGGGCAAGCTCGAACAGGGGCCGAGCGAGCCG
>CAZVIK010000128.1:7017-11423 GCA_964627045.1 uncultured Solibacteraceae bacterium | reverse complement strand
CATTGTTTAACGCCGGGTTTTTTTCCCGGTATTTAGGAATTTTAGTGTTATTTATTTGCCCGTGCTGGGTAAGGGTGTGCGGCGGGAATCCATGCGACACCTCGCCTCCGAAGCCGCCCCACTTCTCAGCCCCGCTGTTCTGAAGCTCTTGGGCCGCTTTGTACACCCAGGCGGTGATTCCAGGCCGCCACAGATCCTTTCACGCACCCGAAAGCCAGTTCTCCACGTACCCGCCCCACAACATTCCCGCACAACCTGTCGACGCTATCGTAATAGCTGACCGTGGCGCACGCCCCCTGCGCGGACGATGCAGCCACGCCAGCCGATAGGCATGCGGCGATCACGGCAAGGCGCATTGGCCGGAAAGGGGCCTGCAACAAATCCAACTTCACTGTAGTATCCTCCTTGTGATACGCATCCGGAATCTGCCTTCCACGAAGGCTTCCATACGCTGCCATGCCGCCTCGCCCAGTTCTTTCCGCAGTCGTTCCCGTGTCTGTTCGATGAGGCCCATGCGGCGGTCCTCAAACTCCGAAAGTCGCGTCATTTCGGGCTGCCGCCGCTGCAACGCCGCCTTTTCGACGTACGCCCTGCTCGCGGAATCGACGGGCAGCAGCGCCGTCGTGAGGTCCTGGTAGACGGCATCCATGATGGCCAGGTCCTCGGGGTTTACCGCCAACCGGCCGGCGGCACTTCACGTCCTTGCGTCCAGTGGCGTGGCGGCAATCGCGGCGTCTGGCTGTTTGAGCCGTTCGACTTCACGATGGACCTGCCGCAGGTACATGTGCAGCACCTCGGGGTCGCCGCGGGATGGCATAACCGGAGCTTGCGGCCACGCTGGCAGGGCCAGCGGCAAAACGATCAGTAAACCGGCGGCACACTTACCACGAAGTCTCTGTATGTATGTCTGGCGTTTGGAAAACTGGAGCCGCCGGATCATGAACGCCTCCTAACTACCCGCGACGACGACCACAAGGACCCTATTTCGGTTTAAGTATCTTCCCAAGAGGCTTGCAGGTCACTAGTACCCGTGGGCCCAAAGACTTCGTTGTTGTGCTATTTGGTCCGCCCTGCGGCATGGGCTGTGCCGCCGGAGCGACGGATTTCTTCGGGCCGGGTGGAAGGCTGTCAGACAGGGAGGGGGCCTTCGTTCTGGGGCGTCGCGGGAAGGACCTGATACGGCACGCCTACACGCGTGCGGAAAGTAACAAGAGAATCGGCGCGGCACTGCCCGGCCCGCGCCGCACCGGTCACACGCGCGCCGGACTGTTCGGGCGGTGTCGGCTCAGACCAGCGCCGGAAGGCGGATGACCTTTTTCTGAATCGCGTACTGAACGAGCTGGGCTTTGTTATGGATATCCAGCTTTCGCATCAGGTTGAACTTGTGCGCCTCCACGGTCTTAACGCTCAGGTTCAACTGGCAGGCGACTTCCTTGACAGAGTTGCCTTCGGCTAGCATCTTGAGGACTTCCTTTTCGCGCGGCGTCAGCGTGGCGAAGCGCGGCATCCGGTCGGTGGACTTCACGCGGGTGCGGAAGTCGTCTACCAATTGAGACAGCATTCGTGGGCTCAGGTAGCTCCCGCCGCGGAAGACATCCCGGACGGCCGAGACCAGTTGCGGCGCGGGACTGTCCTTGAGGACATACCCGCTGGCGCCTACCTCCATGCTTTCGACCAGGTAGTCTTCGTCGTCGTACATGGTGAGAAACAGGACGCGCGTCTCCGGCCGGTTCCGCTTGATCTGCCGTGCGGTTTCGAAACTGCTGGGACCGGGCATCCCGATGTCCATCAGCACCATGTCCGGCTTCAGTTCGGACGCACGCTCGACGGCGCTGTTGCCATCGGCCGCTTCGCCGACGACCTCCATGTCGGATTCCGCCGCCAGCAGCGTCTTGACTCCCTGGCGGAAGAGCGTATGATCGTCCGCGAGAAGAATTCGGATCTTACCCATAAAGGACTAGTCGCCTCCAAGGGGATTGTGGCCCCCGTTGTTCCGTAGCGGCAGCCGGATTGATACTCTGGTACCACGCCGGGGACGGCTGTCGACGCGGAGTTCGCCGCCGAGCAGACTGGCGCGCTCGCTCATGCCGGCCAACCCGAACGCTCCACCCCTGGCCAGCCCCTCACGCACGCGAAACCCGATGCCGTCGTCTTTCACACAAACCCTCAATTGTCCATCGGCCACCGCCGCCGATAGGTTTATCCTCGACGCGTGGGAATGGCGAACGGCGTTGTGGAGGCACTCTTGGGACAGCCGATAGGCCGCCAGGGCCACAGGTTTCGGCACCTCGGATAAACCACCTAAGTCACTGTGGATTTCCACCCCGTGTAACCGCGCTAACTGCGAGGTTAACTGGCGCAGAGCGCGCCCCAACCCCAGTTGATCGAGCACCGCCGGACTGAGCGCTGCCACCAGACGGCGAATCTCGACGATGGTGCGTTCGGTCAATTCCCGGGTCTCGCGGAGGCCATCCCGCAGGTGTCCCAGGCCGCCGGGCAGGGCGCGTTCCAGCATCTCCAATTGCAGCCGGACGCACAGCAACGATTGCCCGGCCTCGTCGTGGAGTTCCGCGCTGATCCGCTTCCGTTCTTTCTCTTCGGCCTGCGCGACGCGGCCGGCCAGGTCGCGTATCTGGGCCTCGCGCGCGGCCAGTTGCTCGGTCAGTCGCGCCTTGGCCGCGGCCAGCAGGCACCGCTCGGCCGCCACCGTGAGGACCTCGACCTCCCGGGGCAGCCAGTCATAGGGGCGGCTGAAGGCAAACTGGATGACTCCTTTCAATTGACCGTCCCGCATCAGTGGCACCGACCAGCAGGTCCGGAACCGCTCTCGCCAGTTGGGATCCAGGGGCAGGCGCAACGGGCGCCGCGCGCCAATGGCGCAGCGGGCCGCGGCCAAGGCCTTTGGAGCGGCAACCGGAAGACGAGCCCCCGGCGTAAGACCTCCCGGACGGGGCTCGCATCCGGTCGAAGCCCGCAATGTCCACTCGCCGGACTCCCCGTCCATCAGAAAGACCTGTCCGGCCTCGGCCCGGCAAAACGCCGCCAGCGAGGCGAGCATGCGCGACAGCAACTCGTCGAGACCCGCCGACTCGAGTTCCTGCCGGAACAGCTCGTGGCAAGCCTGGGCCTCGGCGTCCGCCACCTGGTGGAAGGCGTTGTTCAGGGTCAATACAACGCAGAAGTGCCACCGGTCGAGCGACGCCTTGAACCGGGCGCGTTCGGCGGCGGCCAGCGGCGGCACGCTCTCGGCGCACACCCGCCGGCACTCCTCCAAGGCCCAGAGGACGCGCCGCGCGTCGAGATTCAGTTTTGCCAGACGGCGGCCGTTGTACTCGACCTGCTCCAGGAAGGCGCGGGAGAGGCCGGCGGCCTTCGCGCCTGCGGCCAACGCGGTGGGCGCGACCCCCATCAATGCCTTGCGTTCCCGGGCCGGGTAGCCGCGCTTCGCCAGGCTTCGATCTAGTCTCCGTTCAAGGCGCTCGCGGCCGGCGCGGAGTACTCGGGCGGCGTGCGCCAGATCGCCCTCCAGGCCGGAGCCCAGCACGTCGGACGCCCCCAAGACCGTGATTTGCGGAGCGGTTCGCACCCGTAAATCAATCGGGACGATAGGGGTTAGGCTTTAGACGAGGCGGTCTGGAGGCTGCCATTGAGCGCCGACAAGGCGGCGCCGCGATCGTGTTTGGCTGCGTAGAGGCAGGCGTCTGCGCGCGTGAACAGCTGCTCTTCGGTCTCGCCCGGTTCGTACTGCGCCACGCCGACGCTGGCCGACACATAGATATTGACGGCGCCGCGAGCCGTCTGGACCGCGTAGAGCCCCCCCATGCGTTCCGACACGGCCTTGGCGCGTTCCTTGGCGTCCGGAAGGGGCGAACTCAGCACTGCCAGGAACTCATCGCCGCCCCATCGGCACACCGTGTCGTCGGAGCGAAACTGCGCCTGGAGCCGCTTGGAGAAGGCTTGCAGCAGATGGTCTCCCACTGTGTGGCCGTAACGGTCGTTGACCGCCTTGAAGCCGTCCAGGTCGAACAACATGATGCAGAACGCCCGGCTGGATTGGATCTTCCGGCTCATCAGCCGTTCGGCTTCGCGACGATTCGAAAGCCCGGTCAGGGTGTCGGTAGCGGCCATGGATTCCGCTTCCATGAGCCGGCGCCGGAAGGCCTGCAACTCGCTCTGCATCTGCGCGACCGAGGCCATCTCGTCGCGCTGCACGGACTCGGCGTACGACTTCAAACGTCCAACGCTATCGGCCAGACGCTTGCGGACGAGGACCAAGTCGTCCAACTCGGCCACCGTCTCCAAGTCCTTGGCGAGCTTCCCGAACTCCAGGGAATGGCGGTCGCTGCGATCCGTAACGGTCTGGGCCGCCTGGGCCAGGAACACCAGGATCTCGCGAATCTCCTTCT
>CAZVIK010000128.1:276-7007 GCA_964627045.1 uncultured Solibacteraceae bacterium | reverse complement strand
TGGGTTTTGGGGTTTTGGGTTAGGTTAATTGTGTGGGGGCGGGGGCCTGTTTTAAACGTTTTTTGGGATATTCTTTTTTCGCATCCGCAGCACCACCGCGCATCGCTGCGAATAGCGGCGGAGTTCGTTTTCCATCTCGATGCCGGTTTGCTCCAGCGCCTCCCGGTCCAGGCCGTTGTCGGCCCGTTTGCGGATTTGACGGAGCGATTTCCGCAGTTCGGCGGCATCGGCCTCGTTCACCTCAACGGCGTGTTGCTCGATGCTGCCGATCGCGCCGGTGTAACAACTCAGGGCCGCTTCGAGACGTTCACGCAGTTCTTCGTGCTCGCGCAGGGACTTTTTCAGGGAGATCATCGGCTTTGCACGGCTCTCAGTGTGAGTAATCGGCAGGGACGGGTGGGGCTTTAGCCGAAAACCCTCCCCAAGTTCGCGGGGAGCCAGCGGTGCCTCAAACAGCGGCCGCGCCGGACGCCAGTTCGGGAATCTCGATCTCGATTCGAGTCCCGCCTTCCGGGCGGCTGTCGACATGGAGGCGATAGTCGCCCCCGAAAAGCACCTTGAGGCGCTCGTTCACGTTACTGACGCCGATGCCCTGCTCCAAGAGTGTGGCCAGGCGGGCTTCGGGGATCCCCACCCCGTCGTCCTCCACCGCGAGCCGGATCCGGTTGCCGTCGGACCGGCTGCGGATGCGGATGACGCCTCCGTCCAGCTTCCCGGCCAATCCGTGGCGGATGGAGTTCTCCACCAGCGGCTGCAAGAGCATGCTCGGAACCATCTTGTCGAGCGTTTCCGGACTTATGTCGCTTTCGAAACGCAGTTTGTCGCCGAAGCGGACCATCTCGATGTCCAGATAGTCGCCGATGAACGCGATCTCTTCGCGTAGCGGGGTGAAGCCTTCTTGTTTCCGCAACAGGCTCCGCAGAATATTGGATAGCTTGTAGACCACCGTGCGCGCCTGGTCCGGATTGATGCGGATCAGCGAAGACACCGAATTGAGTGTATTGAACAGGAAGTGCGGATTGATTTGGCTCGACAGCGCCGCCAGGCGCGCCTTCATAAGAAGCTGTTCCTGCTCCACCAGCTTGGCCTCATTGCGGGCGCTGCTCCAGATCTTGAGCGGCACGGTGACCACGAACAGCGTCGTCACATAAACCAGGACGATCCACAGGGGATGTGGCGCGGACCACTGTGGATGCAGGTAGTAGACCGAACCGGGAAACAGGTATCCCAGGGTCTCTCTCAAGAATTCCACCAGGATGATCGAGAGGAACAAAAACAAATGGAAAGCCGTCCGCCGGTGGTCGTGCCCCCGGCGGAAGAAACTGTGGTCGAGCAACGGGGAGAAGCGGTAGATCTCCTCGGTGGCGGGCGCACAGTCCCGGAGCAGCCCCCCCAGTACCCCGGCGGCCGCCAGCAAAGGCATGGTCAGGTACTCGCCGGCGATCATCGCCGGGATGGAAATGAGTACGCCCGAGACCAGGCCCGTCACGTAGCCGGCGATCAGCCCGGCGAGCAACCCAGCTTCCAGCCCCAGGTCCACGGCCTGGTAGGAGGTCGTCAGAAGCCTTACCGCGACCCCGGTTCCGAAAATCCCGGCGAAGCTTAGCGCCAGGACGAGCCGCTGGTTCAGGGTGCGCTCCTCGCGCATCAGCATGCGTTTAAAGGCGCCCGAACGAACCATGAAGCTCGCCAGGGCCGCCACCACCCCGAGCTTCACTAGCAACCGAATCAGGTGCTGTTCCGTCATGCCGCGCCGTTCATTCTATAATCTTAGGGTAGCGGGTGTTTTCGCGCTGAATCTCTCCGATCCGCATGGACCAGCCGTCACAGACTCTCCGACTGCGCAAGGTGGCCGAGGCCGCCTTCCCCTCCCGCTTCGGCCAGTTCCGCATCTTCGGTTTCGAAGGCGTGTATTCGGGACGCCGGGAAGAGGCCGTGGTCCTCAAGATGGGCTCGGCCGAACCGGACCGCCCCTTGCTCGTGCGGATTCACTCCCAGTGTCTTACTGGCGACGTTTTCCATAGCTTGCGCTGCGATTGCCGGGCACAGCTTGAGCTATCGCTTAAAAGGATCGCGGAAGAGGGACGGGGGCTGGTGGTCTACGAGCACAAAGAGGGGCGCGGGATCGGCCTGCTCAACAAGCTCCGCGCCTACGAATTACAGGACGAGGGCGCGGATACCGTGGAAGCCAACGAGCAATTGGGCTTCGAGGCCGACCTTCGTAACTACCGCCTGCCGGCCGAGATCCTACTCTACTTCAACGCGAAAAAGGTGCGGCTTCTCTCCAACAACCCCAAGAAAATTCAGGCCTTAGAGCGAGTGGGCATCGAGGTGGTCGAGCGGGTTGCCTGCCAGGCTCCGCCCTTGGATTCCCGGGAGGCCTACCTTCGCACCAAGAAGGAAAAGATGGGGCACCTGCTCGAGGGGCTCTAGGCCGGCACCGTTCGGCAGGACACGGCATCTCTCTCGTAGACCAACGCCATGCCCTTCTACAAGCATCGCCGAATAAACTGCGGGAAGATCCTCGATACGTTGCAGTCTCTGATCCAGGCCGACAGCAACGCCGGTTGCCCTCACGGCGACTTCGCTGCCGCCGAGAGGCGGTGGTTCACCTTCGCGGCCGGCGGCAGTGCCTCGAGCCGCTCCGGCTGCGGTGGCGGTAGCCGGCTTCGGTGAGGGTAGATCCCGGTCGGCCGCTTCATTCACTTCTGAGGACCTCCAACGGCTTTCGGCCAAGGATGCGTGCGCTGGCGAGCCATCCGGCGGCCACCGCCACCGTGGCGGTCAAACCGATGGCGGCCAGGCTGGGCCAGGCGTCCCAGGTGTAGTGCAATTCTTCAAACAAGCGCCCCAGGGCCACCGCCGTGAAGGCGGACGCCAACAGGCTCCCCATCAGGCCGGCGACCGACCCCAGGATCAAAAACTCCAGCGAGAAGACCGCGGCCACCCGCGCGCGTGTCGCACCCAGGGTCTTGAGCACCGCCACTTCGCGAATCCTCCGGAAGCGCGTGCCGGCGATGCTGGAGGCAAGGATCACAGCCCCGGCCAGGATCGCAAACGCCGACACGAAACGGATCACCAGCGCCACCTGATCCACGACCTCCTGGACGATCGCCAGCACGTCGGCGACGTTGACCACCGTGACAGTCGGGTTGCGGGCGTAGATCTCCCTTTGGAGCGATCCCACCGCTGCGGGCTCCACGCGCACGCCTCCGTAGTAGGTCAGCGGCAGCTTGTCCAACACGCCGGGGCTGAAAACGTACTCGATGCTGGCGCCCGGGCGAATCGCCTCGGTCCTGTGGAGGCACGCGATCCGGGCCGTCAGGGCTCGTCCGGCCAGGCTGAACTCCAGCACGTCGCCCGGTTCCACGTCCAGCCTTCTGGCCGTCTCCTCGGCTACCGACACTTGCGGCGCGAGCGGATCGGAATTTGTCCACCAGTATCCCTCCACAACACGGGTGTTCGGCGGGATTTCGCGGGACCAGGACACCGTTCGCGACCCGCCCATGCCGGGGCCGCGGTCAGGACCGTTGCCGCGGCGTTCCCCGCCACGCTCTCCGGCCTCCCTTCGCGGCGGGCGCGCCAGGGCCACGCCGTTGATGGCGGTCAGCCGGGCTTCGGCCGCCGCGATCATCACCGGCGGATGCCGCACGCCCGGCTGTCGCAGAATGAAGTCAGCCAACCCCGCGCGTTCGTCTTCCGTGATGTTGATGAGGAAGACATTCGGCATGTCCGGTGGTGCGGTAGCCAGAAACCGCTCGATGAGCGACCCTTGTACCAAGTACACCGTAAGCGTGAACATCACCCCGGTGCCAAGCGCCACCAGCACGGCGCCCGAGTGGCTCCCCGGACGGTACAGGTTGGCGATGCCGTAACGCACCAGCGATGGCATTCGCCGGCCCGCGCGAGCCACCAGCCAACGAAGCGCCGCAAGCAGCCCCCAAGCCGCGCCCGACATCACCGCAAGGCAAGCGGCGGCGCCTCCGACGAAGAACCCGGCGGTGCGCCAACTCTCGCTCAACCAGGCGGCCACCAGGCCGGTGCCCGCCAGCAGCAACACACTGGCGCCAAACGCGGCGCCGGAAGCGCGCAGCCGCGCGCGCCAAGGCAACTGCGCCTCCGGCATGTCGCGGCGCAGGATGACGGCCGGACGAATGGTGCGGATGCGCAACAGCGGGGGGAGGGTGAACAACAACGTCACAACGACACCCACCAGCACTCCTTGAACGGCCGGCAACGGGTCCATTCGCCAGGCGGGCTGGATCGGGAAGTAGCGCGCTAAGAGCAACGGGAACGCCCGCTGAACCAGGAGTCCGCCGAGAATCCCCAGGGCGCTCCCGGCCACCCCCAGCATCGCCGTCTGCAAGAGGTAGATCCGAAGGACTTGCCCGCTTCTGCCCCCGATGGACTTGATGGTGGCGATCGAATCCATCTTCTGATCCAGATGCGAGCGCATGGCCGTGGCGACTCCCACGGCGCCGACGATCACCGCCATCAGGCTCACAAGGCTCAAAAAGACGGTCGCGTGGTCCAGCCCGCGCGTAATCAGCGGGTGGCTTTCGCGGAAATCGGCGATGCGCGCGCGCGGAAACGCCCTGGACACCGCCGCGCGAACTTCGGCGACCGAGGCGCCTCCCGGCGGCAATCGCAGCAGAAACCGCTCCGACGTGCGGCTGCCTACTGTGATCAGACCGGTGCGTTCCAGCCCACCGCGCGTCATCATGAGCCTTGGACCGACGTTGAAACTCCCCGTCATCCGGTCCGGTTCTTCGACGACCACGCCCGCCACACGGAACTCAGCCTCGCCGAGTCTGACAACTCCCCCCACGCCAACCCCCAGACGAAGAATCAGGTCCTCGGATACAACGATCGTCCCGTCGGTCAGCGTCTCGGTAAGCCGGCCGGCCGGCTCCAGACGCACGACGCCGTAGAACGGGTACAGAGAAGGGTCCACCGCCTTGATGGACACCAGCACAGGGGTGGCGGTGGAGGAGGTTGAGACCATCGATACGGTCTCGCTGATTCGGGTGCTCCGTACGCCGCTCTTGGCGAGCGCGTCCAGCGCTGCCACTTGTGACTCCTGGACCGGCTGGTAGGTTCGCACGGAGAGGTCGGCGCCCATGAGGGTTCGCGCCTGCCCTGCAAGGGAACGCCGGAATTCGCGGCTAAAGCTGCGGACGCCCGTCAGCGCCCCCACCCCGACGGCTACGGCCAGCACCACGAACAGGAACTTCGCCGGGGAGGAACGGCTTTCGCGCCAGGCGATCCTCCACGCGGTACCCAGCGGGAAACCGTCAGGCACCGGACTTCTCCTCGTCCTGGGCGATGCGTCCATCTCGCAGAACGATCCGGCGGTCCGCGCAATCCGCCAGGTCCGGTTCGTGGGTGACCAGCACCAGCGTCGTCCCTTCCTGCCGGTTCAATTCCAGCATCAATTCCAGGACATGGCGGCCGTTGACCGAGTCGAGGTTACCGGTGGGCTCATCGGCCATCAGGATCGGCGGACGGAGGGAGAAGGCGCGGGCCAGCGCGACCCGCTGCTGCTCGCCGCCGGAGAGCTGGACCGGGTAGTGGTCGCGGCGATGGGAAAGGCCGACGCGCTCCAGCAACTCGCGGGCGCGCCCCACCCCCTCCTGCCCGGCCAGTTCCATGGGCAGCAGGACGTTCTCCTCGGCCGTGAGCGACGGGATGAGTTGGTAGGACTGGAACACGAAGCCGATCTTGCGGCCGCGTACCACGGCCAGCGCGTCTTCGGCCAGGCCCGTGATGTCGGTGCCGTCCAGGACCACGCGGCCGGATGTCGGGGTATCCAGCCCGGCCAACAACCCGAGCAACGTGGTTTTTCCGCTCCCGGACGGGCCCATGATCGCGACAATCTGACCGGCAGGCACCGCCAGGTCAACGCCCCGCAGGATCTCCACCCGTTGCGCGCCGGTGTCGATGGTTTTGGTGAGTCCCTCGGCCTGAATCATCGCCCCCGTGTTCGACATGCCCCCCCTTTCTCCACTATTCTGGCATTGAAATGCGATTCCTCCCGGCCCTGGTCGCAACGGCGTGCCTCTGGTTGCCGGGCTGCGGGCGGCCCACGCCGCAGCCGGCGCCTCGGGAAGAAGCTGCTGTGTCACCGCCCGCCAGAAGCGGCGCCCGCCCGGTCATCGTGGCGTTCGGCGACAGTCTTTCGGCGGGACTTGGCGCGGGTGACGGTCACAGCTTCCCCGACTATCTGCAAGCCGAACTCGACCGGCTCGGTTACTCCTACGAGGTGGTCAACGCCGGCGTCAGTGGGGGGACGACATCCGGGGGATTGGCGCGGATTGAGGATATCGTGGCGCTCAAGCCGGCGATTGTGATCCTGGAGCTGGGTGCCAACGACGGGTTGCGCGGCCTCCCCGTGGCGTCGAGCGAGGCGAACCTGGACCGGATTATGGCGATCCTGACCGCGGCTGGGTCGAAGATCGTGTTGGCGGGGATGACGCTACCGCCCAACTACGGGCCCCAGTACATTCGCGAGTTCGAAAGGATGTTCCCGCGGCTGGCGTCCAAGCACGGAGCCGCACTGATTCCGTTTCTCCTGGAAGGCGTGGCCGGAACGACCCGATACATGCAGGACGACGGCTTGCACCCGACCGCCGAGGGCAATCGAATCGTGGCGCAGACGGTATTGAAGAAGCTGAAGCAATTGCTCGAACCGCCCCCTGTATGGGGGATAATGGCGGAAAAGCCGCTGGTTT
>CAZVIK010000128.1:0-266 GCA_964627045.1 uncultured Solibacteraceae bacterium | reverse complement strand
CGATCAGGCGCCGTGATAGGGGCTTCAGGCGGCGAAGCCGCTGGGTTCTCGTGCGTCAATGGGCCTTCTTCAGGCTGACGGCGTGGTGGGCGACGCTGTCGATGGTCCGATCGACATACCAGCCTGCCCGCCGGGCCAGTGGCCGGAAGGCGTCGATACCGAGGTAGCGTATGAGCGGACGGCCGGAGCCTTCGGTGGTCGGCCTCAAACGCGGATCCAGCGTCTCCGGACTCCGCACAACCGAGCCCACCATCACGAAATCCTCC
>CAZVIK010000127.1:0-11495 GCA_964627045.1 uncultured Solibacteraceae bacterium | reverse complement strand
AGTGAGAGGGCAATCATGACCACGTGTCTCTGAATGACGGCTCGGATGTCCATGTTCGGTCACCAACAGACAATTAGACACCACGAATCCCACTAAGTGCCCGGCGAATTACGGAAACCAGGCTTGGCAATTGCTCTTTGGCGAAGAGCCTTGACCGGCTTTCCAGCCGGCTCAGCCGACCGGAAGGCCGGCCGGCAGCCTGGAGAGGCTGCCCCACGAAAAACGCAAAGGGCGTGGACATGGCCGCAGCGGCCTGAATGCCGCCCCACAGGCGAAGCGGGTCGAAGGCGTGGGCAAGACTGCCCACGTGGCAGGTCTGGCGACCTGCTCCACTTCGGAAGGCCCGGTGGCAGCCTGGAAAGGCTGCCCCACGAAACACCGGACCACCACAAGGGCGCAGCGATCATCGAATTGGGCTTGCCACCGGCAAGCCCCCACCAGAAGAACGTCGCTGGCGGACGAGGAATCAAACAAAGACGCTATAACACAAAGGGAACTGGGATCGAAGGCGTGGGCAGGGCTGCCCCGCAAAGAAAGCGCGTAGCGGGTGAGTGCGGGGCGCGGATGACGCCACCCCGACACACGATGTGGGGGATTGGCAGCGCCATGCCCAAAACGGGAACCGGGCGGGACGGGAATTGGGCATGGCAGCGCCATGCCCCTACAGCGGCGACGATGCACGCGCAAGGAAGACGCTACTTGCCCGCGCGGCGGGGGTGCACTACCATGGTCGGTTCTGCGTCGCGAGGTCCAGTTTCGATTTGAGTGCCAGCGCGGGTGTGTCGCGTGTTGCTCGGTCAAGGGTTACATCTATCTGACCGAAGCCGATCTGCGGCGGGCAGCGGCGTTTCTCGGCATGACGGCGCGGGCGTTTGAAAAGAAGTACGTGTACCGCACGCGGCACCTGCTGCGTCTGCGAAAGCCGCCGGAGGCGCAGTGCCACTTCCTGACTGAACAAGGCTGCGCGATCCATCCGGTGAAGCCCGCGCAGTGCCGGGCGTTTCCGTTTTGGCCGGAATCGGTCGCCTCACCGCGCGCGTGGCGGGAGTTGCGGCGCTACTGTCCCGGCATCGGCAAAGGCGACATCGTGCCGCTCGAGGCGGTGCAGCGCATCGCCAACGAGATGCGCGAAGCGTATCCCGGGATGTATCCGGTCAAAAACGGCGGATCTTGAGGTTGCGGAACCAGACGGGGTCGCCGTGGTGTTGCAGGCTGATGGGGCCGGAGGGTGCGGGCTCGGTGAACAGGCGGAAGATCTCGGGGTAAGCGCCCCAGCGCTTCTGGATGCCCGCGCGGGCTTCGGGGTCGCCGAGGTCCCCGTCGAGGACCTTTACGCCGTTCACCCAGTGTTCCACATGGGTGCCGCGCGCGACGATGCGCGCGGTGTTCCAGTCGCCCGGCGGGTGGGCGGCGGTTTCGGTGCGCGGCAACATGCTGTAAAGCGCGCCGGTGCGGTACTTGGGGCCGTTCTTGCCGTCGGGGTGCTTGTCGTCGTCGAGCAACTGCATCTCGAAGGAGAGAGTGTAGACCTGGGCCGTGGCCTCGGGGGCCAGGGTGGCGCGGTTGGAGAGCGGGTTGGTCAACTCGCGGTGGACGATCCCTTCAAAGCCGCCGGCGCCGCGCTGGATTTTGGTGTTGTCGATGAAGATCTGCCGTTGGATGCGGTATTTGACGCCGGAGTTGCCGCCGGGGGAGATGCGCCAGTCGAATGTAAGCTCGAAATCGGCGTAAGATTCGGCGGTGATGAGGTCTTCGGCGATGCGCGGCTTGGGGCGCGTGGCCAGGCAGCCGTCGCGGATCTCCCAGGAGTCCCCCGGGGGAGTCCCGGCGGCCGGGTCGCGCCAGCCGCGGAAAGAACTGCCGTCGAACAGGAGGGTCCAGCCGGCGGCGCGCTCCTCGGGAGTGAGGGTGTTATCGGCCGCGAAACAGGCGGCCGAAATGGCAACGATCAGTAACCACCGCATGCGTACTTACTCCTCGTTCTGCGCCAGTACGACGCTGATGTTATCCCGGCCGCCGGCGGCGTTGGCGGCTTCGATCAAAGACTCACAGATGGCATCCAGGTTACCGTCGCCCGAGCGGATGAGGTCTGCGATTTCGGCGTCCTCCAGCATCCCGGTGAGCCCGTCGGAGCACAGCAGCAGGATGCCGCCGCGCGGCCAGGGGACTTCGCGGGACTCCAGAGCGATGAACGGCCCGGTGCCGAGGCAGCGGGTGACGACGTGGCGGAGGGGGTGGCGGCGGGCCTCGTCGCGGGAGACCTCGCCGCGCGCCACCATTTGCGCGACCAGCGAGTGATCCTCGGTGAGGCGCGACAGGCCGCCGGCGCCGAAGAGATAGATGCGGCTGTCGCCGGCATGGGCGATCCAGAGGCGCGGGCCGCGCGCCAGGGCCACGGCGATGGTGGTGCCCATGCCCCGGAGCGATTCCTGCGCGGCGGCTTCGGCGTGGATGGCCTGGTTGGCGGCCGAGATGGCGGCGTTCAGGGCCTAGATGGGGTCCAACCCGGCCGAGTCGCGCAGAGAGCGGTAAACGGCGGACACGGCCATGCGGCTGGCGACCTCGCCTCCGCGGTGGCCGCCCATACCGTCGGCGACGATGAGGACGCCGCCCGCAGAGTCGGCCAGGACGCAGTCCTCGTTGACGGGACGGACCAGGCCGCGGTCGGTGGCCGCTGCGGTTTGCACAGAGCTATTGTCTCCCATCGCGGGCCGGTGTGTTAGCATGATCGGTCACAGGACCCATTCAGCCTCATGCGTTTTCCCGGCAGTCTTTTCCTAAGGAACCTGGTGGAGCGGCGGACGCTGCTGTTCCAGATGGTGCGCCGCGACTTCGAGAAGCGCTTCGTGGGGAGCGCCGCGGGGTGGCTGTGGGGTGTGATCCACCCTCTGGTGATGCTGGCAAGCTGGACCTTCGTCTTCGACGTGTGCCTGAAGATGAAGCTGGGGCCGGAGGAAGTGACGCAGAACTACTCGCTGTTCCTGTTCGCGGGGTTCCTGCCGTGGCTGCTGTTTCAGGATACGCTCCAGAGGAGTTCGACCTGCCTGCTGGAGAACGCGAACCTCATCACCAAGACGGTGTTTCCGGGCGAGGTTGTACCGCTGTCGATCTTCCTTTCGTCGCTGATCCATCACCTGATCGGCGTGGCGCTGGTGGTGGCCGGATGCGCGATCTGGCTGGACCACGTGAGCGCGATGGTGGTGCTGCTGCCGGTGTACATGCTCTTTGTGGGACTGCTGGCGGTGGGGATCGGATGGATCGTGGCGGCGCTCCAGGTGTACTTGAGGGACACGGCGCAGGTGGTGAGCGTCGTGACAACGTTCTGGTTCTGGATTACGCCGATCTTCATCACCGAAAGCCAGTACCCGAGTTGGGCGCGCGTGGCGCTACAGGCCAACCCGATGGCCCACGTGGTGCGGGCCTACCGCGAACGGCTGCTCTCCTACCACCTGCCGGACGTGCGGGAACTGGCGTTCCTGGCGGTCAGCTCGAGCGCCGTGTTCCTGCTGGGCGGGCTGTTTTTCCGGCACCTGAAACGCGGCTTCGCCGACGTGCTGTAGGCAAGGGACGGCGCGCGCAAATCGGTTACCCTACGGTCATATGAGGGTTTCACGCCGCAACTTCATCCTTGGCACGGCGGGGGCCGCCCTGGCGGGCCGAACGGCGCGCGCCGCCGGAAGACCGAACGTCGTGCTGATTGTGGCCGGGGAAATGCCGGCCTGGCTGCTTGGGTGCTACGGGAACAGGGAAGTCCGCACGCCGAACATCGACCTGCTGGCCCGCAGCGGTTCCCGCCTGGTGAGCCACACGGCGAGCAGTCCTTCGCCCGCCGCCAATTGGGCCACGCTGCTCACGGGCCGCACGCCCCGGCAGCACGGGATCCAGGGATTGCCGGGCGAGGCCGCGCCGCGCGAAGGGCTGGGCAAAGAAGTGATGTTCAGCGACGTGATGGCCGGGGCCGGGGCTACCTGCGGGTTTGCGGGCGCGTGGCTCGCCGGGAGCGCCGATCAGCCGCAGCACGGGTTCAGCTTCTGGCGTCCGGCGGCCGGGGCGGGCCACGGGTTCGCGCCGGAGGCGATCACGCGCGATGCGGCCGAATTCCTGAACGCGCAGGCGGCCGGGCGGACGTTCTTCCTGCTGGTGAGCTACCCCGCGCCGCAGGCGCCTTACGAGGGGCACGCCTCGAAGTTCGACGAGCTGTACGCCGGGGCCAGGTTCGAGACGCTCGACGCGATGGACGCGTCGGCCGACGCCTCCGAGGGAAGGGAGTTGCTCAGGGACTATATCGGCAGTATGCGGCGGTATGCGGCGTCTGCGAGCGCGTTGGACAGCCAGATCCCGGGCCTGATTGAGGTTCTGGACAAGAGGAACCTGCGCGACCACACGCTGGTGGTGTTCACCTCGGCTTGCGGCCTGATGGCCGGGAGGCACGGGCTGTGGCGCGGGGGCGGCGGGTCGCAGCCGCCGGGCCTTTACGCCGAGGCGATGGAGACGCCGATGATCTGGAACTCGCCGGGCACGGTGCCGGTGGAAGGCGCGCGGGGGGAACTGGGGGGAGCTTACGATCTGCTTCCGTCGCTGACGGAGGCGGCGGGGGTGAATGGGCCCGTGGGACGCGCGCTGTGCGGCCGGAGCTACCTGGCGGCCATGCTGAACAACCCGTACCCCCCCAAAAGCCCGTGCCCAAACAGGGTGTTCGCGGCCCACGGCGCGGCGGAAATGGCACGCGACGCCCGCTACAAGCTGGTGCTGCGCGACCGGGGCGAAACTCCGGGCGAGTTGTACGACCTTCGCACCGATGCGCGCGAGAGGGTCAACCAATATGCGAACGACCGGTTTCTGACCGTGCGCCACCGGTTGGCTGAGGCCATACGCGAGTGGCGGGAGCAGCATTCCTGAGGGCATCGGGCCGGCTGGAAGGCTGCCCCACAGCAGCGGCGGCGGACCTACTTGACGAAAATCAGTTGGCCGAAGCGTTCCGGCGCGTGGGGATCGGCCTTGGGACGGAGCGGGTCCGACCAGTTGCTGTGCCGCCGGTTCTGGCCTACGCCATCCCACCGGTTCAGGTTCGCGGTCCACACGTCGCCGGGGTTGGGACGTCCTCCGAAACGTTCCTTGAGACCGACCGCCTCGAAGGTGCGCCAGGGAATGGCCACTTCCAGCTTCCAGCCGCGATCCTGGTCGCCGCGGGTGTTCAGCGTGCCGTCGATGGATGTCGCGATCTTGATTCCCGGCGGGTTCGACTGCCAGAACAGGTATTGGGCGTCCACGGCGAGGTAGTCGTAGAGGACCGCCCGGGCATTCATCTCGAACCCGAAGTAGACGCCGGTCTGGGCGGGCTTGGGATTCACGAAGAACTCGACGGCGTCGTCGCGGTAGGTCGGATCGTCGCGCTCGATGTACTGCGCGGTGATGTCGGAGTCCACGCAGTCGAACGCCAGGTAGAGATTCTCATCGTCCCAAAGGAGGCGGGCGCGGGTGGCCTGCTTCTCCCCCGTCTGATAGTCCCAGGGGAAGATAAGGTTGATTTCAGGGGAGGCGGCGTCCCATGCCTTCTCGTCCGGCCGCCCGTCGATAACGATGGCGGACGGCGCCCTCCGGACCTCGTACTTAGGAATGGGCGGCTGTGCCATGAGCTGGGCCGCCATCCATCCGGCGCACAAGACGGCGGCGGCGCTTTTCACGGTTCGACGCGAGGCTGGCAAGGCGGGCCAATCGCGGGGGGGCGTCGATGTCCGGGACACTTGTGCGCCCGGTGGGGTATTGCGTTTCATCTTTCCGATTCGCTCCATGTGGCCTGGGCGTAGGCGGGCGGAATTGACGGCCGCGAAATCGGGATTCCCGCCTGGGCCGCCCGGCCGCTATCGATTGTACATCCAACGCCCGGGCGCCGGTCCGCAATCCGGCATTCCCCCTAATCTCGCGGCGCGAGCCTGACGATAGGCCTTACGTGGCCGGAGGATCGGGTGTCTTGACGTGGGGGATTCGACGCACGGCTCCAACTCGCGGTGCGGCCCAGGCGTGCCGGGGAGGACACGACCTGGCGGCCATCGGCAAGCTGGACGCGCGGGCCGGGCGCATCTCCGATCCGGTTCGCCGGCTTCGGTACTTGCGAAAGGCGACCAGAGGCGGGCTGCCCGAGGTCCGGTTGGCCCGCCCGCGGCGGCGGTGGGCTATGCCCTCGCTCGCGGCGGCGGCGGCGCTGCTCGCGCTGCTTCCGGGGGGCTACCAGTCGGCGGCGAAACTACCTCCGTCGCTTCCCGAGACCGCCAAGACGCCGGCGGAAGAGGGCGCCGCTCCGCGCGTCTGGCTGGTGGAAACCGCGGCGGGTCACGAGACTTACAGTAACGGGCTGCGGGTGGAAGGCTTGCCGGGGGCGCGTACGCACGCCCGGCGGTATCTGGCGCTCCCACGGGAGGAAGGCGGGCCGTACCGGGAGGCGGGCGAACCGGTGGGAATCGTGTTTCATTCCAGCGAAAGCCAGGTGGCCGATTTCGAAGAGGCGAAGACGGCGCGGTTGCGGCTTCTGGGGCGGTCGCTGGTGGAGTACGTTCGCGGGGAGCGCGCCTACCACTACGTGGTGGACCGCTTCGGGCGCGTCTTCCGGACGGTGGAGGAGAGCGACGCGGCCTATCACGCGGGATGGTCGGTGTGGGCCGACCGGAACTTCGTGTACGTCAATTTGAACGAGAGTTTCCTTGCCGTGGCGTTCGAGGCGCAGAGCCGCAACGCGGCCGAACAGACGCCGCTGACCGCTGCGCAGGTGCACGCCGGGCGGGTGCTGGCCGACATGCTGCGGTCGAAGTACCGGATCGACGCCGCCAACTGCGTCACGCACGCGCAGGTGTCGGTCAATCCGCGCAATCTGCGCGTGGGGTATCACTCCGACTGGGCCGACGGGTTCCCGTTCGCGTCGCTGGGCCTGCCGCCCAATTACGCCCTGGCGCTGCCGAGTGTGTCCCTGTTCGGCTTCGAAGTGGACGCACCGCTGGAAAACACCGGGGTCGGCGAGGGCATGCTCGCGGCCCAATTGGAGATTCAACGGGAAGCGCGCCGGTTGCGCGCGGACATCGACGATTACCGCGCCGGGTTGCGGCGCCGCTGGAAGCAGGCCGTTCGAGCGATCGAAAGCGCCGGCCCAGGCAAGGAGAACAGCTTATGAAGAACAAATCCACCGCAGGTTCCGCCATCGGACTGGACGTGGGCACCAGCCGCATCGTGGCCGCCAGCCGCGCCGAGGGGGAATACCAGTTCCGTTCGCACTTAAACGCCTTCGTGTCGCTCCCGTTCAGCCAGATGACGGCGCGGACGCTCCAAAAGGAGGGCATTCTGCACGTGGTGCAGGAACCCAGCCTGCTGGTCTACGGGAACGAGTCCGAGCGGTTCGCCGACCTGTTCCACCTGGAGGCGCGGCGTCCCATGAGCGGGGGCGTGCTGAACCCGGCCGAGCCGGAGGCGCTGCCGCTGATCCGGCGGATCTTCCAGGCCTTGGGCGCGGGCGACGGCGAGCCACGGCGGGTGTGCTTCAGCGTGCCGGCGCCGCCGCTCGGCAGCGAAGCCACGGTAACCTATCACGAAGCCGCGCTGCGCGAACTGCTGGAGGAGATGGGCCACGAAACACGGGGGATCAATGAAGGGCTGGCCGTGGTCTATGCGGAGTTGGAGGACACCAACTACACGGGCATCGGCGTCAGCTTCGGCGGCGGGTTGTGCAACGTCTCGCTCGCATACCTGTCGACGCCGTTGTTCAGCTTCAGCGTCCCCAAGGCGGGCGATTTCATCGACGCCAATGCCGCCGCGGTCACCAACGAGACCGCCACGCGCGTCCGGATCGTCAAGGAAACGGCGTTCCACTTCAACGGGCACTTCGCCGACAAGATTCACCAGGCGCTCGGCATCTACTACGCCGACGTGATCCAGGGGGTAGTCGCGGGATTGCACCAGGCGTTCTCCAACGCGCTGAACGTACCGAAGCTCGGGCGTGCGATTCCAATTGTCCTGAGCGGCGGCAGCACGCTGGCGGAGGGCTTCCGGGACCGCTTTGAGAAGGCGTTGAAGGAGAAACCGCTGCCGGTGGCGATTTCCGAGGTGCGCCTGGCGTCCGAACCGTTGCACACCACGGCCAAGGGGGCGCTGGTGGCGGCGC
The DNA here is from genome assembly GCA_964627045.1 of uncultured Solibacteraceae bacterium. Taxonomy (GTDB): domain Bacteria; phylum Acidobacteriota; class Terriglobia; order Bryobacterales; family Bryobacteraceae; genus CAZVIK01. The sequence goes on along the minus strand of CAZVIK010000127.1, from coordinate 3,349 downwards.
TGGCCGAGATGTAGCCGGCGGCGGCGACCCGGGAGAACGGCGGCGCGCGCGCCGAGGGTGTGGAGCGGCGGTCCTTCGGTGTTCTACCATGGGAACCGCTGGTCAGCAGACCTACGGAGGCACGTCCCAATGTTCGGTTTCGCATCTGGTTTCAGCGGGTTGGTCCTCAGTGCAATTCTCATCGCGACGGCCGCGATGGCGCAGCCGCCCGCCGGGGGTCCTCCCGCGCGCGGACCGATGCCCGGGCGCAGCGGCATGGCGCAGGGCCCGGCGCCGACGCACGCCGATCTGGAATACGCCCCGGCCGATCCGCCCGCGAGCAACGGCCACAAGCTGGATCTCTACATCCCGGCCGGAGCCACGACGCCGCTGCCGCTGGTCTTGTGGACGAGCGGTTCGGCGTGGATGGCCGATACCGGGAAGTTCGGCGCTGCGCGCCTGGCCGCGCAATTGAACCAGGCCGGGTACGCGGTGGCAGGAGTATCGGTGCGGTCCAGTTCGCAGGTGAAATTCCCCGGCAGCCTGCACGACATCAAAGCGGCCATCCGCTGGCTGCGCGCGAACGCTGCGAAGTACAACCTGGACCCGAAGCGCGTCGCCATCATGGGCGACAGTAGCGGCGGTTGGACCGCAGCCATGGCTGCGGTCACGGGGGATGCGCCGGAAATGGAGGGCTCGGTGGGGATCACGGGCGTTTCCAGCGCCGTGCAGGCCGCAGTGGCGTTCTATCCTCCCACCAATTTCCTCACCATGGACGCCTGGGCGTTGAAGAGGTGCGAGGGAACGGCGTGTCACGACGATGCGGGCTCGCCGGAATCGCTGCTGCTCGGGTGCGCGATCCAAGGCTGCCCGGAGAAGGTGAAGGCCGCCAGCCCGATGACCTATATCACCCCGGCCGATCCGCCCATCCTGATTCTCCACGGCGACTCCGATCCGCTGGTTCCGCACAGCCAGGGCGAGGCGCTCTACATGGCGCTGAACAAGGCGTGCAAGGAGGCGATCTTTATCGACCTGCCGAAGGCGGGACACGGGCCGTGGGTGGGGTTCCTCACCGACGACGCCATCCGCGAAGCCGCCACCATGCGTTCGACGGCGGCGGAAGGGTGCGTGGTGGCGAATCCCGCGCCCTACACGCCGACCTGGCAGACCGTGATCGGCTTCCTCGACAAGCACCTGAAGACCGGCGGGCGCTGAGGCGAACGGGGCTGCGGTCCCCGCCAGCCGCAGCCGGTAGTAGACTGGGATTCTCACAGGAGTCCGGCACGTAGAGTTGATCCGCCGGAAAGGAGCCTCCGCCATGACTGTTCGCTCCACGTTGCGAAGTCGTCTTCTCGTTCCCTTCCTGCTGGCGGCGTTCGCCGTCACTGTTGACGCCGGGACCACCGTGATTCGCGTGGAAACCGAGCCCGGCGGCGATCTCCACCGCGTTACCGGCGAAGTCAACGCCAATGGCGCCGCCGCCTGGGACGGGAGCCAGTGGCTGGTCAACACGACCTACGGGCACATGTATTTCACGGACGTGAATACCGGCGCGCGGCTAAAGAGCTACACCACGACGACCTTTCAGGGCAATACGCCGGAAACGGTGAGCGTGCCCGGGCTGAACCGGGAGGTGACGCGCAGCCTGTACACCTACCAAAAAGCCGTCGCCGGAGGGGTGTACACGTTCCAGGCCGTGCAATACCGAATCCGGCATACCTTGGCAGCGGTGGACATCATTCTCCGTTCGCGGGGGACGGGCGCCGGCACGGCGAATCCGTACTTCGACATCTACATCCAGGACGAGGTGCCGTCGGGCAAACAGATCACGGCGATCCGCGGCGATCCGGTCTGGTTCACCTACACGGCGGGGATGGAAGACGCCCTGGCGCAAACCTCGCCCACCGCCGGGCGGACGGGCCACATGCCGACCGCCAATGCGAACTACTTCTTCGACGTGGACGGCGGGTCCGACATGGGTGGTTGGACGTACCAGTTCCGCGCAGCGGCGCTCGCGGTGGCCGACCCGGGGCTGAGCCTGGGATCGACCCTCGCCGTGGAATTTAGCTACAAAGGCAGCGATGGCAGCGGAAACCTGCGGGAGTTACGTTTTCTCCCGTGGGCGGAGGGGACCTTCACGCCAACCGCAGCGGGTCCGACGATCGACGCGGTGGTGAGCGCGGCAAGTTTCGCGGGTGGTGGCGTAGCGCCGGGCGAGATTGTGTCGGTTTTCGGAACGGGGCTTGGTCCGGCGACGGGCGTCGCGAATTCCGGATGGGACCCGGGGACTGGCAAGTTGCCTACATCGCTTGGCGGGGTTGGCGTGACGTTCGATGGACACGCGGCCCCGTTGTTCTACGTCGTGGCCGGGCAACTCAACGTGCAGGTGCCCTACGAGGTGGCGGGGAGGGCGTCGGTGAACGTCGTGGTGACCTACCAGGGGGCGAGCAGCGCGGCGCTGAACGTGCCGGTGGTGGCGTCGCACCCAGGGGTGTTCGTGCACAACGACCGGGCCATCGTTACCGATAACGCGACGGGCGCCCTAATCACGGCACAGAACCCGATGCCGCGCGGGGGAGACATCGTGGTGTGGGCGACCGGCCCGGGCGTGGTGGCGCCGGCGGTAACCACAGGCGCGCCGGTGGCGACCCTGAGCTACGCGGCCAACCCGCAGGTGTGGATCGGCGGGAGTCCGGTGGAAGTACAGTTCGCGGGGATGACGCCGGGGTTGGCGGGGCTGATGCAGGTGAACCTGCGGATTCCGGCCGGCGCACCCACCGGGCCGGACGTGCCGCTGAAGATATCGATCAATGGAATCGAGGCCCAGGCCTACCTGGGCGGTGGGCTGACGTCGAACCTGACGGTGGCGATTCAGTAGGCGCTGGCGAGGAGGCGGGCTCGCAGCGCAGAAACGCTGACCCGCAAAAAAAGGAAATGCCGTGGCCGTGCGGCGGAGGCAGGCGGGTTTTCCGTGAGAGAATAGCTGCATGACGCGCCGATTCGTTGCGATTGTTCTGGGACTACTCACGGCGGTTGGAGTGTACGCCGCCGGCGCAGAGAACGATTTCCGGTTTGTGATTCTGGGCGACCGCACCGGCGGGCCACGGCAAGAGATCTACGCGCAGGCGTGGGCCGAGATCGACAAGTACCGCCCCGATTTCGTCATCAACGTGGGCGACACGATCCAGGGTACCCGCGACGCGTCGGCCGTGGCCGAGTGGGACGAGATCAACGCGTTTCTGGCGAAGTACAAGCAGTACCCGTTTTACCGGATCGCGGGGAACCACGATATCTGGAGCGATTTCTCGCGGGGGCTGTTTGCGACCAAGACGGGCCATCCTTCGACCTACAGCTTCGACTTCCAGAACGC
>CAZVIK010000126.1:0-11505 GCA_964627045.1 uncultured Solibacteraceae bacterium | reverse complement strand
CATTTCAATGGCTGGGCGAATTACTCCGACTGGCAGAAGGACCGGCGCGTTCCCGACACCGCGTCCTACCGCCTGGGCAAGAGCCTGTTTCACGCCGAATGCGGCGGTGGTGCGTTTGTCCTGGAGGGCGGCGGAATCGAGGTCAACGGGCGCGGCACGCTGCTCACCACCGAGGAGTGCTACCTGGACCCGGCCGTACAGGTGCGCAACCCCGGCGTCGACCGCCGCGAGTTTGAGGAGGCGCTGCGCCACAACCTGGGGGTGTCCAACATCTTTTGGCTCCCCGGCGGCCCGGAAGGCGACGATACCCACGGGCACATCGACGACATCTGCCGCTTCGTGAATCCGAAAACATTGGTGTTGATCCGGGAGGACAACCCGTTCGACGCCAAGTACCGTGTGCTCTGCGAGAATTGGGAGCGGATTCAGGATTTGCGGCTCGAAAATGGCTCGAAGCCCGAGATTGTAGCGCTGCCGATGCCGGGCTCGCTGTACTTCGACGGCGACCGCCTGCCGGCCAGCTACGCCAATTTCTACATTTCCAACGCGGCGGTCATCGTGCCGACCTTCAACGATCCCAAAGACCGCGTGGCGCTCGGAATCCTCGGCGAGCTCATCACGGACCGTCCAGTCATCGGCATCCACGCCGTGGACCTGGTGCTCGGCTACGGCACGCTGCACTGTCTGACGCAGCAACAACCGGTGGGCGCGTAAACCTCAGCGCGCGCCCGGCGCGTCGATCGCCTTCAGTTCCACCCGCTCGGTGGAACTCTCGTTGAGCCTGACCTTGGTGGCGTGGCGTTCGTAGGGCTTCACCAGGCCGGGATCGCGGCTGAGTTGCGGCATCGGTTCCGGGAACGCGTAGACGCTGTAGCTTCCCGGGGCCAGCCCGGTAATCGTGAACCGGCCGTCCTGATCGGCGGTGGCGAACTTGTTCCGGAAGGGCTGCTCGGGACGCACCGGATCTGGCAGGACCGCGACGTAGGTCCCCGTGCCGGGCTTGCCGTCGATGGTCACGGTTCCATCCAGGGAAGCCGCCTTCGGGCTGAGGAGCACGTCCAAAGCCGCGGTACCGTGGGAGTTGGACAGGTCGATCCCCTTCTCGATCACCTCCTGCCCGCCGAGCCGGATCGACTTGATGTAGGCACCCTCCGGAACGCCGGAAACGTTCAGGTAATAGCGGTCCGGGAATACGGCGTCCAGCTTGAAGGCGCCGGCGTCGGTGGCGCGCCCGGCCGGTGTGCCCACCGGAAGGCCGTCGGCCGAGATCAGCGACAGCACCGGGCGAAGCTGGGTTGTGGCGGCCTGATCGCCCTCCAACTTGACGTTTCCTGCGATGGCGACCGGTTCGGCGAGCGGCACGACCAGGCCGGTGATGTCGGACGCCGCCACATCGACCAGCGTCTTGGCCGCGATCCCGGCTCCCCCCCGGCCCATCCGCTGCGCTAGCAGGAAGTACGAGCCGGGCCGTACGCGGGCGATTTCGAACGCGCCATCCGGTTTCACCCCGGCGCTGGCGCCCCCGCGCCCCCCCGGCGCTCCGGCGCGCGGCATCAGCGATAACACCACCGAGTTCGATTCCAGCGGCGCGGCCGCCATCAGCCGGCCGGTGATGCGAAACATCTGCCCTTCGCGAATCGTGATGTTAATGCCCGCCGCATCCTGGCCGGCCGCGATCTCCACCGGAACAGCCGCCGCCACATCCAGGCTGGAGGGGTAATAGGTCGGCATCGGAGAAAGACCGTCCTCATTCGCCTGCCCCGGAGCCGCGCCTCTCCCGCCCATGCCACGGCCCGGCATGCCGCCCTGACTGGTGGCAATCACGTAGTAGCGGCCCGGGCTGAGGCCAGCGATCCGGTACTCGCCGATGTCGTTGGCTTGCGACGAGCTTCCCGCCGTCCCAGCGGCCATACCGGCCGCCATGCCGCGTCCGCCACCGGGAGCGCCCGCCACGGCGGCGCCGCCTCCGCCCACCGGATATGCCGTCACACTGGCGCGCGGCAGCGGGTCGCCCTGGTCGTCGAACACCTGGCCGAGAATCACGCCCTGCGGAGTCAGCCGGAACTCCAGGTCTTTCAGGTGCTGGGACTCGGTCAGGTTCAGCGGAGCGCCGGCACCCCCGGGCGTGCGGGCTCCGTATCCCTCGCGCAAAAAGCCCACCCGCTCGGCCATGAGCCGGTAGGAGCCTGGGGGAACGCCCTCGATCAGGAAGCTCCCGTCGGCGCCGGATCTTGCCGAACGCCCCGAGGCGCCCGGCCCGGCCGCCACCAGGTTCAGCGTGACTCTGGGGACGAGTTCGCCGGTGCGGGCGTTGACGGTTCGTCCCTCGATCTTGCACAGTTTCTTGGGGTCCACCGGGACCGCCTGTTGCCCGGCGGCCACAACGGTCTGCCCGGCCTGCGCTCCGGCCCGGCCTTGTGCGCCCGCCTGCCCCCCGCCCTGCCGCTGCGCTCCCGCGCCGCCCATCTGGCCGCGCCCCGGCGCCTGCGCGCACGCCACGCCCAATGCCAGTCCGAAGCCCAGAACCAACAATGCCTTACGCCGCATATGCACCCCTCTGTTTACTATGGCGCGTCCGGGGACCACGAGGTTTCCCGGCGTCCCGGTTCGCGGTAAAAATGGAGTTGTGCGCATCCCCATCTATCAAGTAGACGCTTTCACCCGCCGCGTGTTTGGGGGAAATCCCGCGGCGGTCTGCCCGCTGGAGTCCTGGCCGCCCGACGCGCTCTTGCAGGCGGTCGCCGCCGAAAACAACCTTTCGGAAACCGCGTTCTTCGTCCGACAGGGGGAGCGGTTTGAGCTTCGCTGGTTCACGCCCTGCCAGGAGGTCGATCTTTGCGGCCACGCGACCCTGGCCACGGCGTTTGTCATCCTGAACCACCTGGACCCCAGGCTGGAAGCGGCCGTCTTCGATACCCGAAGCGGGGAGCTAACCGTGCGACGCGAAGGAGAACTGCTCTCGATGGACTTCCCGGCGCGGGTTCCCGAACCGGCGCCGGTTCCCCCTCGGCTGGCCGAGGCTCTTGGGCGAACCCCGAGCGAAGTGCGGGCATCCAGGGACCTCATGGCGCTCTATGACGCAGAAGAGGAAGTGCGCGCGCTGCAACCGAACATGGAGTTGCTGGGCCGCTTGGACGCCTTCGCCGTGATCGCCACCGCTCCGGGCCGCGACTGCGACTTCGTGTCGCGATTTTTCGCCCCTCGCGCGGGCATCCCGGAGGACCCGGTGACCGGCTCGGCGCACTGCACACTGGTCCCCTACTGGTCGCGGCGGCTGGGAAAGACGAGTCTCTTCGCCCGGCAGGTCTCAGCCCGCGGCGGGGAGTTGTGGTGCGAAGACCGTGGCAACCGCGTCATAATCAAAGGTCAAGCTGTACTCTTCCTGCGGGGCGAGGCCGTCACAGAGGATTAGGCCCAAGGGGCATTTCCGGCGGCGCGCCGGCGCTGGAACCACGGTGTTTTTCCTTTTACACGGGAAAGACGCCTTCGAGATCGGAGCACGCTTCGCGAACGGGCGGGGTCCGGACCAGGGGTTGACTGTGAGAGAACTTTTGTCGCGACGATCATTGCTTGCCTGCTGGCTGGTGGCCTGGCTTGCCTCCGGCTCGGTCCTGGTCCCTCCCGCTTCCGGCCCGCGCACCGCCACGACAGCGCCTCTGGCGGGGCCCGCCTCCCGGTTGGCGGATGTCTCGACGCGCGCCGCCACACTGGAACGCTACGGAAGCCTGCCCTTGTACTTCGAGCCGAACCTGGGGCAGACCGACGCTCGGGTGCAGTTCATCGCCCGCGCCGGAGGCCGCACGCTGTTTCTGGCGCAGGGCGAGGCAGTCTTGGTCGTGAGCCGCGCGGCCGCCCCGTCCGCGCTGTCCGGCGGCGACCGGCAACGGGCCACATATATTAGGGAAGCTGTCGTTCGCATGACGCTGCCGGGCGCGAATCCGGCCGCTGAGTTCCGCGCCTCCGGCCGGCAGGCGGGCGTCAGCGCGTACTTCCTCGGAGACGACCCGGCCGGGTGGCGCCCCGAGGTCCCGCATTATTCACGCGTCGAATGCCGCCAGGTATACCCCGGCATCGACCTGGTCTACTACGGCAACCAGGGACGTCTGGAATACGATTTCGTCGTGGCGCCGGGCGCCGATCCCGGCCAGATTCGCCTTGCCTACCACGGCGCCGATCGCGTCCGCCTGGACGCTTCCGGCAACCTGGTTCTGGAAACGCCGCTTGGAAATGTCAGGCAGCTCCGGCCTCGTGTGTATCAGGAGGTGGGCGGCCGGCGGACTGAGGTGGCGGCCGGCTACAATCTGACCGGCAACGCGGCCAGCTTCCAACTCGCCTCTTACAATCGCGCGCTGCCCCTGGTGATCGACCCGGTGCTCACGTATTCCACCTATCTTGGCGGCGCGGATTCCGACGGCGCGTTTTCGGTGGCCGTGGACGCCGATGGCGCGGCCTACATCGCCGGCTTCACACGGTCCACCAACTTTCCTACGGCCAATGGTTACCAAGAGAGCAAGAGCGCGGACTTTGACGCGTTTGTAACGAAGCTCGGTCCATCGGACGGCGGCGGCGTGGCGCCTTTGGTTTATTCGACTTATCTTGGCGGGGGCAACCCGGACCGCGCCACCTCGATCGCGCTGGATTCCTCGGGAGCGGCATACGTCGCGGGGTACACCTCGTCGGTTCGTTTCCCGACGCTCAATGCGTATCAGTCCGAGCGCGCCGGTTCCAACGAAGCCTTTCTGGCGAAGCTGGCCGTCTATCCGGGTAGCGGGCCGGTGTCTCTGGTTTACTCAACCTATCTTGGCGGCAGCGAATCCGACGACGAAGCCTACAGCGTAGCCGTAGACCAGAGTGGCGCCGCCTATGTGGCCGGGGTCACCTATTCCTCGGATTTCCCCGTGCGCAACGCCTACCAGTGGCTGCTGCGCGGGGGCATTGACGCCTTCGTTGCCAAATTCGGCGCGTACGGCGGCAGCGGCGCGGTCTCGCTGGTCTATTCCACCTTTCTCGGCGGCGCACGGGCGGACGGGGCGCGCGGCATCGCCGTGGACGCCACCGGTGCGGTTTATGTAACCGGCTACACCACCTCTACGGGCTTCCCCTTGTTGCGGGCCTACCAGGCCGGCCTGATGGGCGGAACGGACGGGTTTCTCACGAAGTTGAATCCGAACAGCGGCGATGCGGAGGTCACCTTAGGCTTCTCGACGTACATCGGAGGGAGCGGCTTCGATCAACCCTACAGCGTCGCGCTCGATCCCGCCGGCGCCGTCTACGTGGCAGGGGTCACCGGGTCCGCCGATTACCCGACGGCGAACGCATACCAGCCCGTCAAGGCCGGAGCGTACGACGCGTTTGTGACCAAGTTCCATGCACCTTCAGGAACTGGACCGCTCGCGCTCGCCTATTCGACCTTTTTCGGAGGGGCCGGGAACGACTATGCCTATGGCGTCGCGGTGGACGCCGCGGGCGCCGCCTACATCGCGGGAACGACGGCATCGCCGGATTTGCCGGGCGCCGGAGAGCCGCAATCCAGCTTCGGCGGCGGTCCGGCCGACGCCTTTGCCGCGAAGTTTCATCCGCAGGGCGCAGGGGCGGTGGGCCTGGCTTACAGCGCCTACCTCGGCGGGAGCCGCTCGGACGAAGCTATGGACGTCGCGGTGGACGCCCGCGGCTCGATCTATCTGGCCGGTTGGTCCTACTCCACTAATTTTCCGGCAGTCAACGCCGTTCAGCCAGAGGCCGACGACGACGATGACGCCGACAACGACGCGATCGTGGCCAAACTGAGCGTGACCGGTCCACAACCGGCCTTTGCCTCCAAGGGCGTAGTGAGCGCGGCCAGTTACGCCGGCGGCGCGGTGGCTCCCGGCGAGATTGTCGCGATCTACGGGACGGACCTCGGTCCCGCGGCTGGAACCGGCAACTCGGGTTACGATCCGTCTACGGGTCGGCTTCCTGGGCTGCTGTCCGGCATAAGTGTTTCCTTTGACGGCCAGGCCGCGCCCCTGTTTTACGTCTCCGGCGGGCAGATCAACGTTCAAGTTCCGTACGAAGTTGCGGGCCGCGACTCCACCACTGTTGTCGTGACCCGCGACGGCGTGAACAGCGCTTCGGCCGCCGTTCCCGTCGCCTCTGCGCGACCGGGAGTGTTCGTCTATAGCGACCGGGCGATTATCACCGATACGCTGACGGGCGCGTTAATCGCTACTTCCACTCCTGCGGTCAAGGGCCGATATGTCACCATATGGGCGACTGGGGCCGGCGTGACGAATCCACCGGTGGCCACCGGCGCCCCGGCGCCGTCCACAGCTCTAAGCCATGCGGCACACACGGAAGCCTGGCTGAATGGCAGTGCGGTGGATGTCCAGTTCGCGGGTTTGACTCCGGAAATGGTTGGTTTACTTCAGGTGAATATCAGAATTCCTGAGAATGCTCCGTCAGGCGCCAACATTCCCTTACGGCTGTCGGTTGGTGGAACGCCGGCGCAGGCTTACATCGGCGGCGCGGTTACGATGGACTTGACGATCGCGATTAACTAGAATAGTGGACTCCCATGCGAGTCCACCTACCACTTCATCCGCTGATCGCATTGCTGGCCGCCGGGCACCTTATCGCGGGCTCCGTGGCTGTTATTCCTCGTCCTGAGCCGCCGCGAAAGCAGCCCGCAACGAGTCTTCAGGAGCCCGCCGCGCGCGCCCGTGCCGCGGCGCAGTACGGGCGGCTGCCGCTGTATTTCGAGCCGAACCTGGGACAGACCGACCCGCGTGTCCAGTTTCTGGCCCGAGCCGGAGGCTACACCATGTTTTTGACTCCGGGCGAGGCGGTAATGGTCCTGAGCCGTGGCTCGAAGCCGGACTCGGACCAGGACGAGATAGGCCGGGCGCCCGTGCGATTCGAACAGGCCGTAGTCCGAATGAAAGTGGAGGGGGCAAGTCCCGACGCGGTGGTTCGCGGGCTGGAGCGGCAGCCGGGGATCAGCGCGTATTTCCTTGGGAACGACCCGGCGAAGTGGCGCCCCGAGGTGCCGCACTACGCCAAGGTCACCTACGAGCACGTTTACCCGGGCGTCGATCTGGTGTACTACGGCAACCAGCGGACGGTCGAATACGACTTCATCGTGGCCCCCGGCGCGGACCCGTCGCGAATTCAGTTGGCCTACGAAGGCGCGGAGCGCCTGCGAGTGGACGAATCGGGCGACCTGGTGCTTGCGACGCCACTGGGCGATCTGAAGCAACATAGGCCGCTGGTCTACCAGAAGGCGCACGGCCGGCGCGTCGCGGTCGCCGCCAGTTACCGACTGCGCGGCCACAAGGTCAGTGTGGAACTCGCCGCTTATGATCGCTCCCGCCCCCTGGTCATCGATCCGGTCCTGGAGTACTCCACCTACCTGGGCGGAAGCGGGGAGGAAGAGGCCAAAGCCATCGCAGCGGATGCGGCGGGAGGTGTCTACATCACCGGGATCGTTTGGCTCGGGGGTTTCCCGACGGAGAACGCCTACCGGCCCGCCGCGGCTGGCGAAGCCGACGCTTTCGTGGCCAAGTTGAACCCGCCCTCCGCAGACGGCACCGTGACCCTGGCCTATGCCACATATCTCGGCGGACGCTCGGACGACGTGGCCAACGCCCTTGCAGTGGATGCCCAAGGCGCCGCGTACGTGGTGGGGGCCACGTCGTCGGTGAATTTCCCCGTTGTTCGCGCGTACCAGTCGTCTTTGAGAGCATTCAACGATGCGTTTGTGGTCAAGTTAGGGGCTTATGGTGGCGATGGGCCTGTCACGGTGACGTACTCGACCTACTTGGGTGGCTCCGAGGGGAACATGGCCGGCGCGATCGCCGTGGATGCCGCGGGCGCGGCCTACGTGGCGGGCTCCACGGGTTCGCAGGACTTTCCGGTGGTTGCCGCCAGTGCTCCGATTTGGACGTGTTTTGAGGCGAGCGTGTTCGTGACAAAGTTCAACCCGAACTCCGGCCGAAGTCCGCTGACGGTTGCCTATTCCAAGCTCTTCGGAGAAGATGCTACTGGCGAGGTGGCCGGGATCGCTGTGGGCTCGGAAGGCGAGGTGTTCGTCGCAGGCCGCGCACGTTCCAGGGGGCTGCTGACAGTGAACGCCAACCAGCCCGTCCACGGCGGCGGCGAAACCGATGTCTTCTTACTGAAGCTGAATCCATACACGGGACAGGGGCGCGTATCCATTGGCTATCTGACGTACTTCGGCGGCAGTGACTGGGAGGATCCCAAGGCGATTACCGTGGATGCAGCCGGTGCCGTCTACATTACTGGTGAGACACGGTCCGTCGATTTGCCAACGGTCGCGCCCTTTCAGGCCCGGCCGGGCGGCAGCGCAGATCTGTTCTTGGTCAAGCTGAACCCCCACGCCGGGGGGAAGGTGACCGTCAACTTCGCGAGCTATCTCGGGGGAAGCAACGGCGACCTCGCGGCCGGCGTTTCGGTGGATTCAAACGGGGATGTGTTCGTGAGCGGGACCACGTGGTCGCGCGATTTTCCCATCGGAAACTCGCTCACCGTGGACGCAAACGCGTCGGCGAATTCCGGCTTCCTGAGCCGGCTCACGATGTCTGGGGAAGGCGGCGCGCCCGCTTTGTCGGGTACCACCTTGTTCGGCGGACGGTCAACGAACGCCGCGGGGATGGCGGCCGGCCGCAACGGGGCAGTCTTCATCGCGGCGACTACATTTGGCGAAACTCTCGTTGCTGTCAACGGATACCAACCCCATCCCGGCGGCGGCGACCGAGACGCCTCCATCTTCAAGTTCGATACCACGCGCGAACCGCCGCTGTTCTCCGCCTCCGGCGTTGGAAGCGCCGCAGGGCGGACCGACCAGTACATTACCCCGGGGGAACTCGTGTCGATCTTCGGCATGAACCTCGGACCGGAACTCGGGGTCGCCAATGCCGGTTTCGATCCGCTGACAGGCGGTCTTCCAACCTCTCTGGCGGGCGTCAGCGTTACGTTTGACGGGGAACCGGCTCCACTGCTCTACGTGTCTGCGCGACAAATCAACCTTCAGGTGCCGTATCGGGTGGCGCGCACGACGCGGACCGAAATATTGGTCCTATACAACGGAGCGGCGAGCGCGGCCGTCGAGAAGGCCACTGCCACCGCTCACCCGAGCGCCTTCCTGTACGATGGCCGTCCGATTATCACCGATGCGCTCACCGGCGCTCTCATCAACGCGGCCAATCCGGCGGGCCGCGGGCGGTACATCACCATCTGGGCTACCGGTGCGGGCGTGGTCACTCCGTCAGGAGTTACCGGAGCGCCGGCGCCGGCGGATCCCTTGAGCCGGGCGGCTACCCCAAGAGCCTGGATCAACGGCGCAGAAGTGAAGGTGGACTTCGCCGGATTGACGCCCGGCATGGTGGGACTCCTCCAAGTCAACCTGAAGATCCCCGAGAGCGCTCCGACGGGCGCAAGTGTGCCGCTGGCGTTCGCCATCGGCGGCCATCCGGCCATGACCTACCTGTCCGGGGAGCTGGCGGCGGAGTTGCCGTTGGCAATTCGATGAACGATGGAAGGCCGAAGAGGAATTATCCAATGCGAGCAATCATGACGGCCCGAGTTCTCGCCGCGCTGCTTCTGCTGTCGGGACTGACCGGCGGAGGCGCCGGCTGGCGCAACCTGGCGGCCGCATACGGAAGTGCCGTGCCGCCCGTGATCGTCGCGGTTTTGCCGCAGACGATCGCCGTCGCCGACTACAGCCAGACCTTGACGGTGCAAGGAACCGGCTTTCAGCCCGGACTCTCGGTAAAGATGACGCCGCCGCTCGGCATCGGGACGGTTACCGAAGCGGTCACCGTGCACAGCGTAACCGCGACGGCTTTCCAGTTGACGACGGTGATCACCCGAGCGGGCGTCTGGCGCCTTCAGGTCACCAATCCCGATGGTGGGCGGTCCGACGCCTTCACCTTCGCGGTGCAAGCCGCCGCGGCGGCGGCGCCCAGGGTTACATTTGCGTTTCTGTCCTCTCCGGGCGCGAGTTCAAGCCCGCAACCGGTAACGGTGCTTGGGGCCAATTTCCGCCCCGGCTTGACGGTGACTGCGATTTCACCGGGCGGGTCTACGTTCGCAGTTGGCGGCCCGTCGATCACAGGCCTCCGCGAGGATTGTTTCGATGCCGAGTTGCTCATCAATGAACCGGGCATTTGGAGTATTGTGGTCACCAATCCGGACGGACAGCAGTCCCGGCCTTCCAGTTTCGACGTCGGCATTGGAACCTTGCTCCACATTGATAGAGTGGCTTTCTCGGGCGGTCCGAGCTCAGTCCCGCAAACGGTGACCGTCACCGGCAACAGTTTTCAGCGAGGGCTTGCGTTCACCCTGGTGCCACCGGGCGGAGCGCCCTACACCCTGAGCGGCAATGCGATTTACCGTCTCTCCGCAACCAGCATAGAGGTCGATGTAGTGATAGATCTCTACGGAACGTGGAGCTTTTGGGTTGTCAATCCGGATGGCCAACGGTCGAACACCTTTACCCTTAACTACAGTGGCATAGCACCTTCCATAGCGGCTGGCGGCATCGCCAACGTGGCGAACTTCATGCGCGGCGCCGTCGCACCAGGAGAACTCATCGCGCTCCGGTGTTGGGGGATCTCCGTCAACCCTGGGGTCGCTAACTCCGGCATTGATCCCATTACCGGCCTGCTGCCTGCTGCCCTCGCCAACGTCCGGATCACGTTTGATGGCGTGGCAGCTCCGCTGTTCTACGTGTCGTCGGTTCAGATCAACCTTCAGGTCCCCTATGAAGTCGCCGGGAAGTCCTCCACCAAGGTGGTGGTGTCCCGTTTCGGCTTGCCCTCAGAGTCGGTCGCCGTTCCGGTATTGGCCGCGCATCCCGGCGCCTTCACATACCAGGGGAACGCCGTCATCACCAACGCCGTCACCGGCGAATGGATCTCTGCCGAAACCCCAGCCGCGCGGGGTTCCTACATCACTCTGTGGATCAGCGGCGCGGGAGTCACGAACCCGCCGGTGGCCACCGGCGCCCCTGCACCGGCGACGCCACTGAGTTACGCGATTGACCCGCACGCCTGGCTCGACGGCCTCGAAATCGAGGTCGCCTTCGCCGGCCTGACGCCCGGCATGGTCGGGCTTACCCAGGTCAATCTGCGAATACCCGAGGACGCGCCCGTCGGCCCGGCCGTGCCACTGCGCCTGACGCTCAACGGCACAGACGTCACCGGCTCGAGCAACTCGCCGATAACCGTCGCCATTCAATAGCGGACGCCGCCCCGGCTTCCGTCCTATAATCCACAAAGGCCGGCCGGCTTCGTGCGCTGGCCCGCAAGTTCCCCGAGTTTCCGGCCGATAGACACCGAGAAGCCGGCAAGGAGGAATCCTTATGTCCGGTTCAGGACTGGAATTCGCCATGAAACCGATCCACACGTTCTCGGTCGTCCCTTCGCTGCCGCCCGTTCTGGAGCCCTTGCGCCGCATCGCCTACAACCTCTGGTGGAGCTGGGACCACGACGCCATCGAGCTGTTCCG
>CAZVIK010000125.1:0-11586 GCA_964627045.1 uncultured Solibacteraceae bacterium | reverse complement strand
GACCCGGTATGTTGTTCCTATCGAGGCACTACGGGCGTCGAGACCGGAGATCTCCGCATTGGTTCTTACCGGAGACGCTTACGAAGAGTGCGACTATCAGTAGATGTCTTAAGGGTGGTGATTAGGAACCGCTCACCAGGATTCAGCGTGCGCTTCTCTCGGTGGTATCTGGTCTCGTGAACGTCAGGTCCCGGTAGGTCTGACCTTGCGCCCGCGATACCGATGCGATGGTGCGTCGCTGCCATATACCCATTCCCGACGAGTGGCATGTCAATGGACAGACCCTCCCTGATGCCCGCACTGGTGAGGAATCTGAACGCCGGGCACTGCGAAGCCGACTCCGCGACCAGCGACAACCCTGCACAACGAATCGCTGCCCAGTCGCCTCGCACGGCTTGGGCAATGCCTTCAGGCCACTCGCCGCCTCGCAGGGGCAATACCCAAGCCGCCACCTCTCTTTTCGACACCACTCGTATCCAACAGACCAATCGAACAGCTAGTCAAGCCGTAGGTGTTTGCATCGAGAAGTCTTGCGGGCGGGCGGAAAGGGCAAAGAAAGGCCAATACAAGGCCAAAAGGCAGGCAGTTGGTCAGCGCAGGAGGGCTTCCCGGAGGGGCTGGCGGCGGGTGCAGGAGGCGTCGAGGACGTCCATGTCGAGCTGGCGTTGGAGGATGTCGGTCAACAAACCGAAGTAGACGGGGCGCCAGGTGCCGTCGAACATGCGCGCGACGTAGTTCAGCAGGTGGTAGTTCGCCGCGATGTAGACGAAACGCCGCAACTGATCTTCGTGTTCGACCTTGTAGCGGACGAACTCGTAGCGGCGCTTGGCTTTGGGCGTGCGCTCGTACTCCAGCGCGAACTCCGACTCGACGCCGCCGACGCGCACGAGCACGATCGCGTCATAGTCCTTCTCGTATCTGCTGCTCGTCAGCTCGTTGCGCGATCGGACCTGCGACTCGGGACGCCACTGCACGAGCATGCCCGTTCCCTTCAGCGCCAGGTGGATCTCGTTCAGGTCCAGCGCGTGCAGGACCGACGTGCAGAGTGGCTTGTTCCCACTGCCGTGAATTGGCACGGCGCAGAACTCGCCCTGACCTGCCAAGTACTCAACGCCGAGCGCGCCAACCGAGTAGATCCGCGT
Organism: uncultured Solibacteraceae bacterium; assembly: GCA_964627045.1. Taxonomy (GTDB): domain Bacteria; phylum Acidobacteriota; class Terriglobia; order Bryobacterales; family Bryobacteraceae; genus CAZVIK01. The sequence goes on along the minus strand of CAZVIK010000125.1, from coordinate 10,444 downwards.
CCGCGCCAGGATCGGCGTAGCGTCACGCACTAACAGACCGTGTTCCACGAGCCGCCGCAATCGCCAGTTCAGTGAATGCCGAATGAAGGAATCCGCACCGAGTCGCATGAAGCGGAGCATCTGCTCGTGCGAGAGATACCCCGCGCGGAGCACCAGCCGCAGAATCGGCTCGTCGTGCACGGCGCTGATCTCGATGCTGCCTTGGCGGAATCTCATGCCGTAGTCGCGCTTCTCAGTTTTCGGTTCTTCTCTCGCTCAGCCTGCAGCTCCGCGGTCAAGCGGTTCACGCGTTCGACAAGATCCACGTTCGGGTTCGAGCCGCCGTTGCCGCGGGCGCTCATCTGTCGCGCGAGTTCATCAACACGCCCCGAAAGGCTGGTCACCATCTGGGCCTTTTGAGCGAGTTCCGCGGACAACCGTCCGTTCTCGCTCACCTGCTCCGCGAGTTCGTTACGAAGCCGCTCCATCTCCGACCGCCAGTCTTCCTGCAAACCCGCCGGCATCGGACGCCCGCTATCAGCGGCTTCGATGACGCGGTTGCAGACTTCAATGTGCTCGTTGTGCTTCTGGATAGCTTCAGTGGCGTGCTGTTTACAGTACTCCGCGTAGTTGGCGAGATCCGCCATGAAGGAGGCCGCCTCCCATTCTGTGTCTTTGCGGTCGATGCGACCCTTGGCGACACAGAGCACCAAGAAGCAGATCGCCGCGAACTCGGCGAACGCGAACCAGAAGTACGGGTTGGCGCCCGCTTGTCGCAGAAACGCCCGCCGCTTCTCCTCCAGCCACGCCCCGTAGTCGATGTTCTTCGGGTTGAACTGGTGCAGCCAGAACTCCCAGAAGCTCGGCTGCTGGTGAGAGTAGCCACCGGCCGCTGCGTATGGAGAGTAGCGCGCCATCTGGTTAGATGGAGCTTGCTTCTGCGGTTCTGCCTGCGCTCCACTCAGGAGCAGGAGTAGTGCCAACCCGCAGCCAGGAATACTCATGACCTCCCTCCGACGAACCTCCGGCCATAACGCGACGCAAGCTGTGGATCTCTGAAGCGCAGATTCGCGCCCCGCGAATCCTCGCGCGAATGGCGGAGTCGCGGCAGTAGATCCCATTCGGCGAGCGGGCAGGCAACATCCGATGGCGGCCGCACGTGCAAGTGCGTGTACAGAGTGCCTTCCGTGTCGTCGGTCATCAACACCTGCATCTGACCCTTGCCGAGGTTCTTGACCTGGCGGTCCTGCACGCGGTACTCGGTCTCCTCACGCTCAGTCGCTGTCGTGCCGCGCTGGAAATGCTCGTAGCCGAAGACCTGATCACGCCAGAGCGTGAACGTGCGCTTCTTGACTGGCTGCTCGGCCGACGCACGGATGAAGAACCGGGCGGTCTCCTCGTCACGGGTGCGAAGCGCGATGGTCGTGTTCGGCGTCGAGGTCACGTCTTCCTTGAACCCGCGGCCGACCTTGAACAACTGCGGCAGACTCTGCATCGAAAACAGGAACGCAGTGTTGGTGCCACGCGCCGTGTTGAGGATCTGGCTGAAGTTCTGGTATCCGAACGCGGCGAACTCGTCGAGTACAACGCTGAACAGCGGCTTGTTGGTTCGTTTCCGCTCGGTCTCGCTCTCGTACCGTTTGCCGACAACCAATTGAAGGTTCTGCAACAGCATCTTGCCGAGTGCGCGCACCGGCTCGGTGTTCTTGTTGATGTTCAGCGTCACGAAGAGGATAAGTTCCTTCTCGATCACCTCGTCGATCGACAGCAGGTGGTCATAAGGACCGGTGATCACGGAGAGTTCGTCGTCCAGGAAGGTCATGCACTCGTTCAGCAAGCCCTGAATCTTGGGGACGCGCTCGCGGTCCTCAAGCGACTGAAAGAGGTTGCGCACAGACATCTCGAAGTTCAGACGGCGTTGCATGGAAATGCCGCCATCCTTCCGGATGTGCTGCGCGGCCTTCTCCGCCTGCTCCTTGAGAACCTGCTGGTCCAGCGCCATGACGATCACGTCATAGAAGTTGAACCGCAGTCCGGTGTAGTGGAGGACGCGCACGATTTCGGCCAGGTAGTTGAGCTGGTGCTTGGCGAAGAATTCGTCGTGTAGGTTGAAGCTGCCGAAGACCATGTTGACCTGCGCCATGTAGTTGTCGTCATCGGTGTGGAACGGGTTGTAGAGGCACGACAAGTCCGGACGCGCCGGATTCAGAAGGCGCAGATCCTGGAGCCGGCCCGCGCGGTGAATGTGGGGCAGGAGGTCGTGGAAGAACTGAAGGTCGCCCTTGCCGTCGAAGATCACCATTGGGACCTTGTGCCGATCGTTGGGCGGTCCGACACGCCGTTCGAGGTCCTGGGTGATGATGTTCCGCAGCAGTGTCGTCTTGCCGGAACCGGTTTGACCGAGCACGATGCCCTGCATCACCCGGACCTTGTCCGGCCACAGCCACGGCTCCCCGTGGATGTTGTACCCGAGGACGACCGCACTCTGGGCCCATGCGCGGGCCAGATGTGCACGGTCCTTGGCTTTGGTTACGACCAGTGGAGGATGCCGCTCGGCCTTTTCCCGCCGCGACCTGCGCGTCAGCAAGAAGTACAGCGACGCGGATGGTATTCCCAAGACGCCTACGGTGAAGTAGACCGCAAACTCGAGGACCTGGTCGGGAGTGAAGTGGAAGCGGGCAACCGCGATGTACACGGACAACCCTACGGCGAGCATGACTCCGAACGTCAACAGGGCCACCGTTGTGCCGATCTGTGAACCACGGGGGTCTCGGCCTGTGGAGAACAGACGTGGCTCCTGCGTTTGCATGGCCGGCCTACGGAAGGGCGCGGAGGTTGAACCAGATTGCGGCAGCGAGCAGGAGGAGCAACAGCAGTGCAATCGTCAGGACCTCCCGCTTGGGTGAGCGGCGCCGCTCGGGCTCAAACGGGTTTCGGGGGAGCAGCGCGACGTCGGCAGCCAGATTGCGCACGCCCTCATCGCTGTGCCGCCGCAGTAGTTTTAGCATGTCTTCCCTGGTTACGCGCGCTAAAGGTGGCATAGAAACCTCTTTCAGAGGACCAGCGTCGCGACGACTTCGCGCTCGCGGTCGGCCGGGAAGCGCAACCGAATTACCTGCGGACTGCGGCTCCGTCTGATAGACAAGGCGAGGATGCCCGTCGTCGCCTGTCCAGATCTGAGAACGGTGGCAGCAAGTTCCGAGTGGACCACGGGAACCACTTCCTGGCCGTTCGACGCGATTCTGGAGGCGAAGTCCCCGAACAACTGGGCGCCTGCCAGTGCATAGAGCGATTTTGGGCTCCGCGGGCGGTCGAGGCTGACAACCAACGGTGATCGCGGTTCGTATACGCTGGCGGTCTGGTTCCGGATCGTGTAGCGCAGATACAACTTGCCATCGACCTCGTGCAGATCTTGGAGTAGAATCTCGACACTGTTTTTCCGATCAGTGCGGCCGGCGAACCTGACGGGCACGCTGCGGAGGAGCATGTCCGGCGGAATGCGCGGTCGATCGGAAACAGCAACAGGGGCAACCGGCGGGGTTAGCCTGGCGATGACCGGAGGCTCTTGGTCAATTGCGAAGTGCATGCGCTCGACACTCGCGGCCGGGACTATTTCATAGTTGAGCCGATTCCCGGTTTGAGTCCAAATGAACAGGTTCGTCGCGGCATCGGCCTGCAGCGGCTCTATGAAGACCTTGTTGCCGCGCCACTCTACCTTGAACTCGGAGCTGCCGGCTGCGACCTGCTCGATTGGCTCGCCGACCTCGATCACGGTCAGATGGTTGAGAGCGGTTTCGAGCCGGGTGATTCGTGTGCGGTCGGTTTTCTGTGTCTCGATCTTCTGTGCAGATAAGAGCAAAGCCGTTGCTAGGGAAGTGATTAGGAGCCGTTTCATGGTTCTTTTCTCCTTGTATGTCAGGCAAAAAGGCCAGGGGGGCCCGGCTTGGCCGAATCCCCCTGGCTGATGTCAGTGCCTCTCGACTTTCGGCGCGGGAACGTGCGGGCGCTGCTGCGTGTCCGGGAAAACTACCTGCCCGTTGCGCACCTCGCTCCGCCCAGGCTGCACACGGAAAGGCTGGATGCGTTCTCGCCGAACCAGTTCCCCGTTGCGCTCGTAGTCCATGAGCACCTGGCCGTCCTGGGTCACCTGCATGAGGAAGGTCTGGCGCTCGCAGAGATGTCCGCCGTCCGAAGTCACCTGATCGACCAGGAAGATACGTCCTTCCGAGTCGATCTCTACTGCTCCATCGCACAAATCAGGAACCGCCACGGTGACCGGTCGGCCACCGGTACGGTCGATGATCTGATTGACGAGCTCCTGCGGAAACGCGTAGAACACGATGGAGCCCGTTCCCTTGCCCCTGCACGCGATCTCGTGCATTGCCTGGAGATAGCCCAAACGGTCCCCGTTTTTCCGTTGCGCCCATTTGCGCACGAAGTTGATCAGGTTCTTCAACTCCTGGCGCTGCCGCTCCTCATAGAAATGGAGGGCGGACTGGGCTTGGATGCGCTTGAAGATCAACTCCTTCCGCGCCTTCGGATCATCCTTCACCGCATCCACGGCGGCTAGTGCCTGATCCACGGCTTGCCGGTATCTCGCCCAGATGTCCATCATCGTCAGCACGTTTACGGCATAGATGCGGGACACCAGACGCGACTCTTCGTGCATCTCGCGTGTGACCTCAGCATCTGTGCAGATCACCCCGCGAAACGCCTCCAAAGGCAACCGGTCGGCGAAGAACTCGTCGATCTCCTTGCGAACAATGTTGTACAGAGCGCCGATGCGATCCGTCCGCGCCACATCGATTGACATGGGCAGCTCTCTCACATGGCGTATGCGCTTGAGCTTCAACCATTGGGCGGTGCGAACCTGCTTGCGGGTCTGGGCGATGACATCCTCGTCGGGCTGAACGCCGTGCTTGAGCGAATCGAGCGCAGCCTGGAGTTCCATCGCCAGGCGTTCGGCCAGATCCTGCCGACCATCAGCCAAGCATGAGGTGATCAGATCGGTGATTCGCCCGATCGAGTTCCCCTTTGCCTTCATCGCAACCTGAGGCAGATTCCACCAGGGGCTTTGCTTCTTCTCGCGTTTGTTCTTCTGGTTGCTCCCCTGTGCGCGGTAGGAGAACCGGTCCTGTACGAAACGCGGGAACCGGTCTTCCTCGACGCAGCACACCCAGTCGAAGTCGTAGTCTCCTCCGTTCTTCTTCGCGGTCTGCGAATGCATCGTGAGCGTGCCGTTCAACTGCAACTGCCTCAGCAGCACCTCGTCAACAAGCTGCCCTTCGGAGATCGAGCAGCCTTGCTGAGCCAAATGCTTGAGCAGGCACGGGACCGCAGCGGAAGTGCGGAGGTTGTGGATGGGCAGGAGATCCTCCTTGGTACGGATCGGATACCGAACCAGGAGAAAGCGGCCGCACCCGAGTGACGCCAGAGCGTGGTCCTCCGGAAGCCAGTCGGAACCGGAGTGGACCTTGCCGTTATGGAGGAAGAGGAACCCGTCGTCGGACAGCGCGAACGCGGGAAGCGTAAAGCCTCCGGCGGTGCAGATCTTGAACGCCCAGCGCGCCAGAATCCGCTGCAACTGGTTATTGATGTGCGGATGCTTCAGAAAGAACCCGGTTGGGTCTGCCTTGAGCACCGCTTCGACGATAGTGTTCTCCTCACTTGTGTACTCCGACTCGCCCGGGGCGTCGTCAGCGTGTACAACTCGCTGCGATCCCGACGTCCCAAGCAGCCGGAACAGTTCGGTGAAGTCATTGCCTCTCGCCGCGTCGGTCACCTTCCGCACTTGCTCCAACGCGTGCGGGATGACCTCCAACTGGATGGAATCCATTGGCGCGTGCTGCACCAGCGTGTAGCTGGATGTGAACTCGATAGGACGTGAGGTTTCACGGATGCCGAGTACAACCGGTCCCAGGAAGACCCTCGCATCAATCCCCCGGATTCCGCATAGGACCTGCCTCAGGACGGAACGACCTTTGTACTCGGGTTTCACGCTCGACTTGGGCAGAATGAGATCGACGTCCAGGACATCTGCGACGTCGTCCTCCATCACCTTGAACGAGCCTTTTGCCTGGGTGTCCGAGAACGCCAGGCGGAACTGGTAGAAGTGATTTGCCGGGAGGCCGAGCCGGTCAAACAGCGTCCGGCGAATCCAGCCGCGGCAATCATTCGTGCCCAGTTCATGATCGTCAACCACCATCAACCGCGCTTCCGGGGCTTCGATTCTCGCGTGGCAGGGCGAGACCAGAATCCCAAAGTAGGTGATGGAGGCTTCGGGCCAATGGCGGAAGCGCTCTGCGATGGGTTTTTCGTGCGCCACGTCCACTGCGTAATACTTGCCGCTCTTTGCAGAACCGGAGGCCCCAACCAGACGATAGCTGACGCCATCGCATGATAGTTTTGCCAAGGCTTGCTCGACGCGCGCCTGTTGATAGAGGTCCAGCGGTTGCTGGGGCACATCGACAGTCGCGACCCGAATCCCGGGGTATAGCGCCTGAATCAGGGTGTTTTCGAGTTGGCCTTCGCGGTCCAGTTTCATCATCTTTTTTCTGACTTGACCGTTTTCATCGATCTCTAGCGCCATCACCTGCATAGCGCTTTTCGTAACGTGTGCCATGGCTTTCTCCTGTTTCTGTCTGTGGTGGCAACAGACAGATCGGAGACCGCTGCCGGTCCGCCTTCTGCCTGTCGCCGAAAGAACTACAGTGAGTTCGTTCGTCCCAGGCTCAAAGAGCTGGGCCGGATTGTCGTTACGTTCCGAGGTCCACCGCGGTGGTGTCCTCGATCTATGCCGCCGGACGAGTCCGAACGGCGTTTGCCTTTCCGTCTCGCGAACGAGGCTGAAAGGAGTCCGCCAGCGAGGTGCCGGCAAAATCCCAGATCAAAGTTCTGGGTGGCTTCTACAAATCAACGTCTGTCATCTATGAAGATCGAGTGGGCGCTGCGCCGGCCACGGCACTTGCAGGCGGCGCCGATGCCCCAATGTCTTTTCCGTCCCTCCTGATCGCTTCCCTGGCGATTCGCGGGATGCTCTTGGACAGGTCCGCTATCGCCTTCCATTCGGTGACTACGAAATAACTCTGTCCCGTCCTGAGCGATTCGATCAATGCTTCGTTCTCGGTCGGGGACTCCTTTTCCAAGGAGGGCCTGCCGCCCGACGCCACGCTGCCAAGGAAGAACCGGGCCGCCGGGTTGCCTCCGTCATCAGTGGCGGCGCGCCGCTTGGCCGGCGTCGTAGTCCGCCTTCCGCTCGCGCGCGTTGTCTCCGTGTTCTGCTCCGCTCCAGTAGTTGCCACGGTCAATCTGCTCCTTTCTTCGGACTTCACTGCGGGTCAAGCAGAGAGCTCTTCTGCTGGAGCCCGGAATCTTTCTCGCCCACCATCTGCTCCTCCTTGTATTCGGCGAGGAGCAAGCCGCTCGGATTCCGCTCCGACCGGCGTTCCTGAATCAAGCGAATCGTGTAGCGCCCCACGATTCGATCCGTTCGCTCGATTGACTGCTGGATCCGGTGGAGTTCCTTGACGCCGAAGGCGACGTAGGTCCAGGGCTGGTTGCCCAGTGGTTCGATCGACTGGACCTTAAACCGCGAGGTGATGTTGTCTTCCTTGATCTTGCCGACCGTGTCGTCTTCTCTGAGCTTGCCCAGCGTGAACTGCCGCAGGTTCTGCGTCATCACGTTCAGCGCGTCCGCGAGTTGCTTTTCCACGGTCGTGGGCGTGTACGTCAGGTAGTTCTCCAGGAACCGGCGTACGACCGCGCGGCCCTCCACGTCTGTCGGCGCCGACTCCGCATTTGCCACCGCGGGCAGTAGCCCCAGCCGCAGAAACCCGCTTCCACCGGCGGCCGCCCTGGCTCCACCGACGACGACGGCTTCGCCATTTCGATCAACCTTGATTACGGTCGGAGGCTGCACTCGCACGTAGACGGCGAAACCCAGGCTCGTCAGTGCGATCCCGCTGAAAATCAGTGCGAGCACCATCGAGCGGTTTGCGTATGCGCGCAACATCCCGTCGTGCTCGTAGTACTTGGTGTAGGAGACCCGCTCCGGCATCGGCTGAGTCGTGGTCTGCTTCTTCTTGCCAAACATCATTTCCCCCGCTAATCCCTTGAACTCGGCGCTCCCCGAACCGCTCTGAAGCCCTGCCCCAGGACCGATCCAAATGCCCAGCCCAGGGCGTGCATGTAGCTGAAGTACGCTCGGTGACCAGCTTGACCACCCGCTCGTGCGCGCGTCGGAGCGCCGGAAGCCGGCGATGCTTCCTGCTATGGGACCGGCGCTGCACCCGTGCTTGAAGCCGCGCCCCGGTCGGGCGGTGCGGTTGGGGCCATTGGCAGCGGGTCGCGGCTGGCATTGATCGGTGCTGAACCAATGCCGCCGTCACGGGTCGGCGGCGGACCCGATGGCGTTGGAGCAGCCGATCCGGCCTCTCCGCCACTCCCTGAGGCTTTCCCGAAACCGCCCATGGCGCCCATTGCGGCTTGCGCGGCCATCGTCGCGGCCGTTGCAGCGACGCCCACCACGGCGAACATCGCACTGCCGACATCCCCCTGTACGATCCGTCGCGCCAGAAACGGTATCAGTCCAATGCAGAGTGCAAATAGAATGCTGGTCAGCGCCAGCAGCAGCGTCTGTGAAGCCCCTGCAAAGAATCCGCCGGCGCTCCCCGCACCCAGGACCTGGCCGACCGTCCCCATGTTAATCGCCCACATGAGGCAGCCCATGATGGCGTAAATCAGACCCCACGCCTGAAACACGATCAGGTTTGTCAGGTAGGTCCGGGCCAGGGGGGTTGTGCTCAGCGTCGGGTACAGGGCAAGGACCAGCGGGCCCACCACGTACAGCACGGACCCATAGAGGGAGTAGAGTACGCAGAAAATCGCATACGTGATGGCATAGGCGACGAAGCCCACGAAAAGCAGGATCAAGCTGAGAATCGCGGTCAGGGTTCCGACCGCGAGGCTCCAGAAACTCTGCCACGTGTTCAGGTTCTGGAACTGGCCGGCGATGTCGCGGCGCCATGTGTCGAAGACGTCCATCCCGCCTGGTCCAACGGACGCAATGAACTCCGCCACCTGGTTGAACATCGTGGTCACGCCGAGGAAGATCGGCCCGTAGTTGAGGAAGATCAGGCCGATAATCAAGTACTTCACTGCCCCAATTGCCAGGGTCCGCACGTCGCCGCCGCGCACGAATGCCTCGTACACGTTGAACAATAGCGTCGCCAGCAGAATCGCGCTCGCGATCTGGATGATTGTCGGCATCACGCTCGTGCCGTTGATGCCATTCAGCGCGGTCCTGAACATCTGGTCGAAGTAGAAGTACGACATCTTGCCGCCTGCCTAACGCCGCTCCAACATCATTTCGAGCTGCTGCCGCGTGATTACGCCATGCTTGGCGTTAGACTTCATCTCCGCGCCGACGTTCGCCAAATCGATTGCGCGAAGCCGCATGGATTCGGCTAGTGCTGTCTGCGTGTAAGCGTGGGCTCGCACTAGCCACGCGCTGGCTTGCGCGTCGATCATGGGAGCGGTTCCCGGTGCAGCAACCTGGAGTTCCACAAGGAGCCGCTCCGCAGCCTGTAGTTCCTGGTCGGCGATGGCGTCAATCGCGATCGCACGCTTCAAGGCCGCCTGAGAGGCTGCGTCAGTCATGTCGATTACGTCCCGGAGTTCCGGCGACGCATCCGTCGCTGGCGGCAGCGGCTGGTAAACCGACTGATACTGCGACGAAACACTCCCGATGTTCAGCGGGTTTCGGGAGAGCAGTGTCTGCTCCAACCTCTTGGGACTCGCCAGCGTTGCGCTATGAACGGCTACCTGAGAGATGGTCTTGATCTGGTTGTACATACCCATGACCTGCCCGACCAGCCCGCGCGCCCGGTCAATCAGGGCTTGTGGATAGACCACCTTCTGGTAGAGGTCCTGTACAGCCTGGAAGAGCCCCTGGATGGTCGAAAGCGTCTGATTCATGACGTCCAGGGCGCCGCCGAAGACGCTGGTCAGGGCCTGGTTGATGGAGTTCAGCGCAGCGACAATGATCGCCACGACGGGACTGAAGATCTGGCTTGACGCGGGCCTCGGCGCCAGGATTGCGAGCACGAGCACCAGCGCAATGAGCTTTAGCCTGTGCCGCCACATCCACCCGCTCACGTTCCCTAGGGCTGTCACCATTTGCCCCTCCCTTCACTTGCGCTTCAGCATCTCGCCCATGCTCTGGCGCAGTTCTTTCCCAAGCATCGCGTTCCGCTTGCGGATTGTATTGTCGTGTGCCAATCGCGCTGCCTCCTGCCGAATCTCGGCGGCAAGCATCTTTTGCATGACGGCTTGATTCTGAACGGCGGCAATTGCCCCGGCGGCAGACAGGTAGGCCGCGGTGCCCGGCGCCACCAGACGGGCCTCGTCTTCAATCGCCTTGGATGCCTCAATGGTCCGGTCGGAGATCTCGTCGGCGGCCTTGAGA
>CAZVIK010000124.1:5051-11705 GCA_964627045.1 uncultured Solibacteraceae bacterium | reverse complement strand
CGGCGTTATTGTCGCCCGAAGAGGTGGAGACATTGTTCCACGAGTTCGGCCACGCGCTGCATTCCCTGCTGGCGCGCGTGCCCTACCAAGGACTGGCCGGCACGCCCCGTGATTTCGTCGAGCTCCCCTCGCAGATCATGGAGAACTGGGCGATGGAGCCGGAGGTTCTTAAGACCTTCGCGCGCCACTACCAGACGGGGGCGGTGATTCCCGACGCGCTGGTGGCCAAGCTGAAGAACGCGGCCAAGTTCAATCAGGGGTTCGCCACCATGGAGTATGTGGCGGCGTCCTTCCTGGACATGGACTGGCACACTCTCACCGCCGCCCCGGCGCAAACCGCGACGGCTTTCGAAGCGGCGTCGATGAAGAAGATCGGACTGATGCCCGAGGTCGGCGTGCGCTACCGCAGCCCGTACTTCCAGCACATTTTCGCGGGCGGGTATTCCTCGGGATACTACAGCTACATTTGGAGCGAGGTGCTGGATACCGACGCCTTCGCCGCGTTCAAGGAGAAAGGGCTGTTCCACAAGACGACCGCCGCCGCTTTCCGCCGCCTGCTGGAGCAGGGCGGCAGCATGGAAGCCATGGAATTGTACAAGCAGTTTCGCGGGCGGGAACCCTCGGTGGGCCCGCTGCTGGAAAAACGCGGGCTGAACTAGGCGTCCCGCGCCGCCGCACAATTCTACGGCTGGATTACGGCCGACTTGATGTGATCCAGCCGCGGGAAGAACCGGTCCAGATACTCGTTGCCTTCGTCCTTGATGCGGCCCTGGTCTGGGCCAACGCCCGAGGGCGGGGCGTCGCCATATCCCTTGAACAGGTTGTCCACCACGTCCATCCCGGAGACGACCTTGCCGAAGGGCGCGAAGCCCATGGTGTCCAGCCGCAGGTTGTCCTGAAGATTGATGAACACCTGCGTGGTGCGCGTGGCGGCTCCGGCCATGGCAAAAGACAGCGTGCCGCGCGTATTGTTCTGCGTCACTGGATCGTCGGGGATGTACATGTTGCTCCAGTAACGGTCTGTGGCCGGGTCGCCCTTCAGACCGAACTGCACGACGAATCGCGGCACCACCCGGTAGAAGCGCGCGCCGTCGTAGATCTTCTTGATCACGGCTTCGTGGAAGCGGTCCGCGCCGCGCGGCGCCCACGCTCGCGTAACCTCCACGACGAACGTCCCCTTCGTAGTCTCGAAGGCCACACGAAAGACCTCTGGGGCGTGCTTGGGGACCGCCGTCTTTTCCGCGGGCCTTTCCGCACCGCACCCAGCCAGCAGGACCGCCGCGGCCGCCAACGTCGTACGCCAGTTCATCACTCGGATGATGCGGCGCGGGCGTGGCTAATGTCAAGGCCGTCGCCGTGCGATGCTATAATTCGGACGGACCACGTAGCCCCGCATGGATCTGGATCAGCTACACACATTTCTTGAGATCGTGCGGCTGAAGAGCTTCTCCAAGGCCGCCGAGACGTGCTTCCGCACGCAGCCCGCCATCAGCGCCCAAGTGCGCCAACTGGAGCAGGAGCTCAACACCGCCTTGTTCGACCGGCTGGGTACGCGCATCGCGCTCACGCCGGCCGGACGCATCTTTTGCGAGTACGCCGAGCAGATTCTCGACCTGCGCCGCCGCGCGCAGGACGCCATCCACGAATTGGAGCGCACCCCGCGCGGCGCCCTGCTGATCGCGGCCAATGAGGCCACCTGCATGTACGTGCTGCCCAAGGTGTTCGCCGAATACTCGCGGCGTTTCCCCAACGTGCAACTCTTGGTGGACCGCCAGTACGGCGGACGCGTGGTGCAGGCGGTCATGGAGAACCAGGCCGATTTCGGCTTCACGCAACTGCCGGTGCAGGAGCGCAAGCTTCAAGTGGTGAAGGTCCATTCCGACGAGATCAAGTTGATCGCGCCGCCCGGCCATCCGCTGGCGGCGAGGGATGCCGTGAATTGCCAGGATTTGATCGGGCACCCGCTGCTGCTGCCGAAGACTGGCGCCACGCGGTCCCGCCTGAACGGCTGGCTCGAGTTGGTGGAAGACCTCATCCAGGTCACCATGGAGCTGGATTCCACCGAAATGATCAAGCGCTTTGTCATGGCGGAACTCGGCGTGTCGTTCGTGGCCGAAACGCATTGCCGCGAAGAGGTCGCCCAGAAGCGCCTGGCCGCGGTGCCGCTGGCGCCGGAGCCACTGATGCGACAGATCGGCATGGTCTACCGGAAAGACAAGGCGCTCTCTCGCGCGGCGTTGGGGTTCATCGACGCCGTGCTCGAACACGTAAGCGGCCAGTTCGAAAGCGACCGGATCCACCGCCCCGCCACGCGCGTCTAGGCCCGGCGCCCGGCCGGGCCGCCACCGCGTCTTGGCGGCCATTCTGTACACTAGATACTGATGCGGAAGAAAGTCCTGGTGTTGGGCAACGCCGGCCAGTTGGGCCAGGAGTTGATGACCGAGTTCGCTTCGCGCGGCTACTACGTCTCCGGGATGGACCGAGACAAAGTGGATATCACCGACCGCTTCCAGGTGGAGGAGGTCGTCGGCGCGCTCGACCCATCGATCGTGGTCAACGCCGCGGCCTACAACCAGGTGGATGTCGCCGAGCGCGAGCCGCAATCGGCCTTCGCGGTGAACGCCATGGCAGTGCGCCACGTGGCGATCGCCTGCCGCCAGGTGGACGCGCGCCTGGTTCACTACTCGACCGACTACGTGTTTGACGGCGCCGCTGGCCGGGCCTACGTCGAGACGGACACACCGCGTCCGCTCGGCGCCTACGGCGTCTCGAAACTGGCGGGCGAGTACTTTGCACAGGCCTATCTGGACAACCCGCTCATCATTCGCACCTCGGGCGTTTTCGGCCCCGGCGGGCTGGATACCGCGCGCGGCAACTTCGTGGAAGGGATGCTGCGGCTTGCCGAAAGCGGGCAGGCCATCCGTGTTATCACCGATTACTACGCTTCTCCCACGTACGCCCCGTGGTTGGCGGCGCGAACGGCGGACCTCGTAGACAAGGGACTCGGTGGGATCTTTCACGTCGGCGGCGGCGCGGCGGTATCCTGGTTCGACTACGCGCAGATGGTGTTCCAGGCGGCAAACCTCTCGCCGGTGCTGCGCCCGACCAACGAACGCGAATACCGCACCGAAGCCCGCCGGCCCAAGTACTCGGCTCTGTCCAACGCCAAGATGGAGGCCGCCGGTCTGTCTCCCATGCCGCCGCTGGCCGAGGCCATCGCGGACTATTTCGCGCGCCGGCGCGCCCGGCTCGCTAATCCTCGGGGTTAGGCGCGTAGTAACCTTTCCGCGCCTGAACCTTGAGGCCTTTCTGTTTGGCTCGCAGGTCGATCTTGCGGAACTTGCCGTCGCGCGCCCCATTCGTGGAGACGTAGCCGATGGCGTACTGAGTGCGCATCTCTTCCTGAATCTGCCGGAAGATGTCTTCCAGCGGAGTACGCCGGCCGGCCTCGAACATGCGCCCGCCGGTCTCCTCCGACATCCGCCGCAGATCGCCGTTGTGGGGTGCGTAACCCAGTCCTCCGCGGCCATACACCGACGGGTCCACGTAGTAGATGCTGTAGATCATGACGTCTGCCTTCTGAGCGGCCTCGATCGCGTCGGCCAGCTTCAAACGGCTCCCCTGGTCCACGCCGTCGGTGATGACGACGATCGCCCGGCGCCCGGTCTCGGTGGCCAGTTTCTCCCGTGCCGCCAGGTACACGGCGTCGAACAGCACCGTGCCGCGCGGCTTGTAAACGGTCGGCACCGGACCCCCGGTCGGCGACATCGGAGGCGCACTGAGTTTGAGTTGATCCAGCGCGTCGCGCAGCAGGACGCGGGAATCGGTGAAATCCTGAAGTAGCTCGGCCTCAGCGCCGAAACTGATGAGGAACGCCATGTCCTTGGGCCGTAAGACGTTGGCAAAGAACTGGTCGGCAGCGGCCCGCTCGGCGGGAATTAGGTTGCGCTGACTGCCGCTCACGTCCACCAGCAGCCCGATGGTCAGCGGCAGATTGGACTCGCGCTCGAAGAAGCGGATCTCCTGCGGCTTGCCATCCTCGCTGATCTCGAAATCGTCCTTGCCCAGCGTCGCCACCAGCGCGTTACGGCCATCGCGCACCGAGCACATCACGTTCACGATGTTCACGTCCACCTTGATCGTGGGAATCTCGCCGGGCGCCTGCGCCCAGGCCGCCGCGGCCACAAGGAAGCCAACCACGCGCATATGCATAAAATGGCATAAGATTGGACGCCCCCGCCGGGGCTCCCGTTTCGTATGCGTAAAGCCATCGAAGCCCTGAAGACCGCCGACCCCGTCATGGCCGGCATCATCGCCCGCGTGGGAACCTACCGAATCCGTTACCTGGAGCCGGATTTCGAAACGCTCGTCAAGTCCATCGTCTACCAGCAGTTGAGTGGAAAGGCGGCCGCCACCATCTTCGCGCGCCTGCAGGCGGCGACCGGTGACGGGAGGCTGATGGCCTCGGCCACGCTGAGGCTGACGCCCGTCAAGATGCGCGCCCTTGGGCTGAGCCGCCAGAAGATCGGCTACATCCGCGACATCGCGCAGCACACGCTCTCGGGCGCGGCGGACTTCTCGAAGCTCCCTTCGATGAGCGACGAAGAGGCGATCGAGGTCCTCACCGCCCTGAAGGGCGTGGGCGTCTGGACCGCGCACATGTTCCTGATCTTCGCGCTGCGCCGCAAGGACGTATTGCCGGTGGGCGACCTGGGGATTCGCGCGGCCATCCAGAAGGCCTACAGCCTGGAGGCGATGCCGACGCCCCGCGAAGTCGAGGAGATTGGCGAGAAATGGCGCCCCTACCGCACCGTCGCCAGTTGGTACCTCTGGCGCAGCCAGGAGCCCGACGCGAATCTGTAGCTCTTTCGTCGCTGCTCCGCCCGATTCGTCTGCCGGCCCACTGAGGTCGCCGAAACTGTGTGGAAGATGCAGATGGCGGCGGGCAAGCAGACGGCTCGATGTGTATAATTGCGTGGGCACCTGGGTGCTTCAGTGACCTTGCAAGCTCAAGGAGGAACAAATGCGGCAAGTCGTTCCAGTTCTGCTTGTAGTGGCGCTTCTGTTGTCAGGATCGTGGATTCTGCTCCGCGACGGAGGCCAACATATAGGCGCGCACCGGAGCGGCAGCCCGGCCATGAGCCAACTGAGCCAGCTTCCGCTCTACTTCATTGAGAATCGGGGGCAGACCGACGGGCAGGTTGGCTACTACGTGCAGGGGCGGGACACGAGCGTGTACTTCGTTCCCGATGGAGTGGTGTTCGCGTTGAGCGAGCCGGAGTCGGTGGACGTGGGGTCCGGGGCGCGGATCGAGCGTGTGGCCTTCACTCGACCGGAGCCGCGCGAGCGCTGGGCGGTGAAGTTGGAGTTCGTGGGCGCGAACCCGGAGGCGCGGCCGGAAGGCGTGAGCCGGACCGGGGCGGTGGTCAGTTACTTCAAGGGGCCGAAGGACGAGTGGGCGGCGGGCCTGGCGACTTACGCAGGCATCCGGTACAAGGACCTGTGGCCGGGGATCGACCTGGAGTACACGGGAACACAGGGGCGGTTGAAGTACACCTTCACTGTGGCGCCAGGCGCGGATGCGGAGCGCATACGGCTGGCCTACCATGGCGCCGAGGATGTCAAACTCACTCCCGACGGGCGCGTCGAGGTACAGACTCCGGCCGGGGGGTTCGCCGAGGACGTTCCGTACGTGTATCAGCAGGTGAAGGGGCGGCAGGTGGCGGTGGACGCGGCGTATGAGCTGGACGGCCACGCGGTTACGTTTCGGCTCGGGACGTATGACCGAAGCCTGCCGCTGGTGCTGGACCCGGCAGTGCTGGTGTACGCGGGGTACATCGGGGGAGCAGTTTCCGAGTACGGACTAGCCATTGCGGCGGACACCGCCGGCAACGCATACGTCGTGGGCTTAACTTACTCCGCTGAGGCGACGTTTCCAGCGGCCGTGGGGCCGGACCTGACATTCAATGGCGGGGAGCGGGATGTGTTCGTTGCGAAGGTGAACGCGGCGGGCACGGCGCTGATCTACGCCGGCTACATCGGCGGCGCCGGTGAAGATGATGCAGGTGGCATCGCGGTCGACGCGGCCGGCAACGCCTATGTCTCGGGTTTTGCGGCTTCGGATCAGGCGACGTTCCCGGTCACGGTAGGTCCGGACCTCACCTATAACGGCGGAGCCCGGGACGCCTTTGTGGCGAAGGTGAATGCGGCAGGAACGGCGCTGGTGTATTGCGGCTACATTGGCGGCGCCGGTAACGACTCATCCAACGGCATTGCGGTTGACACTGCGGGCAACGCCTATATCGCGGGTTATGCGGAGTCGACCGAAGCATCCTTCCCAGTGAAGATCGGGCCGGATCTGACCTTCAACGGCGGCGGGCGGGATGCGTTCGTGGCGAAGGTGAACGCTGCGGGAACCGGATTCGAGTATGCCGGCTACGTTGGTGGCTCCGGTACCGAGTACGCCGCTGCCGTCGCGGTGGATTCTGCAGGAAACGCCTACATCACAGGCTTGACCTATTCCTCGGAGGCGACCTTTCCGGTGATGGGGGGGCGGGATGGGCCGTTCATGGTGGGTAGCACCGTGGGGGTGGTGGGGAATGTTGGGGGGGGGGGGGGGGGGGGGGCGGGCGGGGGGGGTTGGGGGGGGGGGGG
>CAZVIK010000124.1:0-5041 GCA_964627045.1 uncultured Solibacteraceae bacterium | reverse complement strand
TTCCTCGGAGGCGACCTTTCCGGTGAAGGGCGGGCCGGATGTGACCTTCAACGGTGGGAGCCACGATGTCTTTGTGGCGAAAGTTAACTCGGCAGGTACCGCGCTGGACTACGCCGGCTACATCGGTGGTGCCGGGTCCGACTACGGAAATGCCATTGCCGTGGACGGCTCGGGGAATGCGTACGTGTTGGGTTACACCGCCACGGCGAACGGCACGTTCCCTGTCGCGGTGGGGCCGGACCTGACCTTCAATGGCGGGATATTCGATGGGTTTGTGGCCAAGGTGAACACGGCGGGCACGGCCCTGATCTACTGCGGCTTCATCGGCGGCGCCGACAAGGAATACCCCGGCGGCATCGCCGTGGACGCCGCCGGCAATGCCTACGTGGCGGGCGAGACCTACTCCTCGGAAGCGACTTTCCCAACTACCGACGGCATTGATACGACGTACGGCGGAGAAGGAGACGCTTTTGTCACGAAGGTGAACGCGGCGGGCACCGCCCTGGTCTACTCCACGTACCTGGGAGGCTCCAAGGAAGATGCCACGTGGGGAATCGCCCTTGACGGCGCAGGCAACGTGTACGTGACCGGCTACGCTGCCTCGTCAGAAGCGACACTCGCGCCAAAGACCGGCCCGGATCTGACTTACAACGGCGGAGGCTACGACGCATTTGTAGCGAAGATCGGGTCCGGTGAGGCGGCGCCGGTGCCGTCGGTTACGGCGATCGTGAGCGCGGCGAGTTACGGTGGCGCTGGTGTCTCACCCGGGGAGATCGTGGCCGTCTACGGGGCGGATCTCGGTCCCGCGCCGGGCGTTTCCAATGCCGGTTGGGAGCCATCGACCGGCAAGTTGCCCACTTTACTCGGCGGGACGACGGTCGCGTTCGACGGGCAAGCCGCACCGCTGTTTTACGTTTCAGCGGGCCAGGTCAACGTGCAGGTTCCTTATGAAGTGGCGGGCAAGGGATCGGTGAATGTGGTGGTCGCCTACAACGGCAAATCGGGGGTGGCGTTCCGTGTTCCCGTGTTGGCGGCGCATCCCGGCGTGTTCGTGCACAACGACCGGGCGATCATTACGGACAACGCTACGGGTGCGCTGATCACGGCGGCGAACGGCATCGAGCGCGACGCATACGCCAACATCTGGGCCACGGGGCCGGGCGTGGTGAGTCCGGCGGCGGTGACGGGTGCGCCGGCGAGCGGGTCGCCGCTGAGCTGGGCGGCCAATCCGCAGGTGTGGATCAACGGCAGTCCAGCGGAAGTGGCGTATGCGGGGCTGACGCCGGGCCTGGCGGGACTGCTGCAAGTCACCGTCAAGATCCCGGCAAACGCGCCGGTGGGCGCAAACGTGCCGCTGAGGCTCTCGATCAACGGCGTGGAAGCGCAGGCATGGCTCGGCGGGGCGTTGACCAGCAACCTGACGATCGCGATTCGGTAGGCCGCGCGTAGGGCGGAAGGCGGCCGGGTTCGGCTGTGCAGGCGCAGAAGTGCGTGCCGGGGAGAGCGCCGGCGGCGAGGTCCCGCCCCCCGGCCCACCATCCCGCATATGTCCGCGGCAAGAACTCCACGCGGGTCAGGAAGCCGCGCATTCGAATCCGGCGGGGCCTGCACGGGCCACGCCACTCACGCTAAGATTCCCGTTGTGACCCATCTCCCGCGTCTCCTTCTTTGCCTTTGCGTGATCGCCGCCATCAGTTGCGGCCCCAAAACCGCGCAGGTCGATCCGGCTCTGGCGAGGCTCGTCCCCGCGGGCACCGTCGCCGTGCTCGACGTTAAGGCCGGTGCGCTTCGCCAGACCGCGCTTTATAAGGAGTACGTCGCCGGGCGGTTCGCCGAATCGCTCCGGGTCACTGACGACGTTACCGAAGCATTGGCTGTCACCGACGGCAAAGATGCCTGGGTGTTCACCAAGAGCCCCTCCGGCCTCGCGCAGTACGACCGCGAGGGCAATAAGACCGTGCCGCGCGTTGGTGCGGGCGTCCCTCCAGCCCTTGCCGTTCTCCTGAAGACCATCACGCCGGAACACCAGGTTTTCGGCGCGGGGCTGGGCACGGCGCTCCCCAGTCTGGATGCGCTGCCGCAACAGGGTAATCTGGCGAACCTCGCCGTGATGATGAAGTCGCTCCAGAGTTGGACCCTGGCCGCCGACCTGCGCTATGACCTCAAACTGCGCGTCAACGCTACCTACCAGACCGAGCCCGACGCACGTCGCATCCACGACGCCCTGAAGGGTATCCTCGGCATCGCCCGCCTGAGCACCCCCCGCGACGCGCCGGAACTCCTGCGGCTGTACGACGGCGTGCAGGTCGCGCAGGAAAAGGCAGTGCTGCGCGTCGCCATCGATGCCGGTCCGGACGCCATCGACAAAGCCACCGAGCGCATGAAGGCGCTGGCGAAGTAAGGTGCGGGGAACGCGCGGCTCCGCTCCGCGGTCCCCTACCTCTTGGACAGCACGTCTCGTTCGTACCGTTTCACTTCCGCCAGCCACGCTTCGCCCGCCGGTACGCCCGCCATCACGCACGCATAATCCCACACGGCGGCCCACGGCAGGCTTTTGAGCTCTTCCAGCCACGCCAGCCGCGACGTGAAGTCGCCCTCGGCCTCGGCCTTGCGCAACGTCGCGATCGGTTCCAGCAGCGCCATCAGCAGCGCCTTCTTCATCGAACGCGTGCCGATGGTCCAGGCGGCAATGCGGTTGATCGACGCGTCGAAGAAATCCAGTCCGATGTGCACCCGGTCCAGGAACCCGCCGCGCACCAGTTCTTGGGCGATGGCCTGCAACTCCTCGTTAAGGATCACGACGTGATCGCTGTCCCAGCGCACCCCGCGGCTCACGTGCAGCAGCATTCCCGGCACCCAGGCCAGGACGGACGAAATCTTGTCGCTGATGACTTCGGTCGGATGGAAATGCCCGGCATCGAGGGTGAGCAGCTTCTGCCGGCTTACCGCGTACCCCATATAGAATTCGTGCGAACCCACCACGTAGCTTTCCGACCCGATCCCGAACAGCTTGCACTCCACTGCATCCAGGTTGAAGCGCGGATCGATGCTCTCGGCGAAAACCGCGTCCAGCGCGGCGGTCAGCCGCGCGCGCGGCCCCTTGCGGTCCACGGGAATGTCCTTCATTCCGTCCGGAATCCAGACGTTGGTGACGCAGGCGGTGCCGAGCGCCTTGCCCATCGCCTCGCCGATCTTCCGGCAGGCGATGCCGTGCTCGATCCAAAACTGCCGTAGGCCCGCGTCCGGGTGCGCCAGAGTGAACCCGTCGGCCGCCTTTGGATGCGAGAAGTAGGTGGGGTTGAAGTCCAAGCCTAGCCCGCGCGACTTTGCCCAGTCGATCCAGCCCTGGAAGTGCGCCGGCTGCATTTCATTGCGGTCCACCTTCTTGCCGCCCGTCTCGGCGTAACACGCATGCAGGTTCAACCGGTGTTTGCCGGGAACCAGCGACAACACCTTCTCCACGTCCGCGCGCAATTCCGCCGGCGTGCGCGCCTTGCCGGGATAATTCCCAGTGACGGCGATGCCGCCGCTCAACTCTTCGCCGGATGCCTCAAACCCGCCCACATCGTCGCCCTGCCAGCAGTGCAGGGAAACCGGGATGGCCAGAAGCTTTTCGACGGCCGCGTCCGCATCTACTCCCAGAGCGGCGTACTTTCCTTTCGCGATCGCGTAGGCTTGTTCGATGCTGTTTGCCGGCATGGTTCGTTCCTTGGGTGATCGTAGCAGGATTGGGGGCGGTTGAGCAGGCCCGGGTACACGCGGAATTCGTATCGGCGGGGCGCGGCTGAAACTGGCGGTCGCCGCCTTGCCGGAGACGGTTGACGAAAGCCGCTTTCGGGGCGATTCGGCCTGTTACGGGCCGACGCTGCTGAAGTGGCTGCGCCAAGCCGGCCAGCCCGCCGGTTCGGGCAGGGTAGTCCGCGCTTGCGGCCGGATTACGGCGTCGAGATCCTCCCGTTTGGGACGGCGCGCGGCTCCACGCGCCGCGAGGTAGACTGGTGGCGGCGGGTGCGATGGACACGGGATTCGGTGTGAACCAAGAGGAGTTTGCCAGCGTAGGGCGCGGCGGGTTGCGCTACGCCTTCGAGACCCTTTTGCAGGACGTGCGGTTCGCCGCGCGGCTTTTGGTGCGCTCGCCCGGGCTGGTGGCGGCGGCGGTGCTGTGCCTCGGTGTGGGGATCGGTGTCACCACGGCGATCTACGGCATCATGCAATCGCTGGTGTTCCGCGAATTGCCGGCGGTGCGCGAGCCGTCGAGCCTGGTTCGCTTCCACGCCCTGGCGCCTTACGGCAACTGGGAGGAGTTGAACAAGCCGGACGGCCTGTTTGCGTCGCTTGCCGGCTACAAGGCGCCGGTGCCGTTCGTGCTGACCGCCACCGAAGGACGCGCCGAGCGGATCTGGGGCCAGATCACGACGCCGAACTACTTTGCGGCGTTGGGGGTGCGTGCAGCCGCCGGCCGGATGTTTGGCGCGGAAGAAGGGCGGGAGGGGGCAGGGCAGTCGGCGATCCTCAGTCACCGGCTTTGGAGGACGCGCTTCGGCGCGGACACCGGGGTGATCGGCCGGCCGCTGCGGGTGAACGGACAGCCGGTGACGGTGATCGGCGTTGCGCCAGAGGGGTTCCTAGGGACGGCACCGATGCTGTCGGCGGCGGACCTCTGGATCCCGACCACCGCGCCCCCCGCCGTAGCTCCGGAACTCGCGGGAATGCGAACGCGCCGTACGCCGGAGTTCGACCTGATCGGAAGGCTCAAGCCGGGCGTCTCCCGCGTGCAGGCGGAGGCCGCGTTGGAGCAGGCTGTGAGAAGGCTGGAGGTGGTGCACAACGATCCCAACCGCGACAGGAAAGAACGCCGTGTATCGCTCATACCCGGCGGGCGGGTGTATCCGATCCGCGAGGAGGACATGCCCCAGACTCTGGGCCTGCCGCTGGTGCTGATCGGACTGGTGTTACTGATGGCGTGCAGCAACGTGGCCGACATGCTGATTGCGCGTGGGGCCGCCCGGCGGCGGGAGATCGCCATCCGGATCGCAACGGG
>CAZVIK010000123.1:3922-11755 GCA_964627045.1 uncultured Solibacteraceae bacterium | reverse complement strand
AACAAACCATCGAGGTGACGGGCGCCGCGCCGCTGCTTCAGACGCAGACGGCCAGCGTATCGTCGCTGGTGACGAACCAGAAGATCCTGGAGACACCGCAGAACGGCCGTTCGATAAATCAGTTGCTGCAACTCAAGCCAGGCGCGGCGGCGGAGGCGCAGGCGCTGACGGAGGGCGGGGCGGGCTACCGGGCGCGCGCCAACCAGGCGATCAGCATCAATGGCTCGCAAAGCGGCAACAACAGCTACCTGGTCGATGGGATGTACAACAAGGAACTCTGGCTCAACGGCCTGGTGATCGTCCCTCCGATCGACGCGATTCAGGAAGTGCGCGTGATGTCGAGCAACTTCTCGGCTGAATACGGGGACGCCGCCGGCGCGGTGACCGTGGCACAGAGCAAGTCGGGGACCAACCAACTCCACGGCAGCCTGTACGAGTTCCTGCGCAACGACAAACTGGACGCCAACACGTTCTTCAACAACCGGCAGAACGTCGCCAAGACCGCCTTCCGGCGCAACGAATTCGGCGGAACCATTGGCGGTCCGATCCAACAGGACAAGACCTTCTTCTTCGGCGACTACCAGGGAATCCGCCGCCGGCAGCCGAGCACCAGTATTTCGACGCTGCCGACGCTCGCGCAACGGGACATGATCCGGACGGGCAACTTCAGCGCGCTGGGGCAGCAGATCTACGATCCGCTAACGCTGGTGCCGGGAACGGGCGGCACGCAGGTTCGAGCGCCGTTCGCCGGAAACGCGATCCCGTCAAATCGAATCGACCCGGTGGCCGTAAAACTGATCAACCTTCTGCCGAGTCCGACATCGACGGCGACGACGCGCAACTTCACCTACGTCGACAAGACCACGCAGCGGACCGACCAGTTCGACATTCGCCTGGACCGGAACCTCGGCAGCGCCGACCGGCTGTTTTTCAAGTACAGCTACGACAACACCCTGACGTCGTCGCCGGGCAGCATCCCGGCGCCGTCAAACGCCGGCGTCCCGATCGGGAGATATGTCACCGGCGGTTCGAGGACGATCATGAAGAACTGGGCTGCCGCCGCCAACTTCACCAAGGTAATCGGCACCAACATCGTGAATGAGACGCGGCTGGGGGCGGTGCGTTGGAACTTCGGCCTGCTGACCGAGGGGATGCCATATCCCACGGCCCAAGCGCTGGGGATGCCGGGCATCAACATCAGCGACAACTCGGGCGGACTGCCCGGATTCACGATTTCGGGAGGCTACGCCACGATCGGCGACGCCAGCACGTTCCCGGAGTTCAGCCGCACGGTCAGCTACCAATACGAAAACATCACGAGCATCGTCCGCGCGTCGCACACCGTAAAGTTCGGGGCGCGCTACCTGCGGCACGTCTTCAACGGCTACTCCGCGTTCCCGACGCGCGGCACCTATACTTTCAACGGGCAGTTCACGCGGCAGATGGGAGCGAGCACGGCGGCGACGGCCGTCTCCGACTTCGCCCTGGGCGCGCCGGACACGATCAATCGCGGCTACTTCCCCGGCGTGTTCGGCCTGCGTTTCCCGATGTTCGCGTTCTTCGTGGAAGACACCTGGCGGGTCAACAACCGCTTAACAATGAACCTGGGCTTGCGCTACGAGATTCAGGGCTCGCCCTACGAGGTGCATGACCGCTGGGCCAATTTCAACGTCGTCACCGGCAAGCTGATGATCGCCAACCGCGACGGGAACAGCCGGTCGGTGCGCAACAACGACAAGAA
This sequence comes from uncultured Solibacteraceae bacterium, assembly GCA_964627045.1. Taxonomy (GTDB): domain Bacteria; phylum Acidobacteriota; class Terriglobia; order Bryobacterales; family Bryobacteraceae; genus CAZVIK01. Next base: position 10,014 of record CAZVIK010000123.1, on the reverse strand, counting down.
CAACTTCGGGCCGCGCCTCGGCATCACCTACCAGTTCGATTCCAAGACGGTGATCCGCACGGGCGCGGGCGTGTCCTACACCGAGCAGTTCGACGGAGGGACCCAGCTTTACAAAAACCTGCCGTTCATGGTGGCGCAACGGATTACGACGGACCAGAACGGGGTCCCGGCGCGCCTGATCCAGGACGGTCTGCCGCTTCCGGCGTCCCTTTCGCCGACCGACCCCGCGGTCCACGGCGGCAGCCCCATGGCTTACCCTATCGACTTCCGGACGCCCAAGATGTTCCAGTGGAGTTTCGGGTTGCAGCGGGAGTTGACTCGGGACCTGATGCTGGAGGCCTCCTACGTGGGCTCCCGCGGCATCAACCTCATGGCAAAGGTCAACACCAACCAAGCCTTTCCCGGACCCGGCGCGCGGGACCCGCGACGGCCGCTCTACCCCGTCAACCAACTTGTCGGCGACCTGATCTACCACGACAACTGGGGCGGGTCGAAGTACCATTCGATGCAGACGCGATTGCAGACCAGGGCGCGCGCGGGATTGACGACCGGCCTCTCTTACACCTGGTCGAAGAACATGATCAATACGGGAGAAAACCAGGGCGGCAACACGGCGCAGAACGCGCGCAACCTGCAGGTCGAATGGGGCAACGCGGCCGTGAACCGGCGGCACATGGTGGTGATCAACCACATGTACGAAGTGCCCTTCGGGCGAGGACGCGCGTTCCTCTCGGAAGGCTGGCTGGGGCACATCGTGGGGAACTGGAACGTGTCTGGCGTTTGGGGGATGATGACCGGCACCTGGTTTACGCCGCGAAATCCGACCGAAGTCTCCAACGCGCGCGACAGTTGCAACGGATGCCCGGCCGAACGGCCCAACCGCATCCGGGACGGGAACCTGCCGGTGGACGAGCGCACCATCGACCGGTGGTTTGACGGCTCGGCGTTCCAGGTGCAGCCGCAGTACACCTTCGGAAACGCGGGGAACAACATCCTGGAAGGGCCGGGGTATTTCAACGTCGACGCCGGGATTCACCGCAATTTCTCGATCAACGAGCGATGGAAAGCGGTCTTCCGCTGGGAGATGTTCAACGCGTTCAATCACGCCAACTTCAACAACCCGGCTTCCACGATCAACTCGGCGACCACCGGGCAGATCAGCGGGACACAACCCGCGCGAAGCATGCAGATGGGGCTGAAGATCACGTTCTGACGGGCGGAGGCCACTCATGTTCAGAACGTGCGTGTTCGCGATAGCGGCACTCTGGATCATGACGGCGCCTGCGGCTGAGGCCCAGGCGCCGCCCGGCCCCGCGGAAGCGCCTCCGCGGCGGGGGGCCATGCCTCCGCGCGACATCGCGGCCGAGATGAGAAGCCCTCAGCCGCGCACGGTCACCCCGGGCCGGATACCGGGCGATCCGCCTTCCGACGCCGTGATTCTGTTCGACGGAAAGGACATGTCGCAGTGGAGCCTCCGCGACGGGTCCCCGGCGAAGTGCGAGGTTCGCAACGGCGAAATGCAGTGCACCACCGGCGTTGGCAACATCTTCAGCAAGCGGGCGTTCCGGAGCGCGCAGATTCACATCGAGTTCGCGCCGCCCGACATGCCCGCCGTCCGGGCGAACGGGCAGGTGGATCCCCAGGTGAAGGGAAATAGCGGCGTCTATTTGCAGGGCCGCTACGAGATTCAGATCCTGGATTCCTACAACAACCCCACTTACGCCAACGGCTCAAACGGGGCGCTCTACGGCGTCGCGGCGCCGATGGTCAACGTGTCGCGCCCGCCGGACCAGTGGCAGACGTTCGATATCGTTTTCCGGGCTCCGAAGTGCGACGGCGAGAATCTGGTGTCGCCCGGCAGCGTTACCTCGTTTCACAATGGTGTTCTCGTGCTCGAGAACGTCCCCTTGAGACTCCGGCTGACCTGCGCCCAAGGCGCCGGAGAGGCCGGCCCCTTGATGCTTCAGGACCACGAGCCGAATGGGCCCAAGACGGTGATGCGGTTCCGCAATATCTGGTACCGCCCGCTGGACGATTGATCCAACCTTGGGGCCGGCCTCCGCGTGGCTGCCGGCCCCCCGCTCATGGCGGCACGAGCGGACATGGCCGGGAGGCGATCCGGGGGTGGTTGAGTGTGACAACATACCGGAAGTAGCTCGCTGCCCGAAAGGAGATGGGCCGATGAGGGGACAGGGATCCAAGCCGGCTGGACGTCCGTCACGAAGAGCCTTCCTTGAACTTGCTGGCGCCACGGCCGCCATACCGTACTGGGGCGGCTGCGGCCGGCGCCGGACCACCCGCCGCATAGACGAGGCCTGGTTCCGCGAGAAGCTCGCCGAGGACACCGAGAGAAGCCTGAAGACGGCGGTCCACCCAAGCGGGTTCCTGGGCAGGGTGGGAACGCCAGCGGCCCGGCAGGGCGCGGCCGTTCCGGGCCGGAGCCGCTCGCCGGGGATGGGGGCGGGCTCTCCCACCAGCTTGGGGCGGAACATGACGGCCCTGTCGTTCGGATTCGACCTCACGCGGCAGCCGGAGATCAAGGAAGTCCTGCGGAAGGCAGCCGGCTTCATGATGCGGCACATGTGGGACCACGAGTACGGCGGGCTGTACCAGGGAGTCGATCCAGCGGACGGCAAAGTCGTCAACGACCGTAAAGAAAGTTATGGAATGGCGGCGGCTATCCTCGGGATGGCACGGGCGGCCGAGGTGACCGGCGAAGAGGAACACCGCGATGCCGCGCTGAACATCTGGGCCGGCATGAAGAAAGGGCTCCAGGACGGGCACGGCTTCTTCAAGCGCGATACCTCGCGGGATTTCAAGGTGGCAGGGACTGGGAAAAACACGCAGAACCCCCTGATGCACCTTTTCGAGGGCCTGTTGGGTCTGTACGACACGACAAAGTCCACGGAAGTCATGCGGGAGGCGCAGGACCTCGCCGACCGCGTGCTTGCCAGGTTGATGCAGCCGCCGGGCTACATCCCCGAGTTGTACGACGCCGAGTGGAGGCCGATTCCCGCGGGCCCGCCCGGACAAAGGGAGCCCGACGGCGGCCCGCTGGACATCTATAACGCCTATTCCGAGGCGGCACAAACCGGGCACGTCGAGGTTGGCCATTGCATCGAATGGGCCTACTTCCTGAGCCGGGCCGTCGAGCGAGGGTTCCCGGACAGCTACCTGGCCCCGGCGGAACGATTGATCGAATTCGTTCTGAAGGTAGGCGTGGATGCGGAAACCGGAGGCATCTACGGTTACACAGACTACAACGGGAATCGCACGCAGGCCAGCGCCACTTCGGGCTGGCAGATTCAAGAGTTCGTCAGGATGGCGGCACACTGGGCCGTACTTCGAGGGCGGCAGGACCTGTGGGAGCCGTACGACCGTGCCGTGGCGGCGATCAAGAACTCCGGCTCGGCGCCGGCGGGATACCACGGGTGCGGGATGTGCGCCGAAGTCGTGCGGCTGGCGGCGCTACCGGCGTAACCGTTCGGATTCACCCGGCGGGACCGACGGCCAAGGAAGATTCAGCTCCGGCGCTGTCACGGGAAAGGGAAAAGGCGTTGCGGAGCCCGGACGCACCGGGCCCCGCAACGCAAGGGGTCGCTAGAACTTCAGGGCGAGGTTCATTTGGAGTGTCCGTCCGTCGGAGGCGGAGGTTACCGTTCCGAAGGCCGGCGATACAAGGGTGGTGTTTGGCGCGCCCCAGCGGTGGAAGTTGAAGGGGTTCACGGCATCCACGCTGAAGTCCACCTTGAATTGCTCAGTTACGGAGAAGACCCGGCCCACGGTCAGGGCTTCCTGCTTGCCCCAGAAGCCGCGGACCCAGCTCAGCACGGGAGCCAGGTTGCCGAAGTTGAAATCCGTGGTCGTCTTGAACGCGGCCGAGTTCAGGTACTTGCTTGTGGGAGTGAACTCGCGCGGGTTCGTCGTGATGTAAGGCGACACGCCGCCGACGGCGTTCCCTCGCTGCGTGTAGCCAATGCTGGTGAGCCTCCCGGCGCCGCCGGCGATGCTCAGAGGCGCCCCGGAGTTGTACTTGAACATGCCGTTGACCTTCCAGCCCGAAACGATGGCGTTGACGGCCCGAGAGTCGGTGTTCAGAAGGCTCTTGCCCTTGCCGAGGGGAAGATCCCAGGCCCAACTGAAGCTGAAGGTGGCGGCCGGGTTGGCGTCGAGTTGCATGAGCCGGCTGCCGGGATACTGGTCCGTCACCAGGCTGAAGCTCTTCATCCAAGTGAAGAACCCGAACAGCGTCAGTCCGCCGGAGAACCGTTTGTTCACCTTCAACTGGAGCGAATTGAACTTTTGCTGGCCGACCGGGTCGGGCACGGTGGTACTGGAAGTCACGCCGGTGTATTGCGGGTACGGACGCAGCGCTTGGTACACGGTGTTGGCGCCGGTCTGGTTCTCGAAGCCGGGGAACGGCGAGTACACGCCGGCCGCGGCCGCCGCCGACGATGTGATCGGTTGAAGCAAAGTCATCCCGAGCGAAAGGCGGCTGAGCGGCAGGTAGTTGTAGTTCACCGAGAAGCCCGAGTGCGTGGTGCGGCTTCCCAGGTAAACGGCTTCCACCATCGTATGCGCCAGGAGTTCACGCTGGATCGAGAAGCTCCAGTTGACCGTCTGCGGCATCCGGCTTCCGTTCCGGGAGTAATACTGGATGGCCTGCCCGTTCAGGAAGGACGGATCCAGGGCCGGCGGCCGCGCGAAGTTCTGCGGGAACGTCCCCGACCCGAGATAGTAGACCGGCGTAAAGCCGTCCGGCGAGCTGAATGCGGGCCGGACGCTGAACCCGGAAGAGAACGGGTCCTGCATCGCTCCGCCCCAGTTGGCGTAATACACGCCGCCGGAAGCGCGAACGACGGTTTTGTCGTTGAGCTGATAGGAGACCCCCATCCGGGGACCGAAGCCCTTTTTCCACTTGTCGACGAAGTTGTCGCCAACGCGTCCCGCGCCCGAGCCAGCGAAGCCCAGCGCACCCAGCCGGTTGCCGGCGCCCGGGTTCGTCAGGCTGAACACGAAGCTGGACATGCGATCGTTGACCTCGTGGTACGGGGGCATGTAGTCCCAGCGCAGACCGTAGGAGAGAGTCAGCCTGTTGGTCACGCGAAACTCGTCCTGGGCGAACAGCGCGTAGCGGATGAAACGGATTCCCGTGGTGACCGGGATGTAGGCGCTCGCCGAGCCCACGCCTCCCACAAGGAGGCTGGCGTAGGCATTGCCCCAAACGCCGTAGCTGCTCGAATTGGGCTGGCTGGTGAGACTGTTGGTGAAACCGAACTGGCCGGAAGCGCCGCCGTGATTGAAGCGGTTGATCCGGTCGCGGTGGACCTCCGCGCCGAACTTCATGCTGTGCTTGCCGCGGATGACGGTCACGTTCTCCATGACCCCGAAGCGCAGATCGTGCCACGTCTCGTTGTAGGCGCGGTTCAATTGCGCGAAAGTCACCTGCCCCCCGGTGAAGTTCATCTGAGGGAATTCGCCGAGATCGAAGGGGATGCCGGTGATGCCAAGCTTCGGGTTCCACCCCTGCCCCTGGGTCTTGTTCAGACCGAGGTTCACGTAGCGGTCCGTGTAGGTAGTGAAATGGCTGAGGATGGACGGGGTGATGACGTAGTCGTGATTCAGCCGGATCTTCCAGCTATTGGCCTGCTGGTCGAAGAAGTTATCGAGCGGGTTGAGCTGCTTGGCGCCCCATGGCGTCAGGTCCGACATACCGCCGGTCCAGATGATCCTCGGGCGGCGCTGCGCGGTGTAGCTACCCTGGATCTTCTGTTTCGACGAGACGCTGTGGTCGATCTTGATGAGCGGCGTCCAGGTGTTGTAGTAGGGCCACGTGGTGGCGGCCTTGCTGTAGTAGTTGTTCACCTGGCCGGGAAGATTGGTCGCCGGCATGTACTGGCCGATGACCTTCCCGGCGGCGCTGATGCGGGCCGTGGGGATGATGTTCCCCGCAAACGGCGTGCGAACGTACCCGCCCGCACCGTCCGGGGCCGTGGTGGCCGGGTCGAAGATCGGCACCTGCGCTCCGGCGGCGTTTACCAGTTTGGAGAAGTTGCCGTTGACGAACTCCTGCGTGGGGATCGTGATAATGC
>CAZVIK010000123.1:0-3912 GCA_964627045.1 uncultured Solibacteraceae bacterium | reverse complement strand
GCTGGCGCCGTAGCGGGAGAAGAACACGCCCAGGCTGCCGAAAAAGAACGTCTTGTCTCGGCCATTGTACAAGCCGGGGATCACCAACGGTCCCCCCAACGTGAAGCCGCCCTCATTCTGGCGATAGGGCGTTCTCCGCGGCTGGAAGAAGGACCGGGCGTTCAGCTTGTCGTTGCCAAGATGGTCGAACACGCTGCCATGGAGGGTGTTGGTCCCGGACTTAATGGTGACGTTCGTGAACCAGTTGCCGAAACCACCGTATTCGGCGTTGAAAGCGTTGGTAACGACGCTGACCTCGCCGACCTGTTCCAGCACGGGCCCGTTCTCGGAGATCGCGCCCCGCATGATGCGCTCACTGGCCGGCGCCCCGTCGATGAACGCCTCGGTCGCCCCCATGGGGGAGGCGTTGACGGCCGGCACAAACGTGTTCGTGTTCGTAGTGCCGGGCAGGTTGTTCAGAAACCCGGTGATGTCGCGCTTGGTGCCGACCACAATCATCGGGAGTTCCTGAATCAACTCGTCGGAAAGCGCGGCCGAGTTGTTCACAGCCGCCGTGTCCAGCAACGGGGCGGCCGCCGTCACGCTCACCGATTCGGTGATCGCCCCAGGCTGAAGGACGGCGTCCACGCGGACTTCGACGCGCGGCCGAACGATGACCGGTTCGCGCACGAACGTCGAGAAACCTTCCTTCTGGACGGTCACCCGGTAGGTCGCCGCCGTAAGGTTGGGCGCCAAATACAGACCTTCGTCGTTTGACGCCAATTCCGTTGTGCTGTTGGTCCCGAGCTGGATGACCTGCACCTTCGCGCCCGGGACGACCGCACCCGAGGAATCTTTCACAGACCCCTGGATTGTGCCGCGATCGATCTGAGCGGAAGCGATCGAAAAACCGGCCAGCACCATCGCTGCCAACAACCGCAGCAGGCCCGCCGTCGTTCGCCTCCGGGTTTTTACGCTTACTGGCATTGGAGGACTCCTCTTCAATTTGCGCCGGTTCTAGCTAACTCCCTAGCTGTCATGTCAGCTTGCGCACCGCAATAGACATATCAGCATACACAGATTAAACTACAGGCGGCTTTTTCTGTCAAGACAAATGTTTCAGAGCCGCTACGCCTGAAAACGATTGATTTTAGGGTGGTTCCCCCGTCAATGCCGCCTGTGCAACCCAAGATCATCCACACAACCCAGCCGTCGCCCTGCAATATCAACCCCGGGAAATCCGCCACCGTAATCGCTAGGGGACGCTCGGACGAACGCCCGGTCCGTCCGAGCCGGGGGACCGGGCTACCGCAGCGCCTTTTGAATGGCCGCCGAGACGAGCGGCACCATGATCTTGTAGCCCTCAGCGTTCGGGTGAAGTCCGTCGTTGGCCAGCGACTCCTTTAGCCAGCCCTTCTCGTCCACCATTTCGGAAAAGTAATCGACGTACACCGCGCCGGTCCGTTCGGCGTACTGTTTCATCCACGCGTTGAGCTTAAGGATGTCCTGCGGCGGGTGGGTGGTGGTCATCCGCATCCTCACCATCGGACCGCGCCCGGGCCCGCCGCGTGCGGCCTCCGGGGGAGGCCCTCCGGCCCGTTGCTGCGCCAGGTACGGATAATCGCTCACAGGCAGGACCGAGCACAGCAGCACCTTGATGCCGTTCTGACGGGCCAGGTCGGCCATGGCCATGATGTTCTGCTGTATCATCTCCGCCGTGGATGGGCCGGTGTTGCGGGCGATGTCGTTGATTCCAGCCAGAAGCACCATCGCCGCGGGCTTCAATTCGATCACGTCCGGGTACATGCGGACCAGCATTTGCGGCGTCGTCTGCCCGCCGATGCCGCGGTTCACATAGGGCTGGCCGGGGAAGTAGTCCTCCAGCCTCCACATGTCCGTGATCGAGTCGCCCATAAACACTACCCGGCCGGCGGGCGCGGGGCTCTTCTTCAACCCCTGGTTGGCCTGATGATACCGCCCGAGCTGGTTCCAGTCCTGGAGTTGATCTGCCAGAGACCGGGCCGTCATCGCCAGGCAGCAGTTGGAAGGCGGCAGGTTAAACTCATCCGCCAATTGCGCCGTGACCTGCGGCGCCAACAGGAGAGCTCCCGCGAAGACCGCCAAAGCCGCCGGTTTCATCGGGTTATGCCCTCGGCTTCATCCATCAGGTCGAGGATGCCGTTCACGATGGCGTCTTCGGCGCAGCCCGGCTTCAGCCGGGAGGACAGCACCTCAAAAGTGTTGTAGCCGAAAGCGGCGTCGTTAGGGATGTAGCCGGAACGCGCCATCCCGTTGGTGAGGGTAACCATCATCGTCCGGGCGAAGCGAGACTCGCGCTTCAAACGCTGGGCGATCAGGTTAAAAACCTCGCCGTTCACAGCGCCCATGGCGACATCGCCGATCACCACCAGGCTCAATCCCAGCTCCACGTCGTCGGCATCCTTGTAAGTTCCGGGGTACCCTGCCCGGCCGCTGTCCAGCCGCTGCCGCCCCGGGCAACTCACCGTCTTGCGGCCGCCATAGATACGCGCGGAGGAGTCCATGCGGGTCATCTCGCGCATGACTCGTTTCACCTCTTCGCCGAGCATCTGCCCGTAGGTCAGGATCATCTGTTTCTGCTGATTCATCAGCCTGGCGACGGTGGGGTCCTGCTTGTTCAGTCCCTGCCCGCCGGGAGGCATGGCGTTGCTGATGTCCTCGCCTCGCTTGGCGTAGTCCTTAATGCGGATCTCGCGCAGGTCGTAGGTCTGCTGGAAGTAGATCGGGTTCTGGTCTCCGCAGGCGCCGGTGGACCACACGGCGACCAGCTTGTTGTCGAAGGAGTCTTCGATGTAGGCGGAAGCCGCCCCGGGAGCGTCGCCGCTCACCTTGTCGAGCTGGCCGACGGTGACCGCGTGCATGGCGTAGTTGTAGTACACGGCGATGGGCTCGCCGGAAAGCGATTCGAACTTGACCACGGCCACGGTCTTATCGGAAGGTCCGTCGTAGTTGGCGCCTTCCCACCAGCGGCGGGTCTTCGGGTCGATGATGTTGCGGTTTACGTTGATGTAGGAAACGCCGGTTCCATAGCCCATGCGCGCCGGCTGGAGCTTGTCCACGGCAAGCTTGAGCGATTGGAAGACCTTCTCCTCCAACCCGCTGGCAATCCTTGGGACGCTGTGCGAGTGGCTGGAAGTCATCAGGATGTTCTTGGCCGGAATGCGCAGTTCCGCTTCGGCCCGCTTGGTGACGGTCTCCCACACAGGCATCGGGACGTTTCCGTCCAGCGTAACCATGGCGGCGCGCGTAGTCCCGTTGTCGACGACGATCGCGCGGCTATGAATCCGGTCGTGGATTCCCTCGTAGTTCTTCGGCAATTCGCTTTCGGCCGGGGTGACGTCCACTTTCGCTGCTCCCGCCCTTAACGCCTGTGCCTGGGCTCTCGCCGCCAGGCCACCGGCCGCAACCACCGCCACCGCGGCGGCCATCAGGAATACTCTTTTCATCGCGTTAACCCCTTTTCCGTGCCGGGCGCCCGCCCGGAGTCTTTCCATTCCCTTTGCCGGACCGGCGGACCAGCCCCCCCGAGCGACGGCGCAGAGGGTCCGAACCGGCCACGTGGACCGGAGCCGGGCCACTGCGGCTCGCCGCCGGACCTGATCCGAGGGTTACGGCAAAAGCTGATCTATCAGTTTGAGATCAAGATTCCAGCAACATGTTAGTCTACTTATCCCGTCAAGTCAAGACGAAACCGCGGTCCCTGGTGGCCCCACACATCAACAAACAAGCCGCCGCTCCGCCCAAGGCACCGCAGCCGAATCGGCCCTCCGAGCCCTTGGCCGGGAGATTCCTAGGAGCTTATTGAAAAAGCCCAAAGGAAGCCCTGAAGACCACGCTGACTGAAGCCTACGCCACACGGGATCATGGGCTTACGGCTCCAAGTGGCGCAGACTT
>CAZVIK010000122.1:1759-11878 GCA_964627045.1 uncultured Solibacteraceae bacterium | reverse complement strand
GGCCGTCAGTTCGAAGATCACCTACAACATCCTGCCCATGCGGGTGAAGGTGGACTACGTGAGGATGACCAACTCCTCGGTTCTGGCCAACATCACGGTGCTCTTCGAGCGCCGGGATTTGCAGTTCCAGAACAAGGACGGCGTGCAGCGCGCTTCGATCAACCTATACGGGCGCATCACCAACATGTCGCGGCGCCCGATCAGCGTGTTTGAAGACCCGATCTCGGTGGAGGTTCCGGCGGAGTTCCTGGAGGAAGCCTCGCGCGGGTCTTCCATCTATTGGAAGTCGGTCCCGCTGGCGCCGGGCATGTACCGGTTGAACATCGTCGCCAAAGACGTGGTCGGCGGCAACATGAATAACTACGAGATCGCGCTGACGGTGCCGCGATTCGACGACGAGACGCTGGCATCGAGCACCATGGTGCTGGCCGACGTGCTGGAGCCGGTTCCGACGCGGAACATCGGCTCGGGGCAGTTCGTCATCGGGACGATGAAGGTGCGCCCGCGCGTGGGCGAGTCGTTCCGGACGAGCGAAAAGATGGGCGTATACGTCCAGTTTTACAACTTCGCGCCGGACGAGAAGACGCAAAAGCCGAACGGCGCCATCCAATACGAGGTCACCAAGGACGGCACCAACGAGAAGGTGATCGATTTTACCGAGGACCTGACGGCGCTGGAGGGCGCCTCCGCCACGCAGGTCACCGTGGAGAAGTTGCTGCCGCTCGCCACACTGGGGGCGGGCAAGTTCAACCTGAGGGTCACGGCCATCGACCGCGCCCGCGACAAGCAGGTCTCCACGTCCTCGGCGTTTACTGTATTCTAGGCATTGACATTGACGCGCGAGTCCGTCGCCCGTTAAGGCATGGTTCTCGAATGAAGGCCAGGACGTGCAGCAGAGCCGCGTTGCTCCTGGCTGGCGCGCTCGTCGCCGGCGCCGGCGCACTAGGAGCATCCAGCGAGACGTTCGCAGGAACCATCGCAGGACAGGTCACCAATCCGGCCGGCCTTCCCCAGATGGGCGCGACGATACTTCTGTTGAACGGCCTGGACCGGGTCGTGAACCGCTCGCTCTCCGACGAGGCGGGCAGCTTCCTGTTCGATTCGCTGCCGCCCGGGGTCTATTCGCTTCGCGTGACGCTGGCTAGTTTTCTGCCGGCCTTGAAGCGCAATATCGTCGTGCAGCCGGGCATGCGCAGCCTGTTGAGCGTCAACCTGGCCGGGGTCCTCAGTTCGATTGAACTGGTGTACTCGACGCAGGGCGCGCGCTCGGTGATGAGCAACGATTGGAAGTGGGCTCTGCGCGGAGCGCCAGCCGTGCGGCCGGCGCTGCGCTTCACCCCGGAAACCACCGTCGCAGAGGCGGGGAGCGCGCCGAATCGCCTGGAGGGCGTCTTCTCGGAAACCCGCGGAGTGGTGAAGGTCTCGGCGGGCGATCAGGCGCGGGTGTCGCCGTACTCCAACGAACCCGACCTCGGCACGGCCTTCGCGCTGGCAACATCGCTGTTCGGGAAGAACTCGGTTCACTTGAGCGGGAATTTCGGATACTCCGCCGGGGCGGGCACTCCGGCCGCCGGGTTCCGCACGAGTTTCAGCCGGGGCGAAGGCAGGCGCTCGCCCGAGGTCAACCTGACGTTGCGGCAACTCTATTTGCCCTCGCGGGCAGGCGGCGGTCCCTTCAGCGGCGGACAGGGAGCGATTCCCGCCCTCCGGACCATGTCGGTGGGGTTGATGGACCGCCTGAAGCTGACCCCGGCGCTGGAGGTCGACTACGGCTTCTCGCTGGAGACGGTGAGCTTCCTGCAAACACTGAACTACTTCAGCCCCTACGCCCGGGCAACCTACGATATGGCGCGGTTTGGCATCGTGGGGTTCGCTTTCAGTTCCGGGGTCCCGCCGGCGCACTTCTTCGCGCCACAGTCGGGGGTCTCCGGGGACCTTCAGCAGGACCTGGCGGCGCTTTCGGCTTTTCCCCGGGTGTCCCTGCGCGACGGGCGCGTCCGCGTGCAGCGCGAGGGGACCTGGGAAGCTTCCTACCGCAAGACGATCGGGAGCCGCACCTTCAGCAGGGCGGGCTACATGGAATCGGTGCGAAACGCCGCGCTGACGATGGTGTCCCCGGGCGCGGGCGCGGTGGCCACGGCCGACCTGCTGCCGGATCTGCTTTCGGACAGTTCGGTGTTCAACGTCGGCGATTATTCGAGCGCCGGGTACATGGCGGCGGCCGCACAGCCCATCGGGCAGAGCCTTTCGCTAACCGTGATGGGGGGCAGCGGCGGCGCGTTGATTCCGGCAGGCGCGGTGGTGGCCAGCGACGCCGGAGAGTTGCGCCGGAGCCTGCGCCACGGACAGCGCCGCTGGCTGGCGGCGAAACTGAACGCCAAGCTCCCGCGGGCCGGGACGCAGTTCACGGCGAGCTACCGCTGGACCGGCGGCCGGAGCATTACGGCGCCGCACGCCTACCTCACCGAAGGGTCCATGGTCCCCGAGATCGGGCTGAACCTGCACGTCCGCCAGCCGATTCCCGGCGTCACTGGGGATCGCGGGCGTCTGGAGCTGACCGGCGACGTGCGCAACCTCCTCGGCCAAGGCTACCTTACGATGAGCGATGGCCGGGGAACCGAAGCGCTGTTGCTGCACACGCCCCGCAGCGTCCGCGGCGGCTTCAGTTTCATCTTCTGACGCCTCCGGGCGGCACACGACTAGGGCAGCGCCGCGATCGTCCGTTCAATCTCCTCCGGGCTGACGTAGAAGTGCGGGCTCACGCGCACCCAACCCTGCCGGGGAGCGGCGGCGATTCCCTGCTCCCGAAGACGCTTGACCACCATACGGCTGTCGATGCCCTCTTTGCGGAAAGAGACGATTCCAGCGCCGGTGGCCGGGGTGCGCTCTCCAAGGACCTCGTAGCCGCGTGCGACAGCGCCCGCCGCCACCTGGTCGCCCAGGGCCTGGACGACGGGCGCAATGCGCTCGACGCCGACATCCAGAAGAAAATCGATGGCGGCGCGCAAACCGTAGCAGCCGATGGTGTTGAGCGTCCCGCATTCGTAGCGGCCGGCGTCGGCGCGGAGGGTCATGTCGCGGCTGGCGTAGTCGGCGTAGTTGGCGACATTGGTCCAGCCGAATTCAATGGGCTCGATGGAGTCCTGCAAGTCCTTTTGAATATATAGAATACCGCAGCCTTCCGGGCCCAGGAGCCATTTATGACCGTCCGCTGCCAGGGCGTGGATGCGGGCGGCTCGTACGTCGATGGGAAATGCGCCCAGACCCTGAATGGCGTCCACCAGAAACAGGCAGCCGTGGTGGTGGCAGATTTCGCCGATGGCCTCCAGGGGCGCGCGGCGGCCGCTCAAGTACTGCACGAAGCTGACGGCGAGGAGGCGAGCGCCGCGGCAGGCTTCCGCGACTCGGTCCAGGGGGTCCCAGATGGAAAGCCACTCGACCTTAACCCCCTTTTCTTCCAATCGCTTCCAGGGGAAAAAGTTGGCCGGAAACTCCTCGCGGAAAGCGACCACCTTGTCCCCATTCTTCCAACCGAAACCATTGGCCACCGTGGCGATGCCCTCGGAGGTGTTCTTGGTGATGGCGATTTCGGACGGCTCCGCGCCGATCAGGCGCGCCGTCGAAACCCGCAACGCGTCGTAGGTGGCCATCCACGCATCGTAATGGTAGGACCCGAAACGCATGGCGTCCTCGGCAAGCCAGCGCATGGCATCGGCGGCAGGCTTGACCAGGGGCGCCACGCCGGCGTGGTTCAAGTAGATCAGCTCCCCGGTTGCGGGGAAGGAGTCGCGATAGCGTTGCCACAAGGGCGGTTCGGTGTAACCCATCCTCCTGACTATACGTTCAACAGGACAGTGGGCGCTACAGGCGCGACGCTATAATGGTGTTCAGAGTGAACCGCTCGGAGGGAACCGCCATGAACCGCTCCTGGTCGAACAGGGTGATCGCCATGTTTCTGGCCGGCCTTCTGGCCGCCTCGCCCGGCTTCGCCGCCGACAACAAGAAATCCAAGGGGAGTGCGAAGAACCCGGACGACATCGGCAACCGCGACGTCGACGGCCGCGTGAACCTGTACTCGCTGGAAAAAGAGATCTCGCTCGGCAAGCAGTTGGCGCAAGAGGTGGAACAGGGTTCCAAGATCGTGGACGATCCTGTAATCGCGGAGTACGTCAACCGCGTGGGGCAAAACCTGGTCCGGAACTCCGACGCCAAGGTCCCGTTCACCATCAAGGTCATCGACAGCGACGAGGTGAACGCCTTCGCACTGCCCGGGGGCTACTTCTTCGTCAACTCCGGGCTGATCCTGCGCGCGGAGACCGAAGCGGAACTAGCGGGCGTCCTGGCCCACGAGATCGCCCACGTGGCGGCGCGGCATGGCACACGGCAAGCCTCGCGGGGGGAGATCGCCAACTGGCTTTCCTTGCCTCTGATCTTCATGGGCGGCTGGACGGGGTACGCCATCCGGCAGGGCGCGGGCCTGGCGATTCCGCTCACGTTCCTGACCTTCTCCCGGGGATTCGAGGAGGAGGCAGACCGTCTGGGGCTGCAATACATGTACGCGACCGGATACGACCCGACGGCGTTCGTCGATTTCTTCGAAAAGATCCAGGCGCTGGAAAAGAAGAAGCCCGGCACCATCTCCAAGGTGTTCGGGACGCACCCGCTGACAGAAGACCGGATCAAGACGTCGCAGAAGAACATCCAGGAACTGCTGAAGGCCAAGCCGGAGTACGTGGTCACGACGTCGGAATTCAACGACGTAAAGGAACGGCTGCAAGCCTTCTCCTCACGCCGCAAGCTGGATCCCAAGGACGCCAACCGTCCCACGCTGCGCAAACAACCGGGCGGCAGCACCGCTCCGGTGGAGGGCGATAGCAAAGACGGGAAGGACTCCAAGGGCGGCTCGGGCGACGACGAGCGGCCGACGCTGAAGCGAAGGCCGTAGGCGCCGCCCGGCGGAGCCACGAACCCGCGTCATTCACCGAAGCGCAAACCGCATGTGCCGTCAGGGCACGCGTGGGCACGTGCGGCACACACCGGGCACGGCTGGAAAGCCCTGCCGCAGCCAGGAATGGCTGCCCCACAAAGGCGGGCCGGGCGAAGCCGTGGAAGGGCTGCCGCACGGGCGGCGATGTAGTGGGACACGCAGGACTAGTGGGCGAAGCCGAGTTTCCGTATCTGGGCCAGGGCGCTGCCGTCATCAAAGTGCGTGAACGCAGCGCGCTGCGTCCCCTGCTCCAGGGCGACGCCGTAGGGAACGTCCACAAAAGAGAAGGCGCTCCTCAGCGCCTCGGCATCCGCCGTCAGCGCGGCCTTCAACCCGGTGGTGTCCAGGAAATCCTGCCCGAACTCGGGCAACTGCGTGGCGACGGCGATCACCTTGGTCTCGCCCCACTGTAAACCGGCCAGTTCGCGCGCGCCGGCGGCGCAATGCAGGCACTCCGGATTGAAGAAGTAGAGAAACACGCGGCCTTCCCGGAGCGGGAACGGCTTGCCGTCAACGGCGATCGTTTCGGGCGCGGTGACCGCCGTCGTGCGCGTCAGCGCCACCCCCAGGTTGAGGGCCGCGAATACGCAAACAGCGCCAAGAACGATGGCAGCCGAGCGGATGCCGCGCGAGGGGCGCGCCCACCACCCAGCCGCCGTTGCGAACACGATCATGATCGCATCGCCAATGAAAAACGCCGGCCCGACGGCGCGTTCCACCCAGGGGAAGCAGTTACACTCCTCGCCGTTCAGTCGGCTGTAGAACATCCCGATGTAGATAATGAACGCCACCAGCAGCAGCACGGTGAGCAGCGCCCCCCAACGGCGGAATCGTGGGACGAGCAGAAGGATTCCGGCTAAAGTTTCGGAAATTCCGAAGCCGAGAGCCGCCGGGAGGCTCAGCGCCTGCGGCACCAGCGCCTGGGTCATGCGGATGGCCGCGGCCAGGGGATCGGTGAGCTTCCAGACGCCCGCGACAATGAAGAGCGCCGCCATCAGCCATGCAGAAATCGCTGCAATCCAGGTCTGCCACGCGGGCAACGGCACGTCGGCGGACGCTTCTTCCACCGGCGCCATACTCTCGCTCATGCTTTCCATTTTATGCTCGTTGGCCGCGTCCGCGGAGGGCGGAAACGGCCCGCGCCGCGGCCCCGCTGGTCAAACGAAGAACTCCCGGGCTGCGGCCGCGGTCCGGTCGATGTCCTCTCCGGTGTGCGCCGCCGAGACAAACGCGGCCTCAAACTGCGAGGGCGCGAGATAAACGCCGCGCTCCAGCATGTGATGGAAGAACCGGGCGAAGCGCGTGGTATCGGCGCGTTTGGCCGAATCGTAATCGGTGACCGGACCTTCGCAGAAGAAGATGGTGTACATCGACCCGACTCGGTTGACCGTGAGACCCTCCGGCACGCCGGCCACAAGACGCGCCGCGCGCCGCTCGAGCTGATCGTAGGTCTCCGGGTGGGACTTGAGTTCGCCGAGCATCGCAAGACCGGCCGCGACGGCGAGCGGATTGCCCGAGAGCGTCCCGGCCTGGTAGACGGGCCCCAGCGGGGCGACCTTCGCCATGATGTCCGCGCGCCCGCCGTAGGCGCCGATGGGAAGCCCGCCGCCGATCACCTTGCCGAGCGTGGTGAGGTCCGGACGGATGCCGTAGAGCTGCTGCGCTCCGCCGAAGGCCACGCGGAAACCGGTCATCACCTCGTCGAAGATCAGCAGCGCGCCGTCGCGGGCGGTGATTTCGCGGAGCGCCTCCAGAAACCCGGGGAGCGGCGGCACGCAGCCCATGTTGCCCGCAACCGGTTCGACGATGATCGAGGCGATCCGGCCGGGATGAGCGCGGAAGGTGCGCTCGACGGCGTCGATGGAATTGAAGGGCAGCGCGATGGTGGTGCCGGCGAAAGCGGCCGGGACGCCGGCGGTGTCGGGGAGGCCGAGGGTGGCGACGCCGGAGCCGGCCTTGACCAGCAGCGAATCGACGTGGCCGTGGTAGCAGCCTTCGAACTTGACGGTGAGATCGCGTCCGGTGAAGCCGCGCGCCAGGCGGATGGCGCTCATGGTGGCTTCGGTGCCGGAGTTCACCAGGCGGACCATCTCGATGGACGGCACAGCCTCGCGGATGGCTTCGGCCAACTCGATTTCACGCCCGGTGGGGGCGCCGAAACTGGTGCCGCAGGCGCAGGCTTCCTCGACCGCCTTAAGAATCGCCGGGTGGCGATGGCCGAGCAGCAGCGGTCCCCAGGATCCTACGTAGTCGATGTACTCGTTTCCGTCGACGTCCCAGATATGGGCGCCCTGGCCGCGCGCCAGAAACAGAGGCGCGCCGCCGACGCCGCGAAAGGCGCGCACCGGGGAGTTTACGCCGCCGGGAATGGAGCGCTGGGCCGTGGCAAACAACTCTTCCGAACGTTTCCGGATCATGATGGCGTATAGTCTCCTCCGGCCTAGGTCTCGCCGGGAACCAGCCGGCTGAGCAGGAAGTTGGCCGCGTTTTCGAACAGCGTGCCCTGGAAGTTGCCGAGCAACCGCTGCTTCAGGTCGAGATAGCCCTGCGTTCCCGCGAAGAGGTCCTGCATGACCTCGTGAATTCTGGGGCTGCGGCGCATGATCTGGATCATCCGGTGTGGGACGCTCGCCCACAGCAGCTTGCCGCAGAACAGGCGGCGCGCCAGCGCGGCGCCGCGCTCCAGGTTCGCCGCGAAGTCTTTGTGAAGCAGCGCGCGGTAGGCCTGCGGCTTGTCGAGCGGGGAGTGCTCGCCGGACAACACCACCTGGCTGGCAAGGTCGGCCGAGCGGATGGCGTAGTACAGACCCTCGCCGGTGACCGGATCCACCAGTCCTCCGGCGTCGCCCACGGCAAGCCACCCGTCGCCGGCGACGCGGTTGCTCTTCCAGGCGGGCGTGGCCAGCGAGGGCAAAAGGTGACTGTAGAAGGTGGCGCCGTGCCGCGAGATGCCGCGCTGGAGCATGAAGGCTTCCAGACGCGCGCGGAGCGAACGCGCGGGCTCGCCCCTTCCGCAGATCCCAACCGAGAGATGGCCGCAGCGCGGGAAGACCCAGATGTACCCCTCGAAACGCGGCAGGAACTGGATGTCGATGTGCGCCTGCTCCCCGGGCACATAATAGCCGACTGCGAGCATGGTGTTGGCGCGGGTCCACTCTGTGCCCACCTGGCGCAGGGGATTGCGGGCGCCGGTGGCGACGATGCAGAAGTCGGCGTCCGCGGAGCCGCGGGCCGTGGCCAGCTTCCAGCGAGAACCGTTTCGCTCGATCGCGAGGACTCGCGTCTGCTCGATCTGCGCTCCGGCGCGCTCGGCGCGTTCGAGCAACATGCGGTTCAGCTCCACGCGGGAGTAGACGACGACAGGGTGGCGGAGCTTCAACTCCGCCGTTTCGCCGCGCTCGGCGGCCAGGGTGGTGGAGGCGACCAGCCGCTTCGGCCGGTCGTTGTCCAGAAGGAACGGATAGCGCTGGTACGCCTTGTAGGTGAGGCCTCCGCCGCAGGGCTTCTCCCAGGCGAGCTTTTCGTCGAACAGGACCGCGTCCATCCCGGCGGAGGCCAACTTTTCGGCGGCGAAAGCGCCGGCGGGCCCACCCCCGAGGATGGCGACGCGCTTCATTTCTTGGTCTCAGGCGGCGGGGTCGCGCTCACGGGCGGATGACCCGAAGGCATTTCGCCGGCAGCCGGTCCTTCCGCGCCGTGCGCCGATGCGCCTTCCGGGCGGCCCTTCACGACCCAGTTACCGCCCTCCTTGACCAGGGTGTACTGCATGGTCATGCCCGCGCCGGCGGCATCCCCGCCCTTGGGCCGGAACGACACGGTGGCGTCGGCCTCGTTCTCCCGGAAGCTCACCGACACCACGTCGATCTGCATGGAGGCAACATTGATGCTGCCGCGCTTGGCCAAGTAGTCCATCACCGCCGTGCGCACGGCCTCCGGGCTCTGCTGGGCCCCGCGGCCGCAACCGGCGAGCAAGGCCGCCACCAATCCCACCAACACCGCAAACACCGGGCTTTTCACAGAACGATTATAACCGCAATTCCGCGGGCGCAACCCGCCGCGGGCGCGGAAACCGGCACGCGAGGGCCGCGCACCTTTCGCACCGCGCCGGCGCGGGTAACTTGATCCACCGCGCCAGTTGGTGTATTCTGCCAGCGAGCGAGCGCCAGCCGTTCGTGGTGTGGATGTACGCAAATTTCACACGAAAGGACCAGAAACTCATGTTCCCCATGCGCCGGATCCCTCTGGCAACCAAGTTCCTTCTCTCGTCGATCCTTTTGTTGCCGTGCGGGTGGGCGGCCGACCCGCAACCCATTGACCGGAAAGGGCGAGACATCCCAAACCCCATCGCCAAAGAACGATTCGACCGTCGCATGAGCCAGCTTCAGGAGGCGCGCCGCGGCGGCAAGCCTCTGAGTCTGACGAGCGACAGCGCGGCGCTTTCCGGAAACGCCAAGGTCCTGGTGATCCTGGTCGAGTTCGGCGGCACCGACACATTCCGCTACACGCCGGGGGTGTCACAGTGGGACCCGATCGGCCAGGCCGACCCCACGGAATGGACGGGCCGGGTGGGGGACTGCTCCATCATCGAACAGCGCAACAACATCACCGGTCCCACGGATTTCACTTACAGCGGACCGCTGCACAACGAGATCGAGCGGCCGCGATCCTCGACGGATCGCAGCAACACGAGCGTGTGGACGCCGGACTTCAACAAACAGTACTACGAGAATCTGATCGACGGGGACGGCGTCAAGTATCAGTTCAACCGTCAGGACGGGTCCCCGGTGAATGTGGACCTGACCGGAAAGACGGTCGCCAACTACTATAAGGACTTCTCCGGCGGCAATTTCCGCTTCAACGCCGATGTGTACGGGTGGGTGAAGGTGCCGCACTCGGTATGGTGGTACGGCGCGGACCCCTGTCCCGGACGGCGCTCGGGATCGACAAGCTTACGAGATTCCGGCGCCATCCCCGGCGCGGGCGGCGAAGACTCGCTGGTGCGGGACGCCGTCGACGCCCTCAAAAAGCTGTATCCAGGCAGCGCGATCCCGTGGACCCAATACGACCAGGATCACAACGGGATCGTGGATTACCTTTGGATCATCACGGCGGGCATGGACGAGGCCAACAGC
>CAZVIK010000122.1:0-1749 GCA_964627045.1 uncultured Solibacteraceae bacterium | reverse complement strand
CCGACTCTGATGAACCGGACCAATTACGGCGAGGCGGCGCTGTGGGCGCATTCCGGGTCGCTTTCGGACAACTACCTGGCCTACCCCGGCGTGTCGGTGCGGCCCTACATCATGATGCCGGAGGACACGGGACTGGCGACGCTGGTGCATGAGTTCGGGCACGCGCTCGGAGCCGACGATCTGTACGCCTACGACGGCGGCGAGACCAGTCCGGGCTTCTGGGCGGTGATGTGCGACAACTGGACGGGCGATCCTCTCTCGGCGGTGCCGTCGTCCATGGACCCTTGGCACCTAGACTATTGGGGATGGCTGAATCCGCTGGTGATCACCGATCCCACGCAGGAATACACCGTCACCGTGAAACAGGCCAGCAGCGCGCCGGCGGGCACCCCCGGCTACGCGGGCGTCAAGATCGAACTTCCCTTGGGTTCCCAGTCCCTGGCCGTGCAGCCCCTCGGCACGCACGGATGGTGGGGAGGCAGGAAGACGTCCTCCAACGCATGGATGGCCACAGCCACTCCTATTGCGCTGCCCACGGCTCCCGCAAGCACGCTTCGCTTCAGCACCGCTTACTACACGGAGCAGGGGTACGATTTCTTCCGGGTGCAGATTTCCACCAACGGCGGCGTCAATTGGACGACGCTCACTAACGCCCGCACGTCGGGCAGCTTAGGTTTTGATGGGAAGAGCCCGGCGTGGCCCGCTTACTCGATCGAGACTTTCGACTTGGCGGCCTACGCGGGACAGCAGGTTCTGATCCGTTTCCACTACGCGACCGATTACTCGGTAACTTACGATGGCGTGTTCGTTGACGACGTTTCGGTGGTGGCCGGTTCCACCCAGGTCTTCTCCGATAACGGCGAGGCCGGCGCCACGCGCTGGAGCTACAACGCGCCCTGGGTCTGGTACGACGGCACCGCTCCATTCACGCACGCCTACTACCTCCAATGGAGAAATGTCAGTGCGACCGGGGGGTTCGACAGCGGACTGGCTGACACACGCTACCGCTACGGACCGGCGAACACCGGCCTGCTGGTCTGGTACAACAACGAGTTTTACGTTGATAACGAAATCAGCTACTACATGTTCGAACCGCCCAGTTTCGGCCCCAAGGGCCGGATGCTCGTGGTGGACGCGCACCCGGAACCCTACCGGCACCAATCTTGGATCGACGCGGGCTATGACAACGAAAAGGGCAACCACACCTCGCGCGGGTCGATGCGCGATGCGACGTTCAGCCTGAACCCCAGCCTTCCGTTCACCTACGAGGGCATCGCCTACCCCGGACGGCCGGCGGTGTCGCGGTTCAGCGACAGCATCGGCTACTACCCCGGGCTCGATCTGGTCATCCCCGACCCGCAAGCGGGCAATGTGGCCAAGTGGACCACGCGGCAGTGGGATTCCAGTGCCGTGATCCCGTCCACCAAGCGATACCAGCCCAAGGCGCCCGGCTACGCGGGAGCCGAAGAGATCTTGTGGTGGAACTACGACCGGTCCCGGTGGGACTCCTACGGGACCTCCACACTGGGCGGCCCCGGCGCCGATGGAAATCCGCTGGGCGTGGGCGGGCAGCTTGGCTGGAACGTGCAGATCGTCAGCCAGTCCGACACGCACGCCACGCTGCGCATCTGGAACGGTCTATATGCGGTGAACGCGGCGAGTTTCGCCGCCAATTCGCCGGTGGCCCCTGGATCGCTAGCGGCCATCTTCGGCGAGAGCCTGGCGCCTTCGGTGATGGCGGCATCGAGC
>CAZVIK010000121.1:7816-12016 GCA_964627045.1 uncultured Solibacteraceae bacterium | reverse complement strand
CAGCCAGAACAGCACCGTGTTGGCCGACTCCACCACGTACCGGACGTCGCGGAAATACACATCCAGGGCCGAGGAGACCAGCGACAGCCCGCTGACAAAAATCACCTCCAGCGCGAATACCACGGGCAACAGCAGCCAGTAGTGATTCACCCGGTACCCGGCCAACAGCACGAACGTCAACAGCAGCGCGATCTGGACTAGAAAATGGAGGCAATTGGCCAGCACTGTCGCAATCGGCACTACTTCCCTCGGCAGGACGACCTTCTTCACCAGCCCCGCACTCTGCTGGATCGACATGGTGCCGCTCACCCAGGAGACGGCGAAGAAGTTGTACGGGATGATTCCGCACAACACGAAAACGTGAAAATGCGGCGTGCTCTGGTTCGGGTAAACGTGCGTGAAGATGAAGGTGAGCACTGCCATCATTACCAGGGGATTCAGCAGCGACCAGAACACGCCCAAAGACATGTTCCGGTAGCGTATGCGGAAGTCCCGCAGGATGAGGTTGCCAAGCAGGAAGCCGTAGTTCCGGTATCGCATCGCGCGTCGGTCCGCTACGTCCCTGCCTTGGGGTTCGCGGCGGTGAACCTTGCAGTCTAACACGCGCGTCCTGCGCCGGTTTGGTGCTATACTGCGATATACCTCGGATGCTCCAGGGAACGTCCGGGCTGAAGGTGTCGGCGCTCGCGGCGGCGCGTATCGCCAGGCTGCGGCGGCCTCTCTCCTGCAGATTCTGAGCCAACCGGCCGCGATTGTTCAGGGAGCACCGGCTTCTCCCGGCCGCATTCCCGAATCTCCCCGGGGAACCCGAAATCCGAAGGTATCTGGATAGACCATGAGCCACAGGCCAGCGAAGAAGACGCTTTACGACTTTAACCGGATGAAAGAACAAGGCGCGCCCGTCGCCTGGGTGACCGCCTACGACGTCCCGTTCGCCCATGCCGCTGAACGCGCCGGTGTCGACTTGATCCTGGTGGGAGACTCCGGCGGCATGGTTCAACTGGGCTATCCCACCACGAATCCGGTCACCATGGACGAGATGATGGTGCTGGCCAAGGCAGCCCGGCGCGGTGCGCCCAACACCTTCATCGTGGGCGACATGCCCCAGGGCAGCTACGAACCCAGCAGCCGCGACGCCGTGGTGAACGCCATGCGCTTCGTTAAGGAGGCCGGCTCGGACGCCGTCAAGTGCGAGGGCGGGCGGCGTATGGCCGCCAAGATCCGCGCCATGGCCGATGCCGGAATCCTCGTCATGGGTCACTTGGGCCTTACTCCACAGAGCACCGCGTCCTTCGGCGGATACCGTGTTCAGGGCAAGAGTGTCGAGAGCTTCGAAAAAACGCTCGAGGACGCCCTGGAACTGCAATCGGCCGGAGTCTTCGCGATTTTGTTGGAAGCGATGCCCGAAGAGCCCGCGGCCCAGATTGCCCGTCAGCTCAAGGTCCCTGTTTACGGCATCGGCGTGGGCGCGAAGGTCGATGGCCAGTTGTTGATCATGCACGACCTGATGGGCTTCTATCAGCCCTTCCGCCCCTGGTTCGCCAAGTGCTACGTGCCGCAGGTGGCGCAGAAGTTCGCCTCATACCTGGCGGGTTGCGAAGACCTCAAGCACCTGGGCCGCGCTGAGCGGCGCGACGGAATGCTGGTGCTCGCGGAGATGGCGATTGCCGAGTACGTGGCCGAAGTCCGCGAACACCGCTTCCCGGACGCCGAGTACACTTACCCGATCAAGGACGCCGAACTCGCGGCGCTGCGCACCTCGCCGCTCTGGAAGTAACGGCGCGGCGCCGGCGCGGTTAGTTTGTGACGCGCACCACGCGCACCGGTCCAATCAGCCCGCTCGGGAGCAGTGGGGAGTCCGCCCGGTAGAACCGTTGCGTTGTGTAGGTGTACTTCACCGCCGCGTCCGGCTGCTGGTCTCCGATCAGCCGGTTGACCCAGAGGTTGGTCACGCGCACCTGCAGCGTATTGGAGCCGGGCCGCAGCACGCCTGTGGCGTCCACGCGAAACGGCGTCTTCCACACGACGCCCAGCGGCTTCCCATTGAGGATGACCTCGGCCAGGTTCTTCACCTCGCCTAGGTCCAGCCACACGCGCGCCCCGGATTGGAACCACGCGGCGGGAGCCTGCACCGTCTTGGTGTAACTTCCCGTCCCGGAGAAGTACTTGATGCCGGCGTCGGCGCTTTCGCTCCAGGAGACCAGTTTGTCGAACGCCGCCTTGGCCGGCGCCCCGCGGTTTGCCTGGAAGGCCACCTCCCACGCGCCCTCCAGCGTGCCTAGGACCGTCTCGACCCTCTTCGGCAGCGTGCGCGCCGCCTGGCCCGCCGTTTTCCGGAAGATCACGAACACCGCATCGCTCGGCTCCAGGCGCAACGGCACAGCGGTCCTGCCGCCGTCGATTCTGTACGACGCCTGCTCAACCCGCCCCGTCACGGGGTTCCAGATTTCCGCTGCCTTGCCCTGCACGCGGAACGATGCCTCCAGTTCTTCGACACGGTTGTTGCGGTTGTTCACCCAGTAGACTTCGCCGTCCGGCAGTCGCCGGTGTACGAAGAACAAAGTCGTGTCTCCCGCCGGCTTGGTGTAGGAGAAATCCGGCGCCAGTTGGAGCGCCGCCAGCACCTGCGCCGGAGTCTGCGCACCGTATACCTTGCCGCGGCCTATGCCCCCGCCCCACATCAGATCCGCGATCTTCCGGAATTCGGTCTGGTCGTCGCTGAGGCTCGGCGAGGCGATGGGCTTGGGTCCGGCAACCACCGCTCCCGCCTCCACCAACGCCCGCAGTTTGCGCAGGACCGGAAGGGACATCTGGCGGCTATTGGCGTCGAGCATCAGTACCCGATAACTCATGCCGCTCGGCGTCACCAGCGCGCCGCCCTGGAAGGAAACCTGGGAGAGCAGCGCGTCGGCGTTGATATAGTCGAACGCGTATCCTTCCGGAATGGCCGGAGGCTTGCCGCCGAACAGCGCCGTGACGTTGGAGTCCTCGCCGTAGTAGTAGAGGATGTCGGCCGCGAACCGGCCCTGCTGGAGCATGTAGGAGCTTCGCGCCAGGTAGCCCATCCAGTGCCGCGCCAGCTCCGCCCAGGTTTCGTGGCGCGTGAACCACTGCCCGAACGGCCCCAGGCCAAGCCCGGGGATCTTGTCGTTCAGCGGCTGGTGTACAGAAGTGTGGATCACAAACCGGTTTAGCCCCATCGCCATCAGGCGGTCGGCGGTCGGCTTCAGGGTCTCGGGCGAAAACGACCACGCGCCGCTTCCCGCGGTCAGCGACTCGGCTGCCACCAGGTTCTGCCCGTAGATATGAGCGACGCTCGCCGATTCGCGCACATCGGCGTCGTAGCGTTCGGTGGATTGGCCCGGCCCGCTCGTCCACATCGCGCTCATCGGGATGTCGGCCTTGCGCTTGGCCTCCATACCGTCACCGATGAACGCCCGGCCGCTTTCGTGCGATTCGCTGTAGCGGCCCATGCCGCGGGCGTGCAGCAGCTCGCCGATCTGATCGTAGTGGTATTCGGTCGTTAGCTCGCCTATGGTCTTGCGGAAATCCCACAGGAAGCGCTCGCTCGCCTCGGCGCTCTCCACGACGCGGCCCGTGATCACCGGCAACCACGGGCGCGGGTCGTATCCGCGCCGCCTGGTGAATTCAGCGGCCATCTCGTCGGTCCAGTTCTGCACACCGGCTTCCCAACTATCGGTGATGACGTACTGGAGACCGCGCTTCCCCATCAGCCCGCCGGTCGCGTCCTTGTATTGGTCCAGGTAGTTGTTCAGGTACGCCGCGACGTGGCTCTTGTTGAGCTTGTCCACTTCCAGTCCGGTTGCTTCCGGTGACGCCGGCGAGTTGTGTGCGCCCGTAAGCGAATAGCCAAGTCGCAGCACGACCCAGCGACCCGCGGGCGGAGTCCACGCGAGCGAACCGTCCGGGCGCATCCTGGATGTCAGATCGACGATGCCGTCGCGCGGGATCGCGTCCCCTGCCGCGACCGGCGCGGTTGCCTGGCTGTATAAATCCGTCGCGGCGAAGAAACCGGCCTTCCCCTCGAAGCGGTGAATCCGTGCGCCCGTGTGAAGGACCAGTTCGGACACCTGGTGCTGTCTCTCCGCAGCGCCGCCGCGCGGTTCGAGTCCGAGTTCCGCCAACGGACTACGCCCGGGCGGCCGCGTCGGAAACGTGACCCGGAAGAACCGCGCCGTG
>CAZVIK010000121.1:0-7806 GCA_964627045.1 uncultured Solibacteraceae bacterium | reverse complement strand
GTGACGGGCGCGAACGCGATGGTGTTCTGTCCGGGCCCACCGCCTGGAATTGCGGCCACTGTGCGGAATTGCTTGCCGACGTCGCTGGCCTCCAGTTCGTTGCCGCCGCCGGCGCCGCCGAACAGGAACTCCATGCGGTTCACGCTTCCGCTCGCCAGCGTCACGCCGCGGATCGCCTGCGGAGCGGCGAACTCGAACTGGATCCACGCCTTCTCGCCGGTGGGTGCCATCGGCAGACCCGCGGCGTTGGCAAGGTCCCCGTCGGTGAGCGCCGCCACGTCGAACTTGCCGCCGCTCGCGGTGACCCGCGGTTGCAGTTCTCGGATAGGCCGTTCGCCGTCCGGAACACGGTAGGCGATCACGGCCGCGTCGGCGTAAAACTGCGGCGGCTCCGCGGCGGCCGTGGCGAAGAACCCGCCACGCTCTCCCGGGATGTTCTGGAATGGCCCCGCCGTGGACGGCGGCTGCTCCAGCGTCCCGGTGAACGGCTTGCCCCCTTCCACGTGGGTCTCGCTCCACACCAATTTCTTCATCGCCTGCGCGGGCGTCACCCACGGGCCGCCGGTCTCGCTCCAGCCCGGGGACGCCGCGATGGCCATCTCAAGCCCAAGCTGGTCGGCCAGGTTTGCGGTGTACTTGAACGCGTCTTTCCATTCCGGGGTCATGAACACCAGGCGCCGCTCGACCACCTGCGGCGTATTCAGCGCGGCGTCGAAGTTCTGGAAGCCTCCGATACCCGTGCGCCTCATCCACTCCAGGTCGGCTTTGATGCCGTCCTTGGTGATGTTGCCATTCATCCAGTGCCACCAAACGCGCGGCTTGGCGCTGTCCGGAGGGTTCTGGAAGCCCGCCAGCAGCGGGTCGGATGGCGATTGCGCCAGCACCGCCCAGGCCCCGGCCAGTAATACAGCACACGTTACAAAGCCGATCACCCCGATTTCACCAGATCGCCTCATCTTCTCCTCCTTGCCGTGCCGGCGGGCCGGCGTACCCACGGCGACAGACCAAGTATAAGACGTGTATCAGGGTTTGGCGCGGCAGGCGCTGTGACGCTCGAATCGGGGGCAGAACGGTTAGGCTGGCGGGCGGTATCGAAGGAAAGCCGGGCGGGGAAGGGAAACGCCGGGCGCGCCTTCCCCGCCGGGCACGCTACTTCTGACGCTTGCAGTTCAGCGGAATCTTCCCGCCGTCCGGCCCGGTGACGTTGAGCTTCATCTCGTCTCCAGACACGGTGCCCTCGTAGGCGATTCTGCCGAACTCGATGTTGATCTCAAAGGAGATCTTGTCGCCGTCCAGCTTCGCCTTCTCGATCTTACTTTCGAAGAAATCCGTCTTAATCGCGCCGGTCAACTCCGCGCCGGCTTGCAGGGTGATCGTGGACTCCATGGGGCCCATCGGTGTTTCCATGGTTCCCTTCCAGGCGCCGGTGACATCCGCGGCGGCCAGCGACAGCGTCATCATGGCGGCAAGGGCCATGACATAAAACAAGCGCATAGCGTTCTCCTTCTTGTCAGTCTCTCTTTACAGCAGGGGCGATGCAACCATGAAAGTATACACGACCCGTTGTATACAATACGAGAGGCGAAACCGGTTTGTTGCATCTATCCCCAAAAAATACCGGAGCAAACGGTGCGCTACTTCACCACCACGGTCCCCATGTCGCGCGGTGACGACTGAATCGTGAGCCCTCCTGCAGGCGCCGGTTTGGCCTTGGCCGGCGCAGCCTGGGGCTTAGCCGGCGAGGCTTCCGCCTTGGCGGGCGCCACCTGCCGCATCGCCGTCGACAACGCCTGTTGCATCACCTTGTTGAGTTCCGCTCCAGGTATCGTGAGCGAAATCTGAGCCAGGTTTCCCTGCGTGGACATCTTCAACTGGTTGAGGAAGCCAAGCGACTGAGCCGTCTTCGGGTCTTTCTGCGCGCTGGCCTGCGCCATGCCCGCGAAGAAACGGATCACGTCGGTGAGCGCAGCGGCATCTTTGTCTGACCGGGTGACGGCTTCAATCCCAAACACCAGGTCGGTCCCCAACTTGATGCCGCCGCTCATCTGTTCCACTGCTTTCAGCAGTTCCCCTTGCATGACCGCGGCCCCCAGTTCCCCCGCCGCCGCGTTCGGGCCCGCCATTTCGGCCAGAGGTGCGGTGGTGGCGAACCAGAAATCGTAGTTGCGTTCCGCCTGCGAGATCCGCGCTCGCAGTTTGGCGTCGGGCCCCGCCCCGGCACCGTTGCCGTCGATGGCGCGGCGCATGCTGGCGGGGTCGCCATAGGCCAAGAGAGAACTGTCGAGCAGCGCCAGCCAGCCGTCGCTCGGCTGCTTGCCCGCGAACACCGTCACGCCGCGGTAGTTCTGTGCGGCGGCGCCTTGCTGGCCCGCCATCGCCGCCAGTTTCGCCGCGTCGAAGGAGCCCTTGGCCAGGACCAGCATCCGGCTGTTGGCGGCCTCGTCGCCGCGGGAGGCGACTAGAACCTCCTGGACGTCGCGCAACGGGTCGAAGCCCGCCGCCTTGACCATCTGCTGCAACTGGGGCTGCGCCGTTTGCGCCTGGCTGAACAGCGACTTCCCGGCCGCCGACGCGCTGAACCCCGCCACGTTTACCCCCAGCACCACCTTGGTGTCGGCGGGAATGCGGCTCAGCAGCGCTTGGTCTGCGGCGCCCGCCGCGCAGGCGGCCAGCGCCATCAATAAGATACTCCTCGGCCAACCGGGCATTTGCATCGCCTCCTGAGTGAGTTAACGCGACGCCGGCGTGGAATGTTCCGGCGTCAGACGGAAACGGGGATCTGCTCGACTATCTTAATGCCAAACCCTTCCAACGCGACCACTTTTCTCGGATGGTTGGTGAGCAACCGGATCGTGTGCAAGCCCAGATCCGACAGGATCTGCGCGCCGATGCCGCTTTCATGCTGTAACAGCCGTTGATCTTCGGTACTTAAGTACTGCGCCGCATCCCGCGAATGAGTAACAAGTCTGTCCGGGCTAAGAGGACCGGAGTGGTTCAGGTAGAGAAGCACCCCGCAGGGCTCCGCCGCGATCCTTGCGACGGACGCTTGAAGCAACTTCCCGCAATCGCACTGGAGCGATCCGAACGCATCGCCGAAGGTGCACCGCGCCTGCACGCGGACCAGCACGCCTTCTTGCCCCGCTGGCTGGCCGCGCACCAGTGCCAGATGCAAAGCGCCGTCGATTGGCGTCGAGTACACCACACTCCGGAACTCGCCTTGACGCGTGGCGAGCGTGCCCTCGGCCGTGCGCCGCGCGAAGCGTTCGTGCCGGAGCCGGTAGCGGATCAGCTCGGCTACCGAGATCATCTTGAGTCCGTGCCGGAGGCAGAACTCTTCGAGTTCCGGCACGCGCGCCATGGTGCCGTCCGCGCTCATGATCTCGCAGATCACGCCGCCCGGGGCCAACCCCGCCAACCGGGCCAGATCCACCGCCGCCTCGGTCTGCCCGGCGCGCACCAGCACGCCGCCCTCTCGCGCCCGCAGCGGGAAGATGTGCCCGGGGCGTGCCAAGTCCACCGGCTTGGTGGCGGGGTCCATCGCCACCTGTACCGTCCGCGCCCGGTCGGCCGCCGAGATCCCCGTTGTCACGCCCGATCCCGCGTCAATCGATTCGCAGAACGCCGTCCCGAACCGCGATGTGTTCTTCGGGGTCATCAGCGGCAGGTTCAGCGCGTCGCAGCGCTCCGGGCTCAGCGCCAGGCAGACGAGTCCGCGCCCGTGAACGGCCATGAAGTTGATGATTTCCGGCGTGATCGCGCCCGCCGCCGCCGTCAGGTCTCCCTCGTTCTCACGGTCTTCGTCGTCGACCACAACCAGCATGCGGCCCGCCCGCAGTTCTTCAAGGGCTTCCGGAATGGAGGCAAATGGCATTGTGAATTAATAGTGTAGCGTCGATCGGGTGGTTTTCGTGTACAATAGCCGCAGGAACCCATAGCCGCAAAAGAGGGTATGTGGTACTAAACCAATACACAATCTCGGCCCTCGGACACGTCGCCGCGCTCCGCGAGCACGAAACCTCTGCATTGGGGCGTTCTGCGGTCAAGCGCGCCGGCGAGTTACTCGACCAGCGCGGCAGCTCGTTCGAAGCTCGGGTGGTGTTGAGGGGTTTCGGTGACCTCCGGGTGAATTGGACCTCGGAGGATTATTCGTGTGCGCTGGCGATCTTCTCGGTGGACGATGAGGTCCTTTCGGCGGACGTGATCCTCAGCGGGCTCCGGCCGGAAGCGGACGAAAAGGCCCGCGCGGCCGCCCTCAAGCTGATCGGCGATTTCTGTCTTTCGACCGGTGAAACCCCCGCCGACGGACTCGCGCGCGCGGAAAAACGCCCTATGGTGGCGTGCATCCGATTCTCCACCTCCGAACGGAAGGGGATGTCGCAGGTGCGCGACCTCGAACTCTGCCTGGCGGCCGCCTTCCTGGAGCGAGCCTTCGAAAACCTGAAGTGGCTCATGCTCTGACGCACTGAGCCGCGGCCCGTCCGCCGGACCCTTCCGGACGCCGCGGCGCCGGAGCCGAAGCGCTGCTACAGGACACGGCTGACCTTCACGTTGATGCCGTCGTGGAGGGTTCCACCGTCCGTGCAACCGTGACGGTGGTGAACCGCAACGGCGGCCACCACATCCCGACCGACCACCCGGCGCGCAACATCCTGCTGGTGGTCAGCGCCCGGGACGCTACGGGGGCCGCGCTTTCGTTGATCGCGGGCCCGGTGGTTCCCGCCTGGGGCGGGGAAGGCGGCGATCCGGACGACTATGCGGGACGCCCCGGCCGAGGCTACGCCAAGATCCTCGAAGAGCTCTGGACCGAGGTCTCTCCCACCGCCGCCTACTGGAACCCGACGGTATTGCGGGAAGACACGCGGATTCCCGCGCTTGGCCGTGACGTCAGCCGCTACGAGTTCGCGTTGCCCCAGACGGAGGGCGCGGTGACGGTGGAGGCGAAGCTCATCTTCCGCCGGGCCTTCAAGACGCTCACGCGCCAAAAGAACTGGGACGCGCCGGACATCCTGATGGACCAGGAAGCGGCGGAGATCACGGCCCCGGCCCAGTAGCCGCCGCGCGCTGCAGTGGCGCAGGCCATCGTCGTGTGTGGCTTGCGAGATGGCAGACACCAAACAGCGATCGTCTGCACCACATGGCCTTGCCACCATGCTCGGGATTTCTGACTCAGGACACCAGCGGCGTCGTTCCGGAGCCAGGCGTCGGACTCCCTTTGGGGCCAGGCAGCGGCGACGTTCTCCGGCCTCGTTCAGGACCTCTCCGGAGCCGGCATTCCCGGTGCGTCCGGCAGACGCCGAACACCACGATCTGCTGGTAGCGGACGGCCTCCGGTTCGGTCAGCCTGTAAAGCGCCTTGTCGCGGAAGTGGACTGCGAGCACGTCGGCGCAAGCGTTGAGCCGCTGGGCGGGGATCACCAGGACCAGCACGCCGTCCGGCTTCAACCAGCGGAATGTCAATTCGAGAAAGGCCTGCTCGGTGCGCTGGTTCCTGCTCTCGCCGACCTCGAAGTCGTACGGTGGGTTCAGGTACAGCAGCGAGAACGATTCCACCGGGCAGTGAACGTCGAAGCAGTTGCCCTGGATTACATGGTGGAGTGCCTGCCCCGCCTGCTCCGCCCTGTACGCGTCGAGCTCGATCCCGTAGCGGGCCGCGCGGGAGTCGGTCGTGATCTCTGTGAGGGCAGTCCCACATCCGGCACAGGGGTCCACCGCCGACCACTCGGCTGGGTCTGGGAAGTGCAAGAAACGCCGAATGCGCTGTGCCCCTTTGATTGCGAGGGGGTAATACCCGAGACGGAGTCTCGCTGAGTTCCTCAATTCTTCCCTCCGTCGGATGAATTCAAATTGACGTCGATGTATCGTGAGAAGCGTAGACAACAAAGCAGCAACTCAAGTCCCGGAAGAAGGGTCTGCCTCGTAAGGGTAGAAATGCTGCTGGGCTGCCTATCGGCCAAGCGACGTGTCTTGTGCCGCGCTAGACTGTCAAGCCGGGTAGCGAGGTTATGGCATACGAGAAGATGGATCGTTCATTTCCGTGCCCTTGCGGCGAAGGGAAAATGATTGCGGAATGGGAGGAACACGATACTTGGCCGAGCCCCAATCGCAATATCCAATGGTCGTTTGCATGTCCGGCCTGTGAGGCGGAATATGAGTTCTACGGCTACATTCTTGGTCCGTACACGGTACGGAAGGGTGACGCGGAAACGCACAGAGCACTGGTGGGACAACTTAATGAGGCGAGGCGCAAGGTCTATGAAGTCGCCTCATCAAGGTATGAGCAGAGGTGGGTGGATCATGTGCTGTCCCGCCCTACCAAAGCGGCCATGTACCGTGCCATTGCCCCCACCACGAGCTACGCGACGTTTGCAAAACATGCCAATTATGAAGGCTCTGTAGAGAGGCAGGCTCGCAGCGGCTTTCAATTGCATCCGAAGGAGTGTATGGATCGGCTTGGCATAGAAGACGCCGAAGTCAACGCCCTAGACTCAGTCAGGGAGGACAGGGAGAAGGGCGCAGACGACTTCTGGAAGAACATGGACAAGACGCCGGTCCCATTCAGCTGAGGAATGGGACCCCTGTTCAATGAGTTCCTTCTTGGGTAGTGATTTGGGCGTGACAACCGCATGGACTGAGGTCGGCGAAGGGCACAGCCGCCCGTTTTCCGAGCGATTTTCACCTCTTGTGTTGCTGGGTTGGTGAAGTTACTCTCTCTACTTCGCCCATCGGGTCAGGCGCTCGGCGTGGGTCCTGACACCCATCAGCGTGTACCCCCGAGCCAGCTTTTGCCTTCGTCACCATTTGGGCTTACACTCCGTTTGGAGGAGGTGCGCTATGGCGCGGTTTGGAGCGCCGATGGAGGATGACGGGCAGAACGAGTCCCAGCCCTGGCCGACGCCCGAGGGGGAGCCGGTACCGGTCCTGGACGATGGCCCGGAGATCGAGGATCTGGTCGAGGACGCCGGGTCCCTGTACCTCGAAACAGTCGAATCCCCCAGCCGCTACGTGAATTAGGGTCGGCATGAACCCGCCCGGCCCGACGC
This sequence comes from uncultured Solibacteraceae bacterium, assembly GCA_964627045.1. GTDB lineage: Bacteria > Acidobacteriota > Terriglobia > Bryobacterales > Bryobacteraceae > CAZVIK01. Next base: position 766 of record CAZVIK010000121.1, on the reverse strand, counting down.
CAGCCATTGCCCGGCGTGCGCCGATCACGGTGGTCAAGCCGGGAGAGGCGACAACTACGCTCTTGCTCGCCGACGGCACGACCGTCGTTGTCGCGCTGTACCTCACCGCCTTCGCCCGGCCCGGCGATGAGGTCGAATTCAGCGATTCTTTCTCCGGAGACAGCCGGTCGGAACTGCGCATCGTGCGTGCCGGGCGCGTCCGGCCAAAAGAGCTGTACCAGGCCCAGATCGGCTACGTCACCCAGCCCAAGACCGATTCACGCCAGGCGCGTTTCCTCCGGGCCGAGGCCGTTACCGGCGGGCTGGGCATACGTCGGATTCACCTGCCCGCGAGCGCGGTCCGCGACCACTTCTACCGGGGCGACCGCAGCCGCCCTTGGGCGGAGTCGCCGACACTCTACGACGCCCTCAGGGTGCAGCGCAGCGCGAGTCCCGGAGAATTGCGGCTCGCGTTCAAGCTCAGGAGCCTGGAGTTGGAGGCGGCCAGGGCGCCCCGCGGCGAGTCTCGCAACCTGGAGCGCGCGTTCAACCTGCTGATGCAGCCGGACCTCCGTTCCTGCTATGACGCCCTGCTCGATGACGCGGACGCCAGAATGCGTTCGCTATATCGGTGAGCCCCCCCCCATTTCCTCCTATTTCTCCTTGCCCCTCAGTCACTTACCGCTAACTGCGCCGCTCCTCGTGCGACAATTAAGATAGAGGCGAGCCGCCATCCCGCGGCCCGCCTTTCCTCATTAGTTACTCCCTTGAAAGGATCTCCCTATCT
>CAZVIK010000120.1:0-12078 GCA_964627045.1 uncultured Solibacteraceae bacterium | reverse complement strand
GCGGGCCAGATTAACGCACTCCTGCCTTATGAGATCACAAGAAGCACCCTGGAGTTGCGAGTCAGAAACTCCCAGGGCGTCAGCGCACCCGAGGCGATACAGGTTTCGCGCCGCAGTCCCCGATTGCTCACCAAGGCGATGAGCGGCAAGGGCGAGGCCATCCTCACGCACGCCGACTATACGCTGGTTTCGGAACAGTCGCCGGCGGAGGCGGGCGAGGTGGTGGCGCTGTACCTGATCGGGATGGGGGCGGTCGAGCCGGCCGTGGCTTCCGGATGGGGAGCCGGGGACGGGTCGGCCTCCGCGCCGTTGAACCTGGTCAGAGCCGATGTGCGGGTGAGTATCAACGGGCAGCCTGCCGACGTGGTTTTCGCCGGACTGGCGCCATACTGGGTGGGACTCTATCAGGTCAACTTCAAGATCCCTGAAACAACCGAGCCTGGCGAGGCCGAGATCGTGGTGGAGGTGGAGGGGCATGTCTCCCAGAAGTTCGTTACGTTTTGGTCCGCGATCCGTCTGGAACCACTGGCGTCCGCCACCGTCCCCTCCACCGGCGGAACCGTGAGCGTGGCGGGGCTCGCTCTGACACTGCCTTCGGGAACGCTTCCCGAGGGAGGCCAGATCAGCGTCTATCGGGTAGCGACCGGACTTCCGGCATCGGCCGGGCGCGTTGGGGACACGTACGCAATCGGGGGACTTCCCGCTACGTTCGCCTCGCCGGTCAGCGTGTCGATGACCGTGCCAGGGGCCTCGTCGGTGACCGGCAGCGCCTTCCTGGTGGTACGGCAACTGGGCGAGTCGGGGGGCGAGGCGTACATAAGGGCAACCGTTGAGGGAGACCGCGCGTCGGCGCTCATACCGGCGCGGTCGGCCGCCCCGTCGCAGCCAGCCCGATTGAAGGCAGTGCGGAACGCCGACATCGATGATGAGACCGTAGAGCTGCTCCTGCTGTCGCTCATTCTCGGCACGAACGAAGCGGAGGGCGCCGAGTTCCGCGTAATCCAGGCAGGCTCGGACAACGTTGGGGTTGAGGAAGCACTGCGAACAGCCTTCGAGAAAGCGTGGCTTAGGCTCAAAGCCAGGGGCTTCACTTGGGGCTGGCCCTGGCCTGTGGAACTGAGACTGGACATGGGGGATTCGCTCGTCTCGGAGTGCGGCGGGATGATTGTGAATGGTCTGTGGGGCAGTGCGCCGGGGATCCGTGTGAGCCCGCGTCTCCTCGACTGGGTGAGTTCGGACCCGATTCGCTTCGAGGCCAAGGTGGGGCACCTGATGTTCCACCTCGTGCAGAGCCAGTATTGGTCCGATCTTAGCATCAACGCGCGAAGACAATGGTTGTGGATGGACGAGGCGATGGCCTTTTCCTTCGAGGAGCGCGACTACGGTTACAGGGATCACAGGCGCTCGATGATCGCCCCGCGCTTGGCCAAGAATGGTTTGGAACTGGCGGCCCGCTCGGAAAACGCGCGGGAGCTGGTAGACCACGGGTTCTTCGCGGCCGACTTCCTCAGTGTGCTGGACGCGGCCGTGAAGGCCGGAAGCCCGAACTGGATGTCCCGGGTGTACAACAGCAAACGGGGCGCGGCGGACACGCCACTGCCCGTCAAGGCGATGCAGGACGCCCAGATCAATGTCAGCCAGCAATGGTGGCAGTACTGCAAATCCAACGGTGTGGATCTGTTTGTGCCGCCCGGCGAAGAGGCCAGTCCGTCCGACTACGCCGGACGTTCGCGCAAGCTGGAAGGTGCCGTGAACCGCCCCGTCGCGTTTCAGTGGCATGCCCCGGATCTGTCAGCGCAGTTGTTTCGCGTGATTCCTCCCGAGGTCTGGCCGGACAACGCGAACCTTTCGGTGACGATCACCGGCGCGACCAACATCTGGGTAACCCTGCACGTTCAGGCGGACCAACCGCCCAATGTCAGCTTTCCGGTCATCGGGGAGGGAACCGACATCACTCTGGCATCGCCCGCGGCGAAGATCGGCAAGAGACCCCTCTTTCTGGTGGTCTCCAACGCGCGCGCCATCAGCCGTTTCGACGCCTTCACACCAATCACCATCACGGTTGTGCTGAAACCTCAAGCGGACTTCCTGACGGGATTGCGGACGGCAAACTACGGCAATGCCATTGTCGAAGCAAGGCCGTCCTGTTTCGTCGATGCGGGGTACGCCCCGTATATGGGTTGCCCCGTGGTGCTGGCGAGCGCCAACAACCTCCCCGGGGGGCAGGCTGGCTACGCTTCATTTGCACCCAGCCCCTGGGAGCGGATCTTCACCACAAGCGCCAGCGGCGGCGGCGAGTCCTTCACTATGACGTTCGAGTTTTCCGAAACGGGGGACGAGATCGTCCGGGCGACGATCGATCGCCACTGGACCGGAGTCATGGATATCGGCGGAGTCAGCCGCACGGTGGAGAGCGTCACTCGCTTCACGCTGAAGGACCTGCCGCACTTCTATCCGTTCCAGGCGACGCCCGTTCAGGCAACGCACTCCTTTGCCGCCAACGGCGAGGAGGCCAGAGCGTGCCTGGAGAGTTACGAGAGCAAGATCATCGTGGACGGCGTGACGGCGGTGCGAGTCACCGGCTTCAACTGGAGCTCCGGCGGGATCAGAGTCCTGTTTGACAAGTTCTGAATTGGGGCGTGGCCCGCCGCTGTGGCATTGCGCCACAACGCTCGGTGGGTCTATGCTTGTCTGGACCGCGAGAGGCGCGGGAGGGACATTAACAAGTATGAATAAACGATCCATAGTGCTCTGTTTGACGATCATGGCTGTGGCGGTGGCGATGGCGGTGTTCACGGTCCAGACACACGCCCAGGCGCCCGGGACGCAGCCGCAACCGAAGATTGCGCCGGGAATCACCGCCGGCGCGGCGTTCGGGACGGTGGGCGTGGATCCGCCGGCCCCAAAGAAACACGTCCTGATCCTTGGTTTCACCGAGGGGTTCCATCACGGCTCCACCACCGATGGGATTGGCACCATCTGGCGGATGGGGATCGAGTCCGGTTTGTACGACTGCGAGATTCGCACCGACTACAAGTGGATCAGCAAGGGCAACGTGGGCAGCGGCGAGGCCCACAACCTGGATTGGTTCGACGCGATTGTCGCGGTGAATACCACCGGCATCTGGCCGCTCGCCGACCAGCAGAAGAAGGACTTCATCAGCGCCATTCACGATGACGGCAAGGGCTTCGTGGCCGTGCACGCGGCGCTCGATTCCAATCGCACCGGGTGGCCGGAATACACCGAGATGGTGGGTGGCGTATTTGCGGCGCACCCTTGGATTCAGTTCTGGGCGCCGGTGATCATCGAGGATCACGCCTTCCCGGCTATGCGGCATTTCCCCTCGGCGCGCATGATGATGTACGACGAGATGTACGTCCCGCGGGCGGATTCCTGGTCGCGTAGCAAGGTGAATGTCCTGATGAGGTTGGATGAAACCCAATTGCCCGCCGCTCCGGGCGTGCAACAGCCCTACGAGTCCTATCAGGCGATGCAGGCGGCTGCACGCGCGGCATCCGGCGGCGCGGCGGCCGGCCGTGGCGGCCCCGGCGGTCCGGCCGGTCCCGGCGGACAGGCGGCGCAGCGCGGCGGAGCACAGCGCGCTGGAGCGCCCGCCAATGCGCTTCCGCGCGACAACGGCATCCGTGCCGATGGCGACTACGCGCTTGCCTGGGCCAAGACCTACGGCAAAGGGCGGGTGTTCTACTCCACCTTGGGTCACACCAAGCTGTCCTGGACCCAGCCTGACGTGCAGAAGCACTACCTGGAGGGGATCAAGTGGGTGCTTGGGCTGACCGAGGGCAGTGCGGCCAGTCACCCGAAGGTGAAATAGCGATGGTGTGAGTTGCGGGGCCCGGCGCACCAGATCCGTGCGGATCGGTCTCAGGAGATGCTCGGCAAGGCCCGGCCATGCCGCCGGGCCTTCCGCGTTTCTTGGAGCAAGGAACTACGCGGCCGGGCGAGGCCGCGCTCGGACTCTCAGGCAAGTCCACGAGTGAGGGGAAGCGGCGCGAACCGAAGCGTTAACGCGATCGCGACCGGCGAACCAGAAGACCCGCCAGCGGCAGCCCCACCAGCAGCCAGGTGGACGGCTCCGGCACGGCGCCCGCGCCTTCGACGCTCAGACTGTCGATCCACCAGCCACCGCCTCCAGGATAGGTGTTGCTGTCGTCGGTGCCCAATCGAAACCGGAACTGCACCGTATCGGATGGATTGACCGTGAACGAGCCGGAGGTCAGAAGCCACCCGCCCGAGTCGTTGTTCCACGCGCCGCGCCCGCCCAGCGGGTTGCCGCAACAGGCGGAAAGCGTCAGATCGTACCACCCGCTGCCGGCCACGAAGCCGGCAAGCCCGGTGGCATCTTGGTACGCCGCGCCGTTGATGCTGACTTCCAGCACGCCGCCGTCGAAGTACTGCTCCAGGTTGTATCGGTTCTGAAAGCTGAAGCTGACGATCGAACCGGCGGCCGCCATAAGCGGCGAAAAGAGGAGCTTGTCGGATACAGTGTCGTCTTCGCTAATGAACACGCAGCCGCCGCTGCCGCCGTAGCACGCCGCCCCGGAAAGGGAAGCCCACAACGCCGCGGATCCGGAGTCGTTCGACGCGCTCCATCCCGCCGGCAACCCCGGTGGAACCACGGAATCGAAGTCCTCGGTCATCACGCTGGCCGAAGCTGGTATCGATATCGAGGCCAGCAAGATCGCCATGCCCGCCAGTCTGCTCATCAAAGACACGCTTCGCATTTCCTGCCTCAATTCTCCTGTTGAACTCCACGGGCGCCGACGCGGTCTCCGTGCTTGCAGCGCCACACCGCCTGTTGGCCATGCCCCGCACCGCGTGGTTTGCTCCGCCAACGGCGCGGGGATTTGCCGCCCTACTGCGGCGGCGCCTTTCGCCGCCTCGCCCGTGGGCGTGCCGCGCCTGGCGGCTGTCGCGTCGCGACGGCCGGCGTCTCAACCACGGGTGTCTCCGCCTGGGTTTCGATTGCCGGAGCCTCGCTCTGTGCCTTGACCACCGGAGCCTCGCTCTGTGCCTTGACCACCGGAGCCTCGATCGCCGGAGCTACGTTCTGCGCCTCGATCGCCGGCGCCGCCGCCGACATCATTGAACGCACCAGCCACAACGGCCGCCGTGACGCGCGGGCCGCAACATTCGGAACCGGTTGACTCTGTCCCATGGCCACGGCCGCCGCCACCAATTCGATATCGTCCACGCCCTCAACCCCCAGGCTTTGGGCCATGCCGTCGTCGCGATCCGCCGGGAGATCCAGGTCCCGGGCCACGGCCAGCACCACGCTTTCGAGCACCGCTCGTTTGCCTTCGCCGAACGCCATCAGCAGCGCGTTGTCGCAGAGCGCGTTCAGCAGCCGGGGAACTCCCTGGGAATACGTGAACAGAGCTCGCAGCGCGGCGCCGTCAAACGGCTGATCGGACGACGCTCCGGCCTTCGCCCAGCGGTGCGCCACGTACTCCCTCGTCTCGGTTTCGTTCATCGCATCCAGTGTCAGCCGGCAAGCGATCCGCTGCCGGATTTGCGTCATGTCCGGCCGGCGCAGCAAAACGTCCAGGTCTTCCTGTCCTGCAAGCACCACCTGAAGGAGCTTGCTCCCGCCGGACTCGAAGTTAGTCAACAGCCGGATCTCTTCGAGCACTTCGCTCCCGAGTACGTGCGCTTCGTCCACCATGAGAGCGACAGGCCTTCCTTCGGCGTTGGACTTTCGCAGGAACCGCTCCAGCGCGACCAGGCGCTCGGCTTTGTTGGAGCGCGCTGACACCGGTAGCCCCAAATGACGCATGACCAGCTCAAGAAACTCATCGGCCGTCAGCGACGGCACCCCCACGTAGGCCGTCCGGATCGATGCCCTGGAAATCGCCGCCACCGCGGCGTTAAGAACGGTGGTCTTGCCAACACCTGGCTTCCCCGTGAGCGTGACGATTCCCTTGCGGGAGACGACCGCGTAGATCAACCCGGCGGCTGCCTCCCGGTGCTGCGCCGACAGGAAGATGAAACGCGCGTCGGCCGACAGGGAAAAGGGATGTTGTTTTAAGCCGAAAAAACCCTCGTACACGTTGTTACACCTTTTCCACTTATGTCCTTGTCAAACCGTCACCGCACCCAAAGTATACACCGGCCCACCTTTGAATTAGCCGTCTAGGGTCGAAATAGTAGTGCTGGTACTCGCCTTCGATAGTAGCGCGAGCGTAGCCGTCCGACCCGCGCCGGTACCCGCCCGCAAAGCGCCGGCGAAAGTCCCGGCGTCGACGCATGTCAGACAAGTACGAACGGCGGTGGCCTGCGTTTCAGGCACGGTGGGGCCTGCGTCTTGCGGCCGGGCCGCTCGAAGGGCGCACCCAGTCGCGGTCGATTTCGACACTCACGGAGCGCTGAAGCAGCGTCACCGAAACCACCAGGCGAAACGCTCCCTTGGTCTGGACCAGGACCCCCTCGACACCGCTCATTGAGCCCCGTGTGATGACCACGCCGTCGCCCTCGCATAGAAACGGATACGGCCCCACCGGCAGGCCGGAGTCGACGATGGCCCGTACCGCTGCCAGTTCTCTCTCCTCGATGGCCGCCGGCGGCTGGTGCGCCGGAACGATATGAACCACGCCCGGCGTCGTCAGTACCGGCAGCCTCCGGCTCGCCTCGAACCGCGAGAAGACGTACCCCCGAAACAAAGGCACGTCCGTGACGACATCACGATCCGACCACCGTCGTAACTGGCGATAACAAGGAAGATATGTTTCGTAGCCCTTGCTGGAGAGCACAGCGGCGGCGGCCCGTTCGAAATTGGACTTGACCCGCAGAGCGTACCATTCGCCGTTGGCTCCCGCCACTTGAGCCGCCTCGATGGTGTGCCCGCCCGATTTCATTTCGTGATTGTGGGTATTCAAAGGACAATCGTACAACCGGTGTCCAACCGATGTCACTCGCTCGTTCGATGCGTTCCGTACCGGTACCGGCGCTCTATCACCTTTTCGGCCGCGCCCGCGGGGCGCCTGGCGCGGGTTTGCGCAGCCGCCGGAACTGCCCGTGAGTTGTCATTACGGCGCCGTCCGGTAATCCGAGTGCACCTGTGGATTCAGGGCCATCACAGTGGCCGGGTGCGCTTCCACGACACTCTTCGGGCCGAAGCACAGTGCGAGTCAGCGTGACATACGGCGCCGTGGATGTACCGAATGCCCATTTGTTCCCAAAAACTCCGACTAATTCCGAACGCCCATCACGGTTTACCAATGTTATTCCGGAAATGCGCGACATTCGACACACGTAAGGGTGTCCTGCGTCAACGTCTGTGCCTTCAGCCGGTTACGCCGGTTTCGCGGCCGTTGTCCGAATGCGAGGCATACGAGCGTCACACATCGGTAATGCGTCGCGCTAGTTGCGTTCACAGTGCGCCACCTCGCAAGCCGAAGTCGCGACGTCACCGCGCGCGGCGACTCGATTCCACTGACATGAAAGGAGATGCGTATCCGGCACGCGTTTCATGATCGCGAAGGTCTGTTCGTTGCCAGCCCGGGCTCGCGCGACGACGACTTGATGGGTCTTCCCCGAGGCTGGAGCCCCCAAGGAAGATGGCACGGGGCGTGCAATACAAAGCAGCACAAACGTAAACACTTTCCGCAGGAAGGGACCTGGGAGGTGGGACCGAAGGGGCGGTAGCTTGCCCCGTGGGCTCCGGCAGCAGCCTGGCGGCCCGGTTGCCGCTTCCAGTCGTCCAAAGTGAATCGTGCCGATGCCGGTACGTGATCCCAAAAGCAAACTGGTGAGTTTCCGGCTGTCCGCAGCCGAGTACCGCGTACTGCAAGATCTGTGTGAGGCCAGGGAGGAGCGCAGTATCTCCGACTTTGTCCGCCGCAGCTTGCAGCAAATCGCAGCCGACGGCGAGGAAGCCGCGCAGACCTACCTTCGCGCGGGCCGCGTGGCGGAGCTCCGCGGCCAGCCGGAGTACGACGATACTCCCTCCCGGCCACCGGAGGCCAGCGACTTCGGGCTGACCGTGACCAAGGCGTTGCTGGACCTCAATCGCAAGACGGAGGCGTTGGACCGGAAGGTCCGGCGATTGGGCCTGATGGTGATGAAACGGTACTAGCGATGGGTTTTTTCGCAGTCTCCCCGCGGCGAAAGTTTCTACTCCGCGTCGTTTGGGCGCTCCTGTTGGCGTTTGTAGCCGCCTGTTCATTGCTCCCGGGCGACTCGCAGGCCAAACGGGTGATGGACGCCTATTTCAACGACAAGCTTGGACACGCGGCGGCGTACTTTCTGCTGGCCTTTCTTCCGGCGATTCACGAAGCCAAGCCGGTGGCGACAGTGCAGGCGGTCGTGACCCTTGGGGTGGGCTTCGCGCTGGAAGCCGCCCAGCGGCTGTTTACCTGCCGCGCCTTCGACGCCGGAGACGTCGCGGCCAACACGGCCGGCGTCCTCGCCGCCCTGGCGCTGGCCGCACGCCTGCGCGCGCGCCACACCGCGCCGCCTTCCGGTACAAGACTGCCAACGGACACGGGTGACGGCAATTGAATGACTTCACGTGGAATCGCCCGGTTTCGCCGCGCGTCGGCGCAAGACCCGGCATCGAACCAGATTCGGGAGGCGACATGATCCCTTCCGCGCGCCAAGCGGCACGAAGTCGGCCCCATCCCTCGGGCGCGGCGTTCCCGCCCGCGTGGTTCTTATCTCAAGAGCGATTCCTGCGCGCGCTGGCACTGGAGCGGAAGCGCGTCGAGCGCTCGCACAACTGCTTCGTTTTGATGCTGTTATCCAGCGAGGAGTTCGCGCCCGGCGCCGCGATCGCGGAGCGTGTGCTGGAGTCTCTGCACGCCTCGACCAGGGCCACCGATATCAAGGGCTGGTACCAGACGGCGTCCATCATCGGCGTGGTGTTCACCGACGTGGGGTGGAAGGCCGGACGATCCGCGGTCAACGCGCTGTCGCGCCAGGTGCGGTCGGCGCTGAAGAGCCGCCTGACGGCCGCCGAGTTCGAGAGCGTGAGAGTTACGTTTCATTTCTACCCCGAGGAATGGGAAGGCGGCGGCGGAGACGGGGAATCCGTCGATCATTATCTCTACCCGGACGTCGCCGCCGAGGAAAGCAGCCGCCGAATCGCCCGCGCGGTTAAGCGCGCCATCGACGTCGCCGGAAGCCTTTCGGCGCTGATCGTTCTCTCGCCTCTGCTAGGCGTCATCGCCGCCGCCGTGAAGTTGACCTCCGAAGGACCGGCCATCTTCCGGCAGACCCGGGTCGGCCAGTTTGGCAGAGAGTTCACCTTTCTGAAGTTCCGTTCCATGCGGTGCGACATCGACCACTCCATTCACGAATCCTACGTGAAGTCCTTCATCGCGGGAAACACAGACGCCGGACCTTCCTCCGATGGGCAGGCGGCCACCTACAAGCTGACCAACGATCCGAGGATTACCCGGATCGGGCGGTTTTTGCGGCGGTCCAGCCTGGACGAGTTGCCGCAATTCTGGAACGTGCTTCGCGGGGAGATGTCGCTGGTGGGGCCGCGCCCGCCGGTCCCCTACGAGTTCCGCGCCTACGACCTCTGGCACCGCCGCCGCCTGCTGAGCGTCAAGCCGGGTATCACGGGGCTGTGGCAGGTCGAGGGCAGAAGCAAGGTCACCTTCGACGACATGGTCCGGCTGGACCTGGCCTACGCGGAGTCCTGGTCGCCATGGCTGGACCTGAAGATCCTGTTTCGCACACCGCGCGCGGTTCTCTCCGGAACCGGCGCCTACTAGTTGAGGAATAACATCATGATTCGCATTGGCGTCATCGGCTACGGCTATTGGGGGCCGAACGTTGCCCGCAACTTCCACGCGTCAGGCGATTGCCAGGTCGCGGCCGTCTGTGACCGGAACCCGCAGGTGCTGGAGCGCGCCCGGCGGGCTCTGCCCGGCGCCACGCTGACCACCAACCCGGATGAGGTGACCGCTTCACCGGACCTCGACGCGGTCGCCGTCATCACGCCGGTTTGGACGCACTTCGATTTGGCAAAGGCGGCGCTCGAAAACGGCAAGCACGTGTTCGTGGAGAAGCCGTTCACCTCCACCTCCGAACAGGCCGGACGCCTGATCGAACTGGCCGCCCGCCGCGGGCTCCAGATCATGGTGGACCACACCTTCCTGTTCACCGGAGCCGTGAAAAAGATCCGCCAGTTGATCGGGGAAGGCGCGCTCGGCAACCTTTACTACTACGACGCGACCCGCGTGAACCTGGGGCTGTTCCAGCACGACGTCAACGTCATCTGGGACCTTGCGCCTCACGACCTGTCCATCATGAACCACCTGATTCCGGCCAAGCCCGAGGCCGTGACGGCGTCCGGCCAGGTCCACCTCAACGGCCATGAAGACCTCGCCTACATGACCGTCTACTTCCCCAATAAGATCATCGCCCACGTCAACGTCAACTGGCTTTCCCCGGTAAAGGTGCGCACCACATTGATTGGCGGGGAAAAACGGATGGTGGTGTGGAACGACCTGGAGGCCGACGAGAAGGTGAAGGTGTACGACAAGGGCGTCGCCATCACCAACGGCCAGGGGATTCACGAACTGCTGGTGAGCTACCGCTCCGGCGACATGTGGGCTCCAAAGGTGGAACAGACCGAGGCCCTGGCCTCCGAGGCGCGGTACTTCGTCGATTGCATCCGGAAGGGCGAGCGTCCGTTCAACGACGGCGAGTCCGGGTTGGACGTCGTCCGGTTGTTGGAAGCGGCCGACATGTCCCTGAAGAGCAAAGGAAAGCCGGTCGAGCTATGAGCGACTACTTGTGCATCGCCGCCGACGTGAAACTCGGCGAAAACGTCAAGCTCTCCAGGTTCATCAACCTTTACGGATGCCGCGTCGGCGACAACTCCAAGATCGGCGCGTTCGTGGAGATTCAGAAAAACGCCTCGGTGGGCAATAACTGCAAGATCTCCAGTCACACGTTTATCTGCGAGGGCGTGACGATCGAAGACGACGTCTTCATCGGACACAGCGTCGCCTTCATCAACGACGCCTACCCGCGGGCCACCACCTCCGGCGGCGCGCTTCAGACCGAGGCGGACTGGAAAGTCGAAAAGACGCTGATCCGGCGCGGCGCTTCGATCGGTTCGGGCGCCACCATCCTGTGCAACGTGACCGTTGGCGAGAACGCCATCGTGGGAGCCGGAAGCGTGGTGACCAAGGACGTGCCGGCCAACACGATCGTGGCCGGGAATCCCGCCCGCGTACTCCGGGCGGTGGGCGCGAGTGCCAACAGGTGCGAAAAATGAGCGAACTCAAACAAGTACCCTTTCTCGATCTGGTTGGTCTTCATACGGAGTTGGAAGAGGAACTAACGGCGGTGTTCCGGGCCGCCATTCGGAGCGCGGCATTCATCGGCGGCCCGATGGTGGAGGGTTTCGAGCGCGACTTCGCGGCGTTCTGCGGGGTGGAACACAGCGTGGGGGTCAACAGCGGCACCGACGCTGTGCGGTTCGCCCTGATGGCCGCAGGGCTCGGCCAAGGCGAGATTGTAGTCACCGTACCCAACACGTTCATCGCGACCACCGAGGCGATCACCCAGGCCGGCGGCTATCCCGACTTCGTGGACATCGACGAACGCACCTACAATATGGATGCGACGCTGTTGGCCGAGTACCTGGCCATGGAATGCCGCCGGGACAGCGTCACCGGCCGGTTGATCCACCGCAGGTTGGGCCGCCCGGTATCCGCCATCGTTCCGGTTCACCTCTACGGCCAAACCGCCGACATGGACGCGATCCTCGAATTGGCTGACTGCTACGGCCTCACCGTGATCGAGGACGCCTGCCAGGCCCACGGCGCGGAATACTTCTCGCGGCGCGAGCGGCGCTGGCGGAAGGCCGGGTCCATGGGACGCGCGGCTGCGTTCAGCTTTTACCCCGGCAAGAACCTCGGCGCCTGCGGAGAAGGCGGCGCGGTGACGACCAACGACGCCACGCTGGCCCAGCACATCCGCAAGCTGCGCGACCACGGCCAGGCCAAAAAGTACTATCACGACATGGAGGGGTACAACGGCCGGCTCGACGCCATCCAAGCGGGCATCCTGCAAGTGAAGCTCCGCCGCCTGCCCGAATGG
>CAZVIK010000119.1:0-12272 GCA_964627045.1 uncultured Solibacteraceae bacterium | reverse complement strand
CGCCATGGGGGCCGACTACATGCTGATCCCGCTGATGGCGGCCGAGCAGTTCGGAGTGAACACGCTGCCGCGCGCCATGGCGATCATCCTGCCCGCCAACACGATCAGCCAGACGGGATTCCCCGTGCTGACGGCGTTTCTTCAGGAACAATTCGGGAGCTACACGACGCCGATGTACATTGTGTTCGGGGTGGGACTTCTGAGCAGCCTGGCGATCGCGCTGCTGCCGAAAAAGGAGAAGGACCGGGCCGATGAAGTACTTCACGTTCAAGACGCTCCAGGAACTGGAACAGGCCGTTAGCGAGAACGGCGCCCGGAGCATTGCCTTCGAGCACGACCCGGAAAAGATCAAGGCGGCGCTCGCGCGGCGCGTCGAGGTGGGCGGCGCCGCGGTGGGCAACTCCATCGCGATTCACCCGATGGAGGGCTGCGACTCGACGCCGGAGGGCGCGCCCGGGGACCTGACGTGGCGGCGCTACCGGCGCTGGGCATCGGGCGGGGCGAAGTTGCTGTGGTTCGAGGCGACGGCGGTGAGCGGCGAGTCGCGCGCCAATCCGCGCCAGTTGTGGCTCCAGCCGAAGACGATGCCGGAGTTCGCGCGGCTGCTGGAAACCGTGCGCCGCGAGCACGCGCAGTGTTTCGGAACCTCGGACGATCTGCTGGATGTGCTGCAACTGACGCACTCGGGGCGGCACAGCGCGCCCAGCCGGATCGTGGCGTATCACAATCCGGCGCTGGACAAAAAGACCGGCATCGCGCCCGATGCGCCACTGATCTCCGACGGCGAACTGGAGCGGGTGGAAGACGAGTTCGTCGAGGCGGCGCGGCTGGCGGCGGACGCCGGTTTTTGCGCGGTTGTTAAAAATGCCACGCAAGGTTTACTTGCCGATGAACTGCTGGGCGCCAAGACGAGAGAAGGGCGCTACGGCGGGCCGCTCGAAAACCGGGCGCGGTTTCTCGGCAACGTGATCGGGAAGATCCGCGCGCTTCTGGGCGAACGGCTGATCCTGTGCGTGCGCCTGGGGTGTTACGACGGGCTGCCCTTCGCGCGCGGCGTCGGCGGTCCCACGGGCGCGCCGCTGGAGCATCCGGTTCCCTACCCCTACGGGTTCGGCGTGGACACGCTCGCGCCGGAGCGCGAGGACCTCGTCGAGGTGAAGCGCCTGACCGGGTGGCTCGTGGGATGGGGCGTGAAGCTGCTCAACGTGTCGCTGGGCAGCCCGTACGCGAATCCGCACATGAGCCGGCCGTTCGAAAAGCCTGACGAGGGCAACTACGAAGCGCCCGAGCATCCGCTGCTGGGAGTGGACAGGCACTTCCGGATCGCGGGCGAGTTGCAGCGCGCGTTTCCCTCGCTTCCGATGGTGGGGACGGGCTACAGTTGGCTGCGGGAGTACATGGTTCACGCGGCGGCGCACAACATCCAGGCGGGCGCCATCACGCTGATGGGGGCCGGGCGCAATGCGCTGGCCTACCCGGACTTCGCGCGGGACGCGCTCGAACGCGGTGCGCTGGATGCGGCGCGCGTCTGCAAGACGGATACGTTTTGCAGTTACCTGATGCGGCGCAAGAAACATCCGCTCGGCCAGTTCCCATCGGGGTGCGTGCCTTTCGATAAGCGCGTCTATGGGCCGATCATGAAGCAGGCCCGGGCCAGCGAACGGCCGGCCTGAGGGCGGTCGGGCGCGCCCGACCGCCCGCGCCACACGAACGGGCAGGGCTGGAAGGCCCTGCCGCCGCCCGGAAGGGCCGCCCCACATCAGTACTGGAGCGGGCCGCTACTCCAACTGGATGGGCCCCTGGCCTTCGGCCAGAGCGTCGAGGAACTGCTCGCGGCGCGAGTGCGCCTGGGCGGCGGCCGAGGCGAGCGAAGCTCGAAGAAAGACCGCGCCGCCGCCGGCAGCCAGCGCCAGAACCACCCAGAACGCCAGGCCGCTCCCCAGGGCATAACGGGCGAGATAGGCGAGCAGGACGGGAATGGACAGCACCGGCAGCAACAGCAGAAGCAAGACGCGGATGGTGGCGGCGGAACCCGCGCCCGTGGTCTTATCGGGGCTGACCGGACGCGGGTAGCGCACCGAGGCCAGGTTTCCGGCCGCCATCAGGTAGAGGCACACCACCATGGGGGCGGCGTAGGCCTCGGCCAGCCGCGCGGCGTCCAGAGGCATGCGCAGCAAGCCCCAGACGATCACCACACCGGTCATTTCGAGCAGGACGAAGAAGGCCGCGACGAGATTTTTGGCCGCGATGACGCGATCAAGCGGCAGCGGCTGCACGAAGTAGAAACGGGCGGCGGCGCGATCGTAGCCGAAGATGTTCCAGAACAGCATGTCGCCGAGCAGCAACAACGCATAGCCGCAAACCAGGGCGAGCTGGTAGGAAGGGGCGTCCACGCCGGCGGCGCGGTTGCGCATCAGCATGGGCAGGAAGATCAGCACGCCGAAGGTGAAGCCCATCACAAAGACCAGGCGGAAACGTGGCGCGCGCACCAGCGTGCGGATCTCTTTTTCGGCGAGCGCGGCCATCGCGCCCGGCAACAGGCGGGACAAGGCATGGGAGAGCGCTTCCCAACGCGAGGAGCGCGCCGGCGAGCGGTCCGGGCGAAGGGGCACGGCCGCGCCCTCGTCGCGCCGAAGGCCGCGTTCAAAGGCCCACCCGCCGTAGATCAACGCCAATAACGTCCATCCGGCGGCAACCGGAATGGCGACGCCGCCAATGCGGCCCAAGGCTAGGTTGGAGGCGGCCGACCAAGGCCACCAGGGCAGCCAAAACACCGAGGCCGCGCCGCGCAGAGGCGCGGGCACCGCCATTCGGGCGAACAACTGCGGGAGGGCCGCCGTGAGGACCAGCAGGAACACCAAGACTTCGCGCAGCCGTTTGCGTTTGAGAAGGCCCTCGATCTGGTACTTCAGGCCCGCGCCGAGGAACAGATTGAACAACACGTACAGGAACAGCGCCAAGGGCGCGGACTTGACGCCGACCTCGGGGTTCAACGTCAATCCCACGACAAGCCCCGCGGCGGCCAACAGGACCTCCAGGCCGGTGGCGAGGCGCAGCAGGATCTCCAGGGAGAAAAGCTGGTTCCTTGGAATCGGGAAGGCGAGCAGCTTCCTCAAGTCGAGCGCCGCGCCGGTGACGCCGAGCAACACAGGGCCGACCTGCCAGTAGACAAAGACGCCGAAAAATACCTTGGCGAGATGCGGCGCCAGGACCGCCTCGCTTCCGGGCCGGGCGGCGAACCACAGGCAGGCGGCGGCGAGCGCGATCCACAGCAGGTACCATACCGCCAGGGTGACCCCGGAGAAGATCTCGGCCGCGCCGCGCCCGGCGGCCATGTGGTGCCGCAGGCACCGCCATTGCGCCCAGAGGATGGCCCGGAGTTGCGCGCTCATCGTCTTACAGCCAATCGAGGCGTTCGGCGGAACGCTCCGCGCCGACGACCTTCACGAAGACGTCCTCGAGCGTTTGCGCCGCGTCGCGCAGTTCGCCGGTGGTGGTATCCATCACCAACTTGCCTTCGTGGATAATGGCGACGCGCTGGCAGAGGCGCTCGACCACTTCGAGGACGTGGGAGGTCAGGAACACGGTGGCCCCGCGGCGGACCTGCTCAAGAAGGATGTCCTTCATCAGCCGCGCGCCAACGGCGTCCACGCCCTCGAAGGGCTCGTCCAGGAGAAACAGCTCGGGGCGGTGGATGAGCGCGGCGGCCATGGCCACGCGCTTGCGCATGCCTTTGGAGTAGCTCGCAATCAGCTTGGAGTGTTCGGAGTCAAGTTCGAACAAGGCGAGTAACTCGCCGGCGCGACTACGGGCCAGAGCGCGGTCCAGGCCGTACATGCGGCCGACAAACTCGAGAAACTCCGCGCCGGTGAGGCGGTCGAACAGGAGCGACTCGTCGGGAACCAGGCCGATGCGGGCTTTCACCTGGAGAGCCGCCTCGGGCACGGGCAAGCCGAGCAGTTCCATGCGGCCGGAGGTGGGCGGCGCAAGGCCCATCATCATGCGGATGGTGGTGGTCTTCCCCGCCCCGTTGGGTCCAAGGAAGCCGAAGAAGCAGCCCTTGGGGACCTCGAGGGAAAGGCCGTCGACGGCGGCGCGCCCCCCGTAGGTTTTTCTCAGTTCGGTGAGGCGAATGGCGGGAGCGGAGCCGTCCATGGCGTCCTTTCATGGTAATGCAGGAAGCCGAAAAACGGCGGGACGGGGTGAAGCGGCGACGGGTGGCGTCCGATAGACGAGTGAGACACCATGGGCACTTCTGCCGGCGTCACCGCCGCCAACAGCGAGAGACTGTTGAGGAGCGCCAACTCGGCGCCGCCCTTTTCGCCGATCCTGAACCGGCTGCTGGCGAGCCTGGCCAAGGAAGATGTGCTGTTGTCGGCGGTGTCCGACCTGGTCCAAAAAGACACGGTGCTGGCCGGGAGCCTGTTGCGCACGGTCAATTCGGCGGCCTACGGGATGGCCGGAAAAATCAACTCGGTGCAACACGCGCTGGCCATCATGGGGTTGGACCGGGTGCGGAACCTGGTGATGACGCTGTCGTTCGCGGGGTTGTGGAGCAGGAACCCGCCGGTCGCGGGGTGGTCGGCGGCGCGGTTCAACCTGCATGCGACGGCGACGGCGGTCCTCTCCGACATCCTGGTGCAACACATGCGTGTGGAGTACCCGGAGGGCGCGTTCGTCGCGGGCCTGCTGCACGATTTCGGCAAGCTGCTGGTGGTGACCGAACTCCCCGCCGAGTTCGGCGAACTTCGCGCGCGTCTGGAGAGCGGCGCGGGAACGGCGGAACAGGCGGAGATCGAGATCCTTGGTATCACCCACGCGGAGGTGGCCGCGGCGGCGATGAAGTGCTGGAATTTGCCGGCGCCCATCACCGAAGCGGTGCGGACGCACCACGCGGACCATGCCCGCCGGACGCCGCCGGTTTCGCTCGCGCGAACGCTCCAGGCGGCCGACCGCTGCGTGAACCGGATGGGCATCCACGTACTGGAGAGCCATCCGGAGGCGGGACTCCCGCCGGAGGAAGTGCTCGAGGAACTGGGCGCGGGCGCGCCGCCGGATTACCTCCTCGAAGAGTTTTCCGAGGAGTTCGCCGTGGCCAAGGCGTTCTTTTAGCGCGGAACAGGACGGCCGTGCTGTAGGCGGTCGACGGCGGGCGCAACCACATCCGGCGGCAGGAGGCAGGACTGGAAGGTCCTGCAGCAGCCTGGAAAGGCCGCCCCACGGAGCGGAGGGGAGCGGGTAGGACTGCCTACGCTGCAAATCGGGCAACCGGCGATACGGCGGGCGGACCAGCACCACCGCGCAGCCCGCGCATCGAGCGGTTCCCGATTCGCGGCCGCCGTCCCGCGTACGCACTTGCACGCGGCGACTCTGCTAGCATGGAACGCATGGTTTTCCGGGGATTCAAACCACTTCATCGCGTCTTGGTCCCTATCGCCTTGTTCTCGTCTCTGGCGGCGCTGTCATGCGCGCCGGGCGGGCGCGAAGTGCGTATCTACGCCATGGGCGAGAGGGCTCCGGCAGGCAAACTGGTCTACAGCGTACTGGAGGCCAGTTGGAAGAGACAGCTTGGCGATCCGGTCAGTCCGCGGATGCCGCAGAGGGAGTTTCTGCTGCTGCGCCTGAGCGTCACCAATGGCGGGGCTGTCGAAGCCGCGGTTCCGGCGGCAACGCTGGTGGCCGCCTCGGGGAGCGAGTATCCGGAACTGCACGACGGCTCGGGCGTCGAGGACTGGTTGGGCGTGATCCGCCACCTCAAGCCGAACGACACCGATTACGGGTGGATCGTGTTTGACGCCCCTCGGGGGGACTACCAGTTGCGGGTGACCGACGACGCCTTCGATCCGGCCGACGCCATCGTGTCGCTGATCCAGATCCCGTTAAAGATGGAGTCGAAGTCCGAAGTCCTGCCGGACCCCAAGCTCAACCGCTGAGGCCCTATGCGTCGCCGGTTGCTGACCGCCGCGCTTCTGGCCGCCGTAGCGGCGTCGGCACAACCGGGCGCACGCCCGCTCCAATTGGTGGACGCGGGGGTGCGGCAGATCGAAGACGGCCCTGCCGTGGGCGCCGGGTCCGCCTTCGTGCCGGGGGAGACGGTCTTCTTCAGCTTCCAGGTCCAGGGTTACGACGCCTCCCGCGAGGGTGGAGTGCAGTTGAGCTATCGCATCGAGGTCCAGGACCCGGAGGGCATTGCCGTCGTGGAGCCGAAAGACGGCAAGTTGCAAGCGGCGCTGACGCCCCAGGACAAGGACTGGGTGCCGCGGGTGCGGCACGAGTTTGTCCTTCCGCCGCACGCGCTGGCCGGACGGTTTCGCGTGGCCGTCGCCTTGCGCGACGAGCGGAGCATGCAGGAGGCCAAGTCCGAGACGCCGTTTACGGTTAACAGCCGCCCGGTGGACGTGAGCGGGCCGCTGGCGGTCCGCTCGTTACAGTTCTTCAAAGGCGGCGACGATCGTAGCGCGCTTACCAGCCCGGTCTATAGGGCGGGCGACTCGCTGGCGGCGCGGTTCGACATCGTGGGGTTCACGCGCGGCGAAACGAACCGGATTCGCGTGAGCTACGGCGTGTCGATCCTCGGGCCCTCCGGCAAAGCGGTCTTCTCCTTGCCGCAGGCGGCCGTCGAAGAAGACGCTCCCTTCTATCCGAAGCGATTCGTGCCCGGCGAGGCCGCCCTCACCGTGCAGCCGGGCACGACGCCCGGCGAGTACACGCTGGTGATCGAGGCGCGGGACGAACTGGGCGGCGCGGCGTGCGAAGCGCGAGGCACGTTCCGGGTGGAGTAGCGCGGCTGGGCGCACGGCCCGGACATAGGCTAGGCTGGAACCAAGGTTAAGGACATGCGCGTTCTCTTCGTTGCCTGCGAGTGCAAGCCGTTTTCCAAGGTCGGAGGGGTCGGCGACGTGGCCGGGGAATTGCCGCCGGCGCTGAAGGCCGAAGGAATCGATATCGAGATCGCCACGCCGCTCTATCCGGACAAGATGGCCGGCGGCGGCGAGTTGGAGCCGGCTGGCGTCGAATCGAGAATCGACGCGGGCGGCGTCACTCAGTGGGCCGGTTGGAAAAAGTCGCGCATCGGCGAGGTGCCGGTCTTCCTGTGCGAAAGCCCGGCTCACTTCCGCGGGCCGGTCTACGTCAACAGCCCTTCCGACAGGCCTTATTTCGACGACGCGCAGCGGTTCAGTTTCTTCAGCGCCGCGTGCCTGGACCTGATACGGGCACGGCAACCCGACATCGTGCACGTGAACGATTGGGCGCTCGGCTATCTGCCCGGTTTGCTGCGCAGCCACCGGATGCCGCAGGCGCGCGTGCTGACGACGCACAACGTCCAATACCAGGGCAACTTTTCCGAGGCGCTGCTGGACCCGGGCTCGACGATGGGCCGGCTGCTGGACGACCACGGCGACGATTTCCGCGATCCTCACCGCGAATGGCATTGCGTAAACGCGTTGCGGCTGGGGATGGTAAGCGCGCACCGCAATAACACCGTCAGCCCGACCTACGCACGCGAAATGACCGAGGCGCCTGATGAAGATCGTTACTTCATGGGCGGTTGCGGCGTCGAGTCGATTGCGGCGTCGCTGTATCCGGAGCGGCTGACCGGCATCCTGAACGGTTTCGAGTACAAGGCGGAGGCGAGCGCGCCGGCGTTTGCGGCGGCGCTGGCGAGGAAGAAGGCGGCGCGCGACCACCTGAGCCGCGAGTTCAGCAAACCGGAAAACCTGCTGCTGGGGTTCGTGGGCCGGGCGGTAGAGCAGAAGGTGCGGCTGCTGGCCGAGCCGCTGCGCGGCAAGCCCGTGATGGAGCACATCCTGGAGATTCCCGGGATCAACGTGGCGGTGCTGGGGACCGGAGACAGGCCGTACGAGGAGTTCCTGCGCGGTATTCCGGATTCGCGCGGCGGCGTGCGCAACTACCTGGCGACGATCCGGTTCGACCGCGACCGGGCGGCGACGATCAGCCAAGGGTGCGACGTCTTCCTGATGCCGAGCCTGTTTGAGCCGTGCGGGATCACGCAGATGGAGTCGATGGCGAATGGGACTCCACCGCTGGTGCGGAAGACCGGCGGGTTGGCCGACACGGTGACGCCGCACACGCAGCCGGGCGGGACCGGATTTGTCTTCGACGGCGATTCGCGCGAGAGCGTGCTGGAGGGACTGGTGGAGGCGGTGCGGCAGGCGGTGCAATTGTACACGGCCAATCCGGCGGCGTTCCGCGCGCTGCAACAGAACGGCTTCCGGCAACGGTTCACGTGGAAGGCTCCGGCGCGGCGGTACATCGAAGAGGTCTACGGCCCCGCACTTCGCGCCGCTGTGTCGCAACGAGGATGACGCAGGCAGATTGACGTTCCGGCCCCGCCATCCTCTCGATCCGTCAGCCACCGACGGGCGTGAGATCGCGGGCGTTGCGGACCGAACTGCGGGCGCTACGCGCCGAAAACATCCCGGAAAACCGTGTTGAGGTCGAGCAGGGCCTGCTCTCCGTTCCCGTTGAAACTCGAACCGTGCATCGTCGCGAGCGTTTTCGGTTTCAAACCGGCAAGCCTTGTCAGGATCTCGCCGGTCATTGGGGTATAGGGGACGTAGCCGGCCAGAGGTCCTTTCTGATATTCGAGGATGGTGCCTTTGCAGGGTCCGACGATATCGGAATCGGTGATGGGCTCGGCGTCGCCGGCATGGTGGAACAGGTCCGAACAGAGCAGAGTGCGCTGCGTCTCCTCAAACAACAGCCCGGCATCCCAACCGTGCGGCATGTGTCTTGTCGAGCAGAAGCGAAAGCGGTATCGCCCGGTCGCAAGGACATCGCCGTCAGCCAAGCCGCGGGAAGGCCGAATCGCGTAATCGTCGACGCTGACGATGGCTCCGACCTGGCTGCAAGCGGCTTGCGCCGCGGGCGCCAGCTCGAGCCATTGATTCAGCGCGCCGCACTCGTCGGATTCAAAATGGCTGAAGGCGATCCAACGCAACTTCGACGGGTCCAGTACGCGTCCGACGGCCTCACGCACCAGGGGAAACATCCCGCGGAGGCCCGTGTGAAACAGCAACGGCTCTTCGTCCCGAATCAAGAAGTGGTTGAACTGCAACTGGAACTCCGGCACGTAGACCGAAATGCGGTGCATATCCGGGGCGATCTCATCGACTCTGGCAGTCACGCGTTACCTCCCTATGGGATTCGCTTCTGCGACTCAAACTCGCGGCACGGCGAAACCCGCGCCGGATGAAGTCCACGGCAAGGCTATTTCCACTCCCAGAGCTTGGCCTGGGTATTTCCCTCGGCGTCGACATCGAACTCAAAAACGGTGGCGGTTCCGTTGAGCCGGGCCAGTTTCTGCGAGGTGGTGCTGTAATAGATCGCGCCACGATACCGGACAGCGCCGCCGCCCGCGAACTTGCCTACCCCGCCGCCTTTCCAGGTGGCTACGTCGCCGTCGCGGCCAATCACAACACCTTGGCCTTCTCCATACAGGCTGCCATCCGGCCGGCTCTCGGACCAATAAGTGCCGACTTCGGTGTATTCAACCCCCAGCAGTTTCCCGTTCGACTCGAACGAAACCTCTACCTTGAAACCGCTGTCCGCCGGCAGCACCCTGCGTCCGGTCCGCTTACCGCGCCCTTCTCCGAGCTGCTCTCCGAGCATGAATGTTCTCCCTCCTAAACGCGTGTTTCGAGATTGTCTGCCGAACGCCGGCCGGCGGACTTCACCGGGGGATTCCGCACACACACAGATGCCCGGCGCCCCTCCGCCGGACTGTAATTACGACAGAAGTTACGCAGGCGTATTTCGTCGTGTCGCCGGACGCCGCCACCCGGCGGCATCGGGCGGCGCGGCCCGAACCGAGGAAGGTCGATCTTTGTAGGAAGAATGGAATGGCGAATCGGACCAGAGCTTCGTGGCGCGGCTAGGCGCGGCTCAGGACCCGCTTGGGCAGGAAGAAGTCGTCCGCCTTCAGGTTGCACTTCCGGGCCAAGTACTTGCAGAAGTCCAGGCGTCCGGCCTTTTGATCGCGGGTGTCGGAGCCGAAGGTGAACTTCAGGCCCTGCTCCTTGGCCATGTCGATGAACCGCTCGTGGGGCGTGTGGGCGAGGTCGTTGATCTCAACGGCGAGGCCTCTGCGCTTGAGCGCCGCGATGACCTTCTGCATTCGCGCCTCGGTCCACAGCGTGTAATAGTCGCGCGCGATGCAGACCGGCAGGAAGAGCGGCCATCCGAAGATGTTCAGCGGTTCGTTGTTCTCGATGACCTCCAGCTTGTGAGCGAGGTAGGTATCCATGAACTTCTGCGGATCGTCGACGTAGGTGTCGAAGTTCCAGATGCGCAGGGTCTCGCCGTAGCCGTTGCCGTTGGGAATGGTCTGCGCGTCCATCAGGATGTAGTCCAGTTGCCGGATCGTTTCCGGCGAGAAGCTCTTGGACCAGCCGGGACTCATCGGCTGCAAGCCGCAGTAGACGGGGTAGGGCCGGAGAGACTCGATGTAGCGCTTCAGTCCCGCGTCGTCGCTGACGTTGCCACCGGGATTCACCACGATGCCGAACTGGACGTTGGTCTTCCGGGAGATCTCCAGCACATGGTCGATGGTGAAATTGCCGGTGAGGTGGACGTGAAGGTCCACCAAAGGGAACTCGCCGCCGGCCGCCGCGAAGACGCGGGACAGGGGCGCTGCGGCCAACACTCCGCTTGCGATACCGGAGCTCTTGAGGAATGCTCTACGTTTCATGAGGGTCACGTCCAATCGGCTGCTGGAAACACCGGAAGGACCCCGGCGCTTTCGTGCCGGACTTCCGGCTCTCACTCAGTCTACGCGAAGCCGCGACGAGTGCGCCAGCCTTGCCGGCTGCCCGGCGCGCGCTCGCCTGGGGTAATGCCATCCTGGCGGCCCGCGGAACGAGACTCGCAGGCCGCGGGATCGGGACTGGCCGGGCTGGTGCGCTCCGAGACGGAGGCCTTGGTTACGATACATTCATTGAGGAGGGTTCGTGTATGACCAGGCGTGAGTTCGTGGCCTCACTATCGGCCGCCCCGTTGCTGGCGGCGCAGCCGAGGAGGACCTCGATGGGATTCACCTCGGACTCGTTTGCCATGGAGCGATGGAGTTCACCGAAGGAGATTCTCCAGGTCCACCGGCTATTGGAGCTGGCGGCGCAGTTCGGCGGCGGCGGCGCCCACGGGGGGCTCGTCGATATCAGCTTCGAATACGCGCGAAAGGTGCGGCGGATGAAGGAGGAACCGAACATGTACGTCGAGATCCAGACGTTCCTCCCTCGGCTTGGCGAGGACCCCGCCGTATTCGAACATGCCGTTCAAGTGTCCAAGGAAGCAGGGGCCACTTCGTTGCGCGCGGTCTGCCTGCTGGGGCGGCGTTACGAGATGTTCAACACGTACGACGAGTGGAGGACGGCGGTCGCGGGCTTCCACAAGCAACTGGCCACGGCCGTCCCCATCGTCGAAAGACACCAGATGCCGCTCGGCATCGAGACTCACAAAGACTGGACCGTAGATGAGCAGTTGGACGTGCTGAAACGTTACAGCAGCGAGTATCTGGGCGTAACGCTGGACACCGGCAACAACATGTCCTTGCTCGACGACCAGATGGAAGTGGTCGAAAAGCTCGCCCTGTTCACCTTTAACGTTCATCTCAAGGACATGGGCGTCGAAGAGTACGACGAGGGGTTCCTGCTTTCCGAGGTGCCGCTCGGCGAGGGCATGCTGGACATGAAGCGCATCGTGGACACCATCCGGAAGGCGAAGCCCAAGATCAACTTCTCCCTGGAGATGATCACGCGCGACCCGCTGCAGATTCCATGCCTCACCGCCAAATACTGGGCCACGTTTCCCGACCGCCCGGGCATCTATCTGGCGCGCGCCCTCTCGATGGTGAGGGCCAACAAGCCGCGCCAGCCGCTGCCACGGATCACGGGACTGACGCCAGAGGGCCGAGCGAAGCTGGAAGCGGACTTAATTGAGCGCAGCGTTGTCTACGCCCGCGACCACCTGGGATTGGTCTGAGCGTCCCGAGAAGAATATACGTCACTGGCAGGAGCGAACCGTGAGGTCGAACCGTCTGATTTTGCGAGCCATTGGGAGAAGTGCCGCGGTCGCGCTGGCGCTGGGCGCCTCGTCCCTGGCCGCTCAGAGTTGGGACTACCCAGCCAACGCGGCGAAGTACCTCACCGAGAAGTCGAATGGCACGCTGAAGCTATCGGGCGAGGTTCGCGGCCGTTACGAACGCCGCCTGGGGCAGAACTTCGGGAAGGACCCCGATCTGGACACCGGGCTGA
>CAZVIK010000118.1:10841-12407 GCA_964627045.1 uncultured Solibacteraceae bacterium | reverse complement strand
GCACATCCCATGGCCCAATTCCGAGCGGTTTGGCATCTGTCCGTGGCGGCAGCAGATCCTGGAGGGCCTGCTCGGAAGCAGCATTCTGGGCTTTCACACGCAGTTCCACTGCAACAACTTCCTGGACGCGGTGGACTGCTATCTTGAATCCCGAATTGACCGGGAGCAGCACGGAGTGGTGCGAAGCGGCCACCGCACGCTCATTCGCCCATATCCGGTCTCACTGGAATGGCCTGTCCAATGGTTGGCCGGAGCCCCCAGCGCCGAAGAGTGCCGCCGGGGCGTCTGGAGCGAACTGGACCTGGCTCCGGACGCACTGCTTGGCGTGGGAGTGGACCGTTTGGATTACACCAAGGGCGTCGAGGAGCGGCTCCTAGCTGTGGAGCGGCTGTTGGAGCGCTTCCCGGAATTTGTGGGGCGTTTCACGTTCCTTCAGGTGGCCGCCCCCAGCCGCACGAAGATCGAGCGCTACCGGCAACTGAACGAACTGGTGGAGCAGGCCGCCGGACGCATCAACGGGCGTTTCGGCCGCGGCCGGTACCGTCCGGTCATTCTGCGGCGCGAACACCACGAGCCGCCGGAGGTATTCCGGCTCTACCGGGCGGCGCACCTGTGCTTCGTGAGCAGCCTGCACGACGGGATGAACCTGGTGGCCAAGGAGTTCGTCGCGGCCCGGGACGACCTCCGCGGCGTCCTGGTGCTGAGCCAGTTTACCGGAGCGGCACGCGAGTTGAGCGAAGCCCTCATCGTCAACCCCTACGACCTGGACGAATGCAGCCACGCGCTGGCTGCGGCCTTGCGCATGCCCGAGAGCGAGCAGCAGGTGCGTATGCGGTCCATGCGTTCGCTGGTGGCGCATTTCAACGTCTACCGCTGGGCCGGAGAGATGCTGACCGACGCGGCGCGTCTGCGCAACCGGGAGCGGCTGGCGAGCCGCCTTTCAGACGGTGGCGCTCTGAATGCGGGGATTTGACGTGCGCTACGCGCTCTCCCGCCGCTCCCGGAAGGTCATCCGCGACTACGTCGCCGCCGGAGCCCTGCCGGCGTTCGACTTCGACGGGACGCTCGCGCCCATCGTCTGTCATCCTGAACTGGCCCGGATGCGCCTGGGCACACGCGCCCTTCTCACGCAACTCACGGCCGCCCGGACCTGCTTCGTCCTGTCGGGACGCGATCGCGGCGACCTGGCCGGAAAACTCGCCGGCTGCGGTGTCCAACAGTTGGCGGGAAACCACGGAGCCGACATCTCACCGAAGGCCCCGTCCATCCGCCGCCGGGTGAGGCTATGGGCGCGGCGCCTGGCGCTGAATCTGCCCCCGTTGGAAGGTCTATGGGTGGAAGACAAGGGGCTTTCGCTCACGATTCACTACCGGCAGTGCAGGGACAAGGCGGCGGCGAAGGCGGCGGCCGAGCAAGCCGCGAGCAGCCTCGCGGGGGCGCGCGTGGTGAAGGGAAAGGAGTCCGTCAGCTTGGTCGCCGCAGATTCGCCGCATAAAGGAGACGCACTCCGCGCCGTGGCGGCGCGCCTTGGACGGCGGAGCGTAGTCTACGTGGGAGACGACGAGA
>CAZVIK010000118.1:4736-10831 GCA_964627045.1 uncultured Solibacteraceae bacterium | reverse complement strand
GCCAAGGGGATGAAGGTGCTCGGAGTCCGCGTTGGCAGAAAAGCGTCTTCGCGGGCAGGATACTATCTGCGTGACCAGCGGGAAATTGACGAGTTTCTGCGGGTTTTCCTGGGGGCGTTTCCTGCGGCTCGCACGGTGAAAGGCGCCGATGGATGCATCGTCGGCACGCTCCGTCGCATCCAATTTTCCGAGGGATGCTATGCTTGCACAGTATATCGAGCAGGTGGGGGCGCCGCAGCAGGCTCATCTGATCGGGACGCCGGCGGTGCCGGTGGCCCGGTTGACCCGCAAGGAATCGCAGCTTCTGGCCATATTGCAGCAAAACGCCGGACGTTGCCTGTCCAGACAGTATCTTCTCTCGACCGTCTGGGGCTACCAGGACGGTACGCGGACCAGGACCCTGGACGTTCACATTCAGCGGCTGCGCCGAAAACTGGGAGCGGGCGGCGCCGCGCGAATCATGACGGTTCTGCGAACCGGCTACGCGTGGCAATCCTGAGCGATCAGCAACACTTTGGCCGGACGAACTTGGCGCGGAAGTGCTCGGCGGAGAAGCGCCGCCACTCCTCGCCGGTGTCTTGTAGGCCGTGGGTTTCCAGGTGACGGCGATAGGCGTTCTCATCGCCAATCTCCCGCAGCAACTCTAGCAAGGCACGGAAAACACCGGCAATGCGAATCATGCGGCCTCCGGGTGAATCTGCGGCGGGAGCGGGGCGGTGCCGGCAGGAGTGCGTAGGATCTGAACCCACCTCCGAATGGACGCAGCCAGGATTGTGGCTACCAGGACGAGAAAAAGCCCGCACACTGCCGCATCCAATTGAGCGTTGAAGATCAACGTCTGCGTCTCCGCCGCACTCGCGGGGTCGAGGGCCGCCGGCAACAACGACTCCCGGAGTTGGGCGGCTTGTGCGAGGAATCCCACGCGCGGCAGCGGCGAGAAGATCTTCTGCCACCCCGCCGTGAAGGTGACCACGACCAGCCATGCGAGCGGCACGCAGGTGATCCACATGTACCGTGCCCGGTGCATTTTCACAAGGACCGTGGTCGCCACCGATAACGCCAGAGCCGCGAGCAACTGGTTGGCGATTCCGAAAAGGGGCCACAGCGAGTTGATCCCGCCGAGCGGGTCGCGCACGCCTTGAACCAGGAAATAACCCCAGGCGCCGACGATGCCCGCGCTGGCCAGGATGACGCCGGGCATCCAACTGACGCGGCCGAGGGGCTTCGCCACGTGCCCCAACAGGTCCTGGAGCATGAACCGCCCGACGCGCGTCCCAGCGTCCACCACCGTCAGAATGAACAGCGCCTCGAACATGATGGCGAAGTGGTACCAGAAGCCCAGCACGGCACGGCCTCCCGGACCCGAAGCAAAGATGTGGGCCATACCGAGGGCAAGCGAGGGCGCGCCGCCGGTCCGCTGAAAGAGCGTCTCCTCGCCTACGTCTTTCGCCAACTCCGCCATCCCGGCGGCGGTCACCGGGAAACCCCAGCCGCTGATGGTCGCCACAGCCGCTTCCGGCGTCGCGCCAACGATTCCCGCCGGCGAGTTCACGGCGAAGTAGACGCCCGGCTGGAGCACGCAGGCGGCCACCACCGCCATGATGGCGACAAACCCCTCAAGCAACATCGATCCGTAGCCGATCGGCCAGGCGTGCCACTCCTTTGAGATCATCTTGGGAGTCGTCCCGGAGGAGATCAAGGAGTGGAACCCCGAGATGGCGCCGCAGGCGATCGTGATGAAGCAGAAGGGGAAGACATTGCCGGCGAACACGGGGCCGGTGCCGTCGACGAAGCGGGTCAGCGCGGGCAGAGCCATCTTCGGCTGGACCAAAACGATCCCCACCGCCAGAAGCAGGATCACGCCGAGTTTGACGAAGGTGCTCAGGTAATCACGCGGCGCGAGCAGCAGCCAGACCGGCAGCGCGCTGGCCAAAAACCCGTAGACGATGACGGCGACTGCCAGCGCCATGCCACTCAGCGTGAACCACGGCGCCAGCAACGAGGAAGCCGCCACCCACTGGCCACCGAACACGCTCGCCACCACGAGCAGGAAGCCAATCAGGGAGACCTCCAGAACCTTGCCCGGCCTCCAATAGCGCAGGTACAGCCCCATGAAGACGGCGATCGGCATGGTAGCCGCAATTGTGAAGGTGCCCCACGGACTTCCTTTCAGGGCGTTCACCACGACAAGACCGATGACCGCCAGCAGGATCACCATGATGAGGAGAACCGTGATGAGCGCGGTGATCCCGGCGACCTTTCCGATCTCCTCCCGCGCCATTTGCCCGAGCGACTTGCCGTCGCGGCGCATCGAGCAGAACAGGATGGTGAAATCCTGCACGGCTCCTCCAAGGACGGCGCCCAGGATGATCCAAAGGGTGCCGGGAAGGTAGCCGAACTGCGCCGCCAGGGTAGGGCCCACCAGCGGCCCAGGTCCGGCAATGGCAGCGAAATGATGGCCGAGGAGAATCCACTTATTAGTCGGCTCGAAGTCGTGACCGTTGCGCAGGCGTACGGAGGGCGTGGTCCGCCGGTCGTCGAGGGCCATCACCTTGGCCGCGATGAACTTGCCGTAGAAACGAAAACCGACCAGATAAGTGCAGGATGCCGCCAGGACAAGCCACATGCTATTGACCGGTTCTCCGCGCTCGATGGCGATTCCGGCCAGCAGGAAGGCCGCCGCGGCCGACACGAGGGCCCAAAGGACACGGCCCATAACTCTTTTCATGAGGGAGATTCTATCGAATGCGCGGTCAGAACTTCTTCAGCCCACGCAGCATCGCGAGGGTGTCGCCGCCCGCTGCCAGCCGCACCGAGTGCACCGGTGTCCAGTTCTTATCGTAGGCGCCAATGTAGCGGGCCGCGTTCCGGTCCATCCCCATCAGCAACAGAGTGTAGCCTTGGTCCCTGTAAAACAGCGCGCGGTACTGCATCTCGCCGCCGGTGTCGGTGCGCCAACGGTCCTCGGTGGGCCGTCCGAGCTTCCGGACGATGGAATTGTAGTCGTCGGAGGCCGTCAGTTGCAGCGCCAGTTGCTCGACGCCGCTGTAGGAGACCGGACGCTGCGTGATGGCAACGACTACGACAATCAAGCCGACGGCGAGGAGAATGGCCGCACCGATCATCCGGCTGATCTTGCCCTCGGCCCCCGGCGCCGGCCCATGAACCCGGGGCGACCCGGCGGCCGGTGGGGACGCTTCCGGGGCGCCAGCCTTGGCGCCGATTCGCGGCATCGAAAGCAGCCGCCGGTCGCGCTGCCAGACCGCCCCGGCCTTGTACTC
The DNA here is from genome assembly GCA_964627045.1 of uncultured Solibacteraceae bacterium. Classification (GTDB taxonomy): domain Bacteria; phylum Acidobacteriota; class Terriglobia; order Bryobacterales; family Bryobacteraceae; genus CAZVIK01. Next base: position 7,550 of record CAZVIK010000118.1, on the reverse strand, counting down.
CAGTTCCTTCCGCAATCCCACGATGAGAACCGGGTCGCCAACCCTGGAGACCTCGCCGACGAAGCGCCGCGGAATCCAGAGTTCCTCGCCGCTGGCCGCATTGGCGACCAGAATCTCGCTCCAGGCGGCGCGCTTGAGTTCCCACTCGTTGTGTTCGACATTGACGATGGCGGGGTAGAACGAGAACCGCCGGCCGGCGATGTCTTCGAGCTCGAGCGTCTGGTTTTCGGCCATGGAACTGCACCAATATTAGCGCAGACGACCGCTCATCCGGCGCGGTTACGGCGCTGAAGTACTAAGATCAAAAGGAAGAGGAGATCCCTCGGTGGCCGTTCGCAGAGAAGACGCTCTGGAGTATCACGCTTTACCTTCGCCAGGCAAGCTCTCCACCGTTCCGACAAAACCATGCCGGACACAACGAGACCTGAGCCTGGCCTATACGCCCGGTGTGGCGGTTCCATGCCTGGAGATCGCGCGCGATCCGAGCCTGGCCTACAAGTACACCTCAAGAGGCAACCTGGTGGCCGTGGTCAGCAACGGGACCGCCGTGCTGGGCTTGGGCAATATCGGCGCGCTGGCGGGCAAGCCGGTAATGGAGGGGAAAGGGGTCCTGTTCAAGAAGTTCGCCGACATCGACGTGTTCGATATCGAACTGGCGACCGAAGACCCGCGCGAGGTAATCCAGGCCTGCCAGTTAATGGAGCCCACCTTCGGCGGCATCAACCTGGAGGACATCAAGGCTCCGGAGTGTTTCGCCATCGAGGAAGAACTCCGGAGGACCATGAAGATCCCGGTCTTCCACGACGACCAGCACGGGACGGCCATCATTTCGGGCGCGGGCATCCTGAACGCCCTGGAACTGGTAGGCAAAACGCTGCCGGAAGCCAAGATCGTCTTCAGCGGCGCGGGCGCGGCGGCGTTGAGTTGCGCGGCGCACTACCTGCGCCTGGGCGCGCGCAAAGACAACATCGTCATGAGCGACATCCACGGCGTGGTGTACCTTGGCCGCCGCGAGGGGATGAACCCCTACATGGAGCGCTTCGCCGCGGTCACCAGCGCGCGGACGCTCAGTGAGGCCCTGGAGGGCGCCGACGTTTTCGTGGGGCTTTCGGCCGGCAACATCGTGACGCCGGCCATGCTGAAGGCAATGGCGCCGAATCCCATCATCTTCGCCCTCGCGAATCCGGACCCCGAGATCCCCTACGAGGCGGCCGTGGCCGCGCGGCCGGACGCCATTGTCGCAACGGGCCGGTCGGATTTCCCCAACCAGGTGAACAACGTCCTGGGGTTTCCCTCCATCTTTCGAGGCGCTCTCGACGTGCGCGCGGTCACGATCAACGATCAGATGAAGATGGCCGCCACGCACGCCCTCGCGGCGCTGGCCAAGCAGGACGTGCCCGACGCGGTACGGCGCGCCTACAACCTGGAGCACATCGAATACGGGCGGAACTACATCATCCCGAAGCCGTTCGATCAGCGCGTCCTGCTGTGGGTGGCGCCCGCCGTGGCGCAGGCGGCCATCGAGACCGGCGTGGCGCAGGCGCCGGTCGATATCGAGGAGTACAAAGATCAACTGCGGCGGCGCCTGGGCAAGGCCGAAGAGGTCATGCGCGTGATGGTTCACAAGGCGCAACGCGCGCCCAAACGCGTCGTCTTCCCGGAGGGCGAGGCGACCCGAATCCTGCGGGCATCGCAGATCCTGCTGGACGAGGGGATCGCCTACCCGATTCTTCTCGGCAACGAGGAGCGGATCGAGGCCACGGCCGCTGAGTTGCGACTGCACCTGGACGGCGCGCGTATCGTCGATCCGGCGCGGTCGCCACGTCTGCAGGATTACACCAGCGAACTCTACCGACTGCGGCACCGCAAGGGAATCACGCGGACCGAAGCCGGGGAACAGGTGCTCGATCACCGCGTTTTCGGCTCGATGATGGTCCACATGGGCGATGCCGACGCCTTGATCGGCGGACTTACGACGCACTATCCCGACACCATCCGCCCGGCGTTGCAGGTCCTAGCGGTGCGGCCGGGACTGAAGAACGTCTCCGGCCTCTACGTGCTGATTACCGCCAAGGGAGACTTGTACTTCCTGGCGGACGCCACTGTCAACATCGAGCCGACGTCGGAAGACCTGGCGGAGATCGCAATTACCACCGCCGAAATGGCGCGGCGTTTTGAGGTGGAACCGCGGGTCGCCATGCTGTCGTTCTCCAACTTCGGGAGCACCCGCCATCCGCTGGCCGACAAGGTGCGCCGCGCTACGGAACTGGTGCGCGAACTCGCTCCCGGCCTGATGGTGGATGGGGAGATGCAGGCGGATACGGCGGTGGTCCCGGAGATCATCGACGAGACTTATGCCTTCAGCCGTTTGAAGGGGGGCGCCAACGTGCTGATCTTCCCGAACCTGGAGGCAGGCAACATCGCCTACAAGCTGCTGATGCGCATCGGAGGCTGCGAGGCGATCGGCCCGATCCTCATGGGGCTGTCCAAGCCCGTGCACGTGCTCCAGCGCGGCAGCGAGGTGAGCGAAATCGTGAATATGGCGGCCATCGCCGTGGTCGACGCGCAAGAGATCATGACCAGCCACCAAACGGTGCGGGTCTCTCGTTAGTGGCGGGACTGGCCGGGGCGGCCGCGCCTTTGGCAGAAGTACAGCCCTCCGAAGTAGAATTGCGGTGAGGTCAACTTATGCCGCAAGCTTCCATGCACGCCTTTCCGGCTTCCTACGACACGACGACGAAGGTCATTTCGCTGCTGGCCTGCGGGCTGATGGCGGGGGTCGGCTTGGCGACTCAGAATCCCGTCGTGTTTGCG
>CAZVIK010000118.1:0-4726 GCA_964627045.1 uncultured Solibacteraceae bacterium | reverse complement strand
CTTAGCGCCTTCATCGCCGTGGGAGCTTACGCGTACTCGCCGCGCGGGTACAGCCTGGACGGGCGGGAGATTGTCGTGCACCGGCTCATCGGAAACGTCCGCATCCGGCTCGCGGGACTTCGGCAGGCGCGGCCCGCCACGGCCGAAGACCTCAGCGGCGGTATACGGCTCTGGGGAAGCGGCGGAATGTTCGGTTACTACGGCCTGTTTCGCACTTCTGGCCTCGGCAAGTGCACCTGGTACGTGACCAACCGCCGGAACATGGTGGTCGTCGAAACGGAGGAAAAGACGGCGCTGTTCAGCCCGGATGACGTCGCGCGATTTCTGGGTGAGGTAAGGAACTCGTTCGCGACCAGTTGATCCGCGACAGCATGCGGCCGGCCGGGGAATGGAGCCACCCGTCGGACTTGAACCGACGACCTGCGGTTTACGAAACCGCTGCTCTACCAACTGAGCTAGGGTGGCCCGCGAAAACGGTCTTTTCTATTCTACAACAGCGGCCATGGCCTTCCGCTCGTCGATCCAGAGCATCAAGATAAGGCCCACCACGAAGAACGGCAGCAGAGACAGTACGGCCAGCCGCTGGCTGCCGCTCCAATGCGAAATCGACCCGAAGATCAGCGGGCCGAACATAGAAGCGAACTTGCCGCTGAGAACGTAGAATCCGAAGAACTCCGACTCGCGCTCCGGCGGGGAGATCTGCGCCATGAAGCTTCGTCCCACCGCTTGCGTGCTTCCCATGCCCACCGCGGCTCCCGCCGCCATGACCCAAAACCAGGCCTTGGTGACGGCGAAGTACCCGACCGCGATCACGCCCATCCAGAGAACCAGCGTCAGGACAATGGTCCTCCTGGCGCCGATCCAGTCGGCCAGATATCCGGCCGCCAGGGAGGCCGGAAACGCCACGATGTTCAGCACCAGGAAGAGCCATACCAATTCCCGGTTGGAAAAGCCCATCGTGGTGGTGGCATAGATACCCGCGAAGCTCACCACCGTGGTGATGCCGTCGGTGAAGATGAGCGAAGCGACGATGTACTTCGCGGTCTCGCGGTAGCGGCGGAGGTGGGTCAACGTCTCCCTCACCCGGCGGAACCCGGCCGTCACATATTCGCGGCGCCGCGTCAAGGGCCCCTGCGGACGCGTTTCCTTCAGCCACAAAAACGCCGGAAGCGAGAACACCAGAAACCAGGCCGCCACCAGCAGGTACGAATACTGATACGCCAGAACGCCCTCCGGCGTGTCGAGCGGCTGGTCCAGGAGCGGCTTGGCCGCGACGATGCATAGCAGCCCGCCGGCGTAGCCGACTCCCCAGCCCCAGCCCGACACACGCCCGACCGCTTCAGGGGCCGCCACATCGGGGAGAAACGCGTTATAGAATACGTAACCGGCTTCGAAGCCGAACGTTCCCAAGACGAAGAGCACAACCGCCAGCGCCACATCGCCCGGCCCCACGAAGTAGAGCAGGGCGGTGGCGGCGATAGATATCAGTGTAGTTGCCACCAGCAGGAACTTCTTCCGCCCGGAGTAATCGGCCGCCGCGCCGAGCAACGGGGAGGCCACGGCGACCAGAAGCATGGCGACGAAATTGGCCACACCCCAGAGCTGGTCCGCCCGGTTGTCGCCGGCGGCCACCACCACCTGCCGGAAGTAGACCGCGAACGCGACAGTGATGATCAGCGTGGTGTAGGACGAATTGGCGAAGTCGAATAGGCACCAGGCCGCCGTGGCCCGCCGCGAGTTTGGACCCATTGTAGGCCAATGATAACGGATTTCCGTCGCTACTCCACTCTCTTCCCGCAACCGGCCGTCTTCACATAGAGCACCGGAAGAATCAGCAGAGTCAGCAGCATGGAGGTGACCAGTCCGCCGATCACCACGGTCGCCAAAGGCCCTGGCGCCCCGGCTCCCTCGCCCGTGGAAAGCGCCATTGGAACGAAACCCAGGCTGGCAGCCATCGCCGTCATTAGCACCGGCCGCAGGCGCAGGGTTGCACCTTGGATCACGGCCTCGACGGTTTCCCAACCCGGCCGCGAAGTGGGTTGACAAAGGCCAGCAACGCAATCCCATTGAGACCCACGACACCGAAGACAGCGATGAAACCGACACCCGCGCTCATCGAAAGATGCATCCCGCGCCGGCACGGGCTCAATACGCCCTCGGTGACCGCGAACGGGATGCCGGCAAAGACCAGCGCGGCCAGCGCCACCGACAACCGGCCCGAAGGCTCCCGTGCCATGCACAACACGGGCGCGCCGGGGCCGTCAGGGGCCAGCAAAATCAAGACCATGGCCAATTTCAGAGCGCGCCGTGGCGGCACCGGCACAAGAAAGGGAAACAGACTCAAGCCCCGCACCGCCTCCAGGAAAAGAAAGTCAACGGCGGAAGTGGTCCCATCCGGCCGGGACGAGCGGCTTCCCGCAGAGCAGGACCCGCCCCGGGAGCCCCTTGCGGATGGCACCGATTCGCGTCAACGGCTGCCCTTCACACTGCGCCGGCGGACGCGACCCGCGTGGAAGCGTAAAAAGAAGCTCGTAGTCTTCCCCGCCGTGCAGGGCGTCCTCCAGGCTGGCCCCGGGGAACACCGGCGGCTCGCGGTTCAACTCCGCCGAGACGCCCGAGGCCGCGCACAGCCGGTGGAGGTCAATCGACAGGCCGTCGCTCAAGTCCATGGCCGAGGTGGCGCCCAGGCGCTGCCGCAAAAGGCGGCCGAGGCGCAGCCTCGGCTGGGGAAACAGGTGAGCCCGCCGGGCGCGTCCGCGCATGGTGCGTAGGCCGAGCGCCGATCCTCCAAGGCGCCCGGAAACGTAAATCTCATCGCCCGGCCGTGCGCCGTCGCGCCGCAGAGCCGTCCCCCGCGGCACGGCCCCGCACACAATGATGTCGCAACCCAGTTTTTCGGCCTTGGCCAGGTCGCCGCCAATGAGCGGCGTTTGCGCGTGCCGGGCCAGAGCGTGGAACCCGCGGAAAAATGCGCCGAGCCAGCGGGGGCCGGCCCATGGCGAAACCACAAGAGAAAGGAGCGCGAACCTGGGCTCCCCTCCCATCGCGGCGATGTCGCTCAACCCGCGGGCCAGCGTCCTGTGGCCGACGGCCGCAGCGGGATGCGTGGCATGCCGGAAGTGCCGGTCCTCGAGCACCATATCCGTGGTGATTAGCCAGTCTTCCTGCGAGCCTTGCGGCCGGAAGATCGCGCAGTCGTCGCCGATTCCCTCAATCAGGCACTTCGGGCGAAACGCGGGAGCGTTGCGTTGAATTAGCCGGAGGAGTGTGGTTTCATCCATCGAGCGCGCCGGGCCGGTCCAGGTTCCAGTTTACTCTGGGGCCGGACCGGCGGCAGGCGGGCTTAGACGCGGAAGTACGAGACGGCCTCCTGGAGACCGGCGACCTCCTGAGCGTTCTGCTGCATCGTCTTGTCGATGGCGGAGATGGCCACCGTAGCACCCTTCATGGCTTCGCGCTGCTCCTGGGAGCCGCGCGAGATCTTGTTCACCAAGTCGCGAACCTGATCCACGCGGCGCGACATGTCGTCGAGCGCTTCGCCCGAGCGCTGGGCTAGTTCCCTTCCGGTCTTCGCCTTACTCACGGATTCATCGATCAGGCCGGCGATCTCCTTGGCCGCCTCGGCGCTTCTCTGCGCCAGACTGCGAACCTCGGAGGCCACCACGCCGAAGCCTTTCCCTTCTTCGCCGGCGTGCGCCGCCTCGACGGCGGCATTCAGCGCCAACAGGTTGGTCTGCAACGCGATCTCGTCCATCACATGGATGATCTGTGAGATCTTTTTGCTGCTCTCGTCGATCTCGGTGACAGCTTGAACCATGTGGGCCACCGCTTCGCGGCCGTTTACGGCGCTGGTGTGGGCTTCAGCGAACTCCTCGGCGGCGCGCGCCGCCAGCGAGGCGTTGGAATCCGAGGCCTGTGCGATGCGTGTCATGGCTTCGGCCGTCTCTTCCACCGTCAAGGTTTCCGACGAACGGCGCCGAGCCGAGCCGTGGGATCGGGCGGCTGACGACAGGCGGGCCACCTCCTCTCCCACACGCGTCGCCGCCGATTGCACGCCGGTTAACACGCCCCGCAATTTTGACGTAAAGCTGTTGTAGGCCGATGCGAGTTCGCCGAGTGCGGCACGCGACTCCCGGTTCATCTGGTGTGTCACGTCTCCCTGCTCCAGCGATTTCAGCCCGGCTACCATCTGGCGTACCGGCCCGACCACCGTCGAAGCGATCCAGGAGCCGAAGGCGAACCCGAGCACGCTGCCAAGCAGCGCCAGCCCGATGAGCCAGAGCCGGGCAGTGACGTTGCGCCGCATTGAATTTTGGTACTCGCGGTCACTTTCTGCCTTGCGGTTGGCGACGAGTTTGTCCAGCACGGTCTGGGCTTCTTGAAAGCTCTTCAAACCAACCCCGTTGGACAACTGGAAGGCCTTTTCCGCCTGGTCCGAGCGCAAGCTCTGGGCGATCTGCTCATTGGCCTGCCGGAAGGACTGAAAGCGCGAGCCGATCTCGACGTGCAACTGCTTCTCGTAGTCGGTGTTGATCCCGGCAGCCACCCGGTCCAGGAGCGAAGTGAACGCCTGCTGCGCCTTTTGCATAGACTGCAGGTTTTCCTCCCGCTGCTCGGGGGTGTAAGCCACCAGGGAGTTCTTTTGCCCGCTGAGCGCGTGCAGCAGTTCGATCTGGGCTTGTTTGAGGTCGTTGATGCCCGAGACATGGCGTTGATAGATGAGAGC
>CAZVIK010000117.1:0-12521 GCA_964627045.1 uncultured Solibacteraceae bacterium | reverse complement strand
CGGCCGAAGTGGGGCGGAAACTGGCCGAAAACCGCGCGAAACGCTAAATCAGGCTTTCCGAAGCTCCTTTCGCGCCACTTCTGCCGCAGAATGGCGGGCGATGGAGGACATTCTCATGACCGAACCCGTTCGCAGAATCCTGTTCTGGACCCCAAGGGTGGTCTGCATTCTACTTGCGCTGTTCGTAAGCGTGTTCGCGCTGGATTCCTTCGGAGGGGGACAGCCGGTGTGGCGCCAGATCGTCGCGTTCCTCATTCACCTGATCCCGGTGTACCTTCTGGTGGCGGTGTTGGCCGTCACCTGGCGCTGGGAATGGGTGGGGGCGATCATCTTCCCGGCCTTGGGCCTGTGGTACATGTATTTGACCCGGCTTCGGTTCCACTGGAGCGTCTATCTGACGCTGACGGGCGTGCCGATCCTGCTGGGGGTGCTGTTTCTGGCGGGCTGGATCTTTAGGGCTCAGATACGGCAAAGAAGCTGAGCACGTTGTCGCCCTGCTTGAGCGTGCGGTTGAGGCGGAGTTGCCCGTATTCCTCTTGCAGGCGCAGGCGGGCGGAGTGCTGGGCGATGACCAGGGCGGGCGGAGCTTCGCCAAGCCGGCGCAGAGCCTGGGCGTATTCGGATTCCAAGTCGTAGGGCGGGTCCAGGAAGACGATATCCGCAGCGATCTTGCCAAGGTGCCTCAAAGCCGGGGCGCTGAGGACCGTGGCGCGGGCTTCGGCCCCGAGAGCGCGGAGGTTCTCTTCGATGAGGCGGGCGGCCGGGCGGTGGCGTTCAAGGAAGACGGCGCGGGCGGCGCCCCGGCTGAGCGCTTCGATGCCCACGGCGCCGCTGCCCGCGTAGGCGTCCAGGAACGTGCAGCCCTCGATTCGCGGCGCCAGGACGCTGAATAGCGACTCACGCAGGCGGTCCGGCGTGGGCCGCGTGGCCAGACCCGGAAGGGCTTTCAGCCTGCGGCTGCGGAACTCCCCGCCGATCACGCGCATCAGGCCACCTCCACCAGGCCGTAGCGCCGCTGCCAGTGATGGCGGAGGAATCCGACGGCGCGCTGGAATTCCGCCTCCGACGGCGGCGAGGAGACGAACGCCGTCGCCTCGTGGCGCGCGAGTTCCAGGATTTCGGAATCGCGGACGAGGTTGGCGATGCGCAGCGCGGGCAGGCCGCTTTGTTTGGTTCCGAAGAACTCGCCCGGTCCGCGCAGCTTCAGGTCCATCTCGGCGATGTAGAAGCCATCGGTGGAATCGACCAGCGTGCGGATGCGCTCCTGCGCCACGGGGTTCATCTTCTCGGTGACCAGCACGCAGTAGCTCTGCTCGGCGCCGCGGCCGACGCGGCCGCGAAGCTGGTGCAATTGGGCAAGGCCGAATCGCTCGGCTTGTTCAATCACCATGACGGTGGCGTTGGGCACGTCCACGCCGACCTCGATGACCGTGGTCGAAACCAGGATCTGGATTTCCCCGCGCTTGAAGCTCTCCATCACGGCTTCCTTCTTGTCCGAGGCGAGCCGTCCGTGCAGCAGCCCGACGCGGAGTCCCGGAAAGACCTCCTCGGAGAGATGGCGGTACATCTTGGTGGCTGCCTTCACGGCCAGCGTTTCCGACTCCTCGACGACCGGGTAAACGACGTAGGCCTGCCGGCCGCGGTCCACCTGTTGCTTCAGGAAGCTGTAGACCAACTCCACGCGAACGCCCTCGACGTGCTTGGTAATGACGGGGCGGCGGCCGGGAGGCAACTCGTCGAGGCTGGAGACATCGAGTTCTCCGTAGAGCGTGAGGGCGAGAGTGCGCGGGATGGGTGTGGCGGTCATCACCAGGACGTCAGGGCGCAGGCCCTTCTCGCGGAAGGTGAGCTTTTGCATGACGCCGAAGCGGTGCTGCTCATCGACGACCGCCAGGCCGAGCTTGTGGAATCCGACGTCTTCTTCCAGGAGCGCGTGGGTGCCGACGACGACCTGCGCGGCGCCGCGCGCCACGGCGCTCTTCAGCAGCACCTTTTCTTTTTCCGGCGTGGAACCGGTGATCAGCGTCACCTGGTAGCCGAGCGGGGCGAAGAGCTTCTTGAGGTAGTAATGATGCTGCGAGGCCAGGATCTCGGTGGGTGCGAGCATGGCCACCTGGTAGCCGCTCTCGATGGCGATGATGGCCGCCTGGGCCGCCACGAGCGTCTTGCCGCTGCCGACGTCGCCTTGCAGCAGGCGGTTCATGGGGTGCGGCGCGGCCATGTCCTCGGCGATATCCTTGAGGACGCGTTTCTGCGCGCCGGTCGGCTTGAAAGGCAGCATGCGTTTGATCTGCTCGCGCGCACGGCCGGAGAGGGTGAAGGCGATGCCGGCCTGCTTGCGCGCGCTGCGCCGCTTCAGCGTCAGGCCGCATTCCAGCCAGAAGAACTCCTCGAAGATCAGGCGGAACTGCGCCGGGCTGCGGAAGGCGTTGAGCAGGCGCAGGTCCTCCTGTTCCCCGGGAAAGTGGATCTGGTTGAGCGCCGTCCAACGGTCCAGAAGTTTCAGGCGGCGGCGCAGGCTTTCGGGAAGCGGGTCGTCGATGCCCCCGAGCGAGCCGAGCACGTTGTGGAGGAGCTTGCGGAAGACACGGGTGGTGATCTTGCCCGCCGCCTCGTAGATGGGGACCATCCGGCCCACGTGCAGCGAGGAATCGGCGTCCTCGTCGCCCGAGAGGATCTCGAATTCCGGGTGCAGCATGGAGAGCCCGCCGCCGCGGCCGTCCCATTCGACCTTGCCGTAGAGGGCGACACGCTGGCCGGCGGCGAGGACGTCGGCCAGATAGCCCGCATGAAACCACTTGGCGGCGAGTTCCTGGCCGGAGCCGTCGGCGAAGGTGGCCTCGAACAGCCCGAGTTGACGCCTGCGGAAGCCCGCCACCCGCGCCGTTTCGACGCTGGCGACGACTGTGGCCATCTCGCCGGGCGCAAGCTGCGCAATGGGCTTCAGGTTGGTGCGGTCTTCGTAGCGGAAGGGGGTGTGGGCCAGCAGGTCTTCCACCGTGAGGATGCCCTTGGCTTCCAGCACGGCGGCGCGCGCCGGCCCCACGCCCTTCACGTACATGACCGGAGTCGAGAGGTTCACCGAGAACCTCAGTTTACACTGGCCGTTCCGGTGCGGGATAAAATGGACACCGGGCATGTCGCACGTTACTGGCAACGCGAACGAACTTGCGGCGAAGATGGCCGGTGTTTTCGCGCCGATCTCGACGCCGTTCGACGAACACGAAGATCTGGACCTCGCCGCGCTCGAATTCAACCTGGAGCGCTACGCGGCGAGCGGCATCCTTGGCTATCTGGCGCTGGGGTCGAACGGCGAGAACCGCAGCCTCACGGAGGAAGAAAAGGCGCGCGTGCTGGCGACGATCGTCCGGTGCAAGGACCGCGGACAGGTGGTAATCGCCGGGGCCACTTACGACGCACAGCGCGACACGGAGCGGTTTCTGAAGGAGGCGGCGGACCTGGGCGCGGACTTTGGCCTGGTACTCAGCCCCGGCTACTTCAAGAAACAGATGACCGAGGAGGTGCTGTACCGGTACTTCACCACGGTGGCCGACGGGTCGCCCGTTCCCATCCTGATATACAACGCGCCAGGCTTCTGCGGGGTGACGGTGACGCCGGAACTGGTGGGACGGCTGGCGGCGCACCCGCACATCGCCGGGATGAAGGACAGCGCGGCGAGCGGGATCGAGAACTTCCTGCGGTTTGAATCGCCGGAATTCCATGTGCTGGCCGGGTCGGCGAACTTTTTGTTTCCGGCGATGATGGGCGGCTCGGTTGGCGGCACGGTCTCCCTGGCGAACACGTTTCCGGCGTTCGTGCTGGAGTTGTTCCGTTACGGGCAGGCGCGGGACGAGGCGCGCGGCGTGCCGATGCAGGAGCGCGTGACGCGCATCAACAACGCCATCGCCGGGAAGTTCGGAGTCTCCGGCGTGAAGGCGGCCATGAACCTGGCGGGGTTGCGCGGCGGGATTCCGCGGCGGCCGCTGCTGCCGTTGCCCGCCGATGAAGTGGAAAGGCTGCGCCAGACGCTCGCGGCCGAAGGCCTGCTCGCATGAAACGCGACATACTCAGCCTCGATGTAGGGACCACGGCATTCAAGCTGGGTGTGTTTTCGCCGGATCTGGAGAAGAAGTGCGAGGCCAGCCGGAACTACGACGTCAACGTTTACGACCAGGGCAAGGCCGACATCGAACCGGAGAAATGGTGGCGGGCGCTCGGCGAGTGCTGCGAAGAAGTCCGGCCGCACTTGGCCCGAGTTGGGGTGCTGACGCTCTCGGTGACCACACCGGGCCTGACACCGATGGCGGCCGACGGGGCGGCGCTCGGGCCCGCCATTCTATTCTTCGACGGGCGCTCGCACCAGCAGGCGCGCGAGATCCGCGCCAAAGTGGGCGAGGAGAAGTTTCTGCGCGAGACCTGCAACCTGCCGGTATCGGGCGGCTCGTCGCTGTGTTCGATTCTGTGGATTCGCGACCATCAGCCGGAGGTGTTCCGCGCGGCGGAGAAGTTCGGCCACTGCAACACTTACATGGTCAAGCGGCTCACCGGAAACTGGGCGATCGATCCATCGACGGTCTCGATCACGGGCCTCTACAACACGGCGGCCAACGACCTCACCTGGAATCGCGACGTGCTGGGGGGCGCGGGCATCCCCGAGTCGAAACTGCCGCCGCTGCTGCATTCCTATGCACCCGCGGGCCGGATCTTGCCCGGCGTTGCTGCGGAGCTCGGGCTGCCGGAGGACACGGTGGTGTTGTGCGGCGGCAACGACGCGGTGCTGGCGGCGTATTCGGGCGGGCACACCGATCCCGGCATGATCAACAACGTCTGCGGCACCTGCGACATCACCAGCGTGTGGGTGGACAAGCCCGTCTATTCGCCAAGCTTCAACATCCGCTGCCACGTGCTGCCGGACCGCTGGGTGACGTTTTTCGTTCTGAACACGGGAGGCAAGGCCCTGGAGTGGTTCCACTCGGTCTTCTGCCCGGATATGACCGTGGGCCGGTTCTACGATGAGTACATCCCGCGCGTGCTGGAGGGCTTCTTCGGCCGCGCCGATGTCGAGAGGAAGGAAGCCCAGCTTCCCGAGTACGTTCCCTACCTCGGCGGCAGCCGCTATTCGCTGGAGCAGAAGAAGGCCAGCTTCGGGGGCGTCACGCTGGAGACCACGCGCGAGGACATGCTGCTCGGCCTGATTCGTGGCAACGCGGTCTATCACGGCGATCACCTGCGCGAGGTGGGCCGCATGGTGAAGTTGGGACGCAAGGTCATCACGACGGGCGGCGGCGCCAAGATCCGCGGGTATCTCGACGTCAAGCGCCGTTGGACGGGGGATTTCGAGTACGAATACCAAGACCAGTCGTCGCTGCTTGGGGCGGCGATGCTGGGCCGGATTTATCAGTCGCAGTGTTAGGGGGTGCGTTATGCCAGTGGTACCGATGCAGCGAATCCTGAGCCACGCGTTTGGAAACCAGTACGGTGTGGGGGCGTTCAACATCGTGGACTGGATCACGATGGACGCCGTGCTCACGGCGGCGGCCGAGACGCGCTCGCCGGTCATCGTGCAGGTGTCGGTGAAGACCGTCAAGGTGATGGGCGCGAAGCTCATTCAGGTGATGTTCCAGGAGATGGCCGGCCGGGTTCCGGTGCCCGCCACCCTGCACCTGGATCATTGCCCGGACCGCGCGGTGATTGAAGAGTGCCTCAAGGCCGGGTGGAACTCGGTGCTGTTTGACGCTTCCAAGCTCACCTACGAAGACAACATGGCGCAGACCAAGGAGGTGGTGAAGCTGGCCCACTCCTACGGCGCGGCGGTGGAGGGCGAACTGGAAGCGGTCCAGGGCGTCGAGGACGGCGTGGGGGACGAATACGGGGGGCCCATCGTGGCGCTGGACAAGGCCGTGGCCTTCATACGCGAAACCGGCATCGACAGCTTCGCGCCGGCCATCGGCACCGCGCACGGGTTGTACAAGGGCACGCCCAAGATCAATTTCAAGCGCATCAGCGAGATTCTGGCGGCCGAATCGGTCCCCCTGGTGATTCACGGCGGCACCGGGTTGTCCGAAGATACGTTCAAGGAGCTGATCCGCCGCGGAGCGCCCAAGATCAACATCTCGACCCAACTGAAGATCACCTACGCCGACGGCTTCCGGAACTACCTGGCGGCGAAGCCCACCGAGTACGACCCGCTGAAACTCATCGGGGCGGTGAAGAAAGGCCTGGTGGAGCAGGTGGCGTCGTTCATGCGGATCTTCGAAAGCGAGGGCAAAGCGGCATGAAGAAGGCGCTCATCTTCGATTGCGACGGCGTGCTGGGCGACACCGAACAGTTCGGCCACCTTCCGGCGTTCAACCAGATGTGGCGGGAACTGGGCGTACCCTGGCAGTGGTCCGTCGAAGAATATGGACGGAAGCTGAAGATCGGCGGCGGCAAGGAGCGCATGAGCAGCCTGTTCGGCGAGCCGGAATTTTTGAAAGCCTGGCCGGGGTGCCCGGCGGGCGAGGCCGAGCGGGCCGCGACGATTGCCGCGTGGCACAAGCGCAAGAGCGCGATCTATAAAGAGATCATCGCGTCGGGGAAGATCCCGCCGCGCCCGGGCGTGAAGCGCCTCTCCGAAGAGGCGCTGGCGCAGGGCTGGACGCTGGCCGTGGCCTCCACTTCGGCGCTGGAATCGGTGAACTCCGTGTTGGTCCACGCCATGGGCGAAGAAACCGCCAGGCGTTTCTCGCTGGTGCTGGCGGGCGACGTGGTGAAGGCGAAGAAACCAGCGCCGGACATCTACATCATGGCTTCCGAGAAGTTGGGGATCCCGCCCGAAGCTTGCGTGGTGGTGGAAGACTCCAACAACGGCATGGAAGCCGCCGCGGCTGCGGGGATGCGGTGCGTGGTGACGGTGAGCGGCTACACGCGGGAAGAGGACTTCTCCAAGGCGTCGATTGTTGTCACGTGCCTGGGCGACCCCGGCGGGGAAGCCTGCCAGGTGCTCCAGAACCGTTCCGCCGCGCGGCCGGGGACGTGCTTCACCGCCGCGGATCTCGAGGCGGTGCTGCGGGGCTAGCTCTGGGCGTTTCGCACGAGTAGCAGCGGCACGAGAGGGGTGCCGCATTTTCAGGCGCCGCGGCTCCCCAGGAAGCGGGCAAGCCGTGCGCTGAGCGCCCGTTCAGATTTGACCTGGCATTCCCAAATGACGCACAGCCGCCAGCCTAGCTTCCGGAGTTGATGGCTGTTGTATTTGTCGCGCTGCCGATTGCGCTCAAGTTTGGGACGCCAGTACCCGCGACGGGACTTCGGGATATGCGCGTCGATACATCCGGGATGCTGATGCCAAAAGCAGCCTCTGACCTCGACGATGCACTTCAGACGTGGGAATACCATGTCGGGCCTGCCTGGCAAGTCCACGGCATGGAGCCGGTAACGGTAACCCATGCGATGAACCAACCGCCGCACCACCAACTCTGGAGACGTGTCCTGGCTACGAATACGCCTCATGTTCGCGGAGCGGCGTTCTGGCGTGAGATTGTCCAGGCCCCTAATTCCCCGGATGTCCGGCGAGCGTCGCCGCCTGCGCCGGATACTTGGAGACCAGCCACGCGAGCAATTCCAGCTGATCGGCGCCGGTGGCGCGGCGGACTTGGATCAAGAGCTTATGGAGCGACGGCCGGTCAAGCGTCAAATTCCGGGCTCCCTCGTTGCACACGGAGCAAACCGCTCTGAGATTCGACGGCTCATCCGGCCCACCCATGGACTTGTCCACGATGTGGCCAACGTGAAGCCGCGTTTTCCGCGTTGGGTCGTAGGGATGGGGTTCCCCAGCAACGGCTCCGCACATCTGGCACGTAAAGCCATTGCGGTCCAAAACATAAGCCCGGGTCTCCTTCGATATGCCACGCTCAAACGCAGGAGCCGGCTTAGGGTCCAACAGGAGATACTGCCCGGGCTTCAAGTCGCTCCGGTCGTTGTGAGTGAGAATCCGGTAGCCTTCCTCCGTCCGCAGTTCGCGAACCCGCCTGCCCCATTCACTCGCGCCCCCAGACGCCTTCCGCAGGTCCTCCGACTCCAGCACTCGCCCCACATTTGAAAGCAGGTACGCGCGGAGCTTCGCCCTGGATCCTCTTGGAGCCCGGCTTTTCATCGGTTCACCATCAGCCAGCCACCCGAATCAACTTGGGCGTAAGTAGGCACGCCTTTAGGTTTTCTGCAACGGCGCGCGCGAAGGGTGGTGGAAACGCGTTACCAACCTGCCGGTACATCTGCGTCTTCGTCCCGGCAAATTGCCAATCGTCAGGGAACCCCTGGAGCCGAGCGACCATCCGGACGGTGAGACGAGGCATTCCGGTAAGCGGGAAATCCGGTCCGGGGGCTTCGTTCGCGATGCCAAGCCCATCTACACGAAGCGTGGCCCACGCGTTACGCGCGCGCGTCGGCCCAAGATCGGGCCCGCCATGTTTGTGTGACCCGCCAACCACGGTTGGGGCGATCAGACTGGCTTGCTTCGCCCAAGTCTTCGCCCCTTTCCATCCGTTCGCCGCCATCAGATCGTAAAGGGTTTCGCCCACAGACTTTGGACGGATCTCGGGTGGTTGCGGCCAGGCGAAGTGGGCGGCTAAATCCTTGCGGACAGCGACGAATACCACCCTGGGACGCAATTGAGCCACACCGAAGTCAGACGCGTTCATCAGCTTCCAGCCAGGCTCATAGCCCAACTTCGCCAGTTCACATTTCACGTAGGTGCGGTAGTCTTCAAAGACCGCGTCTAGGAATCCCCGCACGTTTTCGATCATCACCGCGCGTGGCCGTACCTGATCGACCAGACGGATCATCGCTGGAAACAGATTTCGCTCATCCCTGTTCCCGAGTTGTTTTCCAGCGACGGAGAATGGCGGGCATGGCAATCCGCCGGAGATCACGTCAACACCCTTAAACGGCGAGCCATCGAATGTGTTCAAATCCTGCTCGATGACGTTCCACTCTGGGCGATTCAGGCGCAGTGTCGCGCAGGCGCTCTTGTCGAGTTCGACCAATCCAACGTGTTCGATGCCCGCCTGCTCCAGCCCAAGTGCTTGCCCGCCGGCGCCGGCACAAAGTTCAAGCGTCGTGGGTCCGGCGCACTTCCCGCCATCGACACACTTGATCGAGGCGGAAATCCAGGGGTTCGCCGGTCCAGTAGCCAATTCAGGGAACAACAGCGCCATCTGGTGTTTTTGCCGCTTCATTCCGTGATCTTCGCCAGCCGGACGCGACAATTATGCCACATTGCAGCATAGGCCAGCCGCGGCAAAGTCCGGGGACGGCAGAGCCGCGCGGCCGGGGACGTGCTTCAACGCTGCGGACCTGGAGGCGGTGTGGCGGAGCTAGGCGCGGAAGCTAGGGCTTCTCTTTGCCGGTGACGGTCCACAGATAGAGCTGGTGAGCTTCCAGATCGACCTTTTCGTCGGGCTCCCAGCCTTCCAGCGGGAAGTCGTGCGCCACGATGCGCGTACCGGGCTTGAGTTCCGCCAGCAACTTGCCCTTCAACCGCGCCAGCCGGGCCGGCAGCAGGTACAGCGTCACCACTTTCGCCTCGCCGAGGTCGGCTTGGAAGATGTCGCCCTCAATGAACTTGACGCGGCCGGTGACCCCGGCTTCCTGCGCGTTCTGGGTGGCTTCCTTGATCCGCTCCGGGTTGATGTCAATGCCGACGCCGCGGGCTCCGAGTTTGGCCGCAGTGATGACGATGCGGCCGTCCCCGCAACCCAGATCGTAGACCACGTCGTCCTTGGTGACTTTGGCCAGTTTCAGCATTTCATCCACCACGTCCTGCGGCGAGGGAACATAGACCGGCGCGGGCAGCGGGATCTCGTCCTGTTCCTGGGCGAATGCCGGCGCGAGAACCAGGACGGCCATCACGAGTAGCAGGCACAGCTTCTTGGCATCGGACATAGAGGCGGAAGACTCCCTTCAGATGCTTCTCACGGCGTTAGTAGAGTATACATCAGGCGCGGTTCCGCCCGGCCGCTACGCTAGAATAGCGGATCATGGGGAATTTGCTCGAGGGCAAGACCGCTCTCGTACTGGGAATCGCCAACCGCTGGAGCCTGGCCTACTCGATCGCGGCCGCCTTCCGGCGAGAAGGGGCGCGCCTGGTGGTGACCTACCAGGGAGAGCGCCAGCGCGAGACGGTCGAGGAACTGGCCACCGAGTTGGGCGCGACGCGATTGCTCGCCTGCGACGTGAGCGAAGAGGACCAACTCGAGCGGCTGTCCGCGGAGTTGAAAGACACGGCGCCGGAGGCCGTCGTCCATAGCATCGCGTTCGCCAACCGGGAAGACCTGGCGCGGCCGTTCCATGAGACTTCGCGATCGGGCTTCCTGCTGGCGCACGACATCAGCGCGTACTCACTGGTGGCGGTGGGGCGCGCCGTGGCGCCCTTGATGACCCGAGGCGGCTCCATTACCACGCTCAGCTATCTGGGAGCCAACCGCGTCATCCCCAACTACAACGTGATGGGCGTGGCCAAGGCGGCGCTGGAATCGGCGGTGCGGTATTTGGCAAGCGACTTCGGCCCCCGGGCGATCCGCGTGAACGCCATTTCGGCCGGGCCCGTGAAGACCGCGTCGGCCCGCGCGATCAAGGATTTCTCCGGGATTCTGGACTTCGTGGCGGAGCGCGCCCCGCTACGCCGGAACACCGATCCCGAGGAGGTCGCCGACACCGCCGTTTTTCTGGCCAGCGACCTGGGACGAGGCGTCACCGGAAACGTCCTCTACGTAGACGCGGGTTTCCAGATCATGGGGCTGTAGCCGGCCGGCCCCGGCCCGCGTTGACACCCGTCCGAGACGGTTTCTATCATGAGAGTGCGGCTTGTGGCGAAAGCCCGAGCTCTCTCCGGAACAACCCATATGATCAAGGTAGAAGGTCTGACCAAGCGATACGCGCGTACCGTCGCCGTCGACAATATCTCGTTCGAGGTCGCCAAGGGCAGCATCGTCGGCTTCCTTGGACCGAACGGCGCCGGAAAGACCACGACGATGCGGGTCCTGACCTGCTTTCTGCCGCCCACACGCGGCGGAGCGGAAATCGCCGGATTCGACGTCTTGAAGCAGCCACTCGAGGTCAAGCGGCGCATCGGTTACCTGCCGGAGACGCCGCCGCTGTATCCGGAAATGGAGGTCATCGAGTACCTCAACTTCGTCGCCTGCCTCAAGGGCGTTCCCAAGCGCGAGGTAGGCCAGCGCGTGGCCAGCGCGATCGAACGCTGCTCGCTGGGCGACGTGCGGTTCACGCTGCAAGGCAAGCTTTCCAAGGGGTACCGGCAGCGCGTGGGCCTGGCGCAGGCCATCCTGCACAACCCAGACCTGCTGATCCTGGACGAGCCGACCGCCGGGTTGGACCCCAAGCAGATCAACGACACGCGGCAACTCATCAAGGAACTCGCCGGGGACCACACCATCATCCTGAGCACGCACATCCTGCCCGAGGTGGAGCAGACCTGCGAGAAGGTCCTCATCATCAACAAGGGCAAACTGGTGGCCACAGACACGGTGGACAACCTGACGCGGCGGCTGCGGGGCTCCGAGGTGGTGGCTGTGGAGGTGGAAGGCCGCGGCGCGGCTCCCGACGCGGCGCTCGTCCAGCAGCGCCTGGAGCAGGTTCCCGGCGTCAGCCGCGTGGTCACGAAAGAGGGCGGAGCCAACCACTGCCACTTCGAGGTGGAGAGCCTGCAAGGCCGGGCCATTCGCGCCGGCCTGGCCCGCGCCGTGATCGAGGGCGGCTGGGACCTGATCGAACTGAAGCCCGTCGCATTCAGCCTGGAAGAGGTCTTCCTACAACTGACTTCGTCGGAAACACCGGCATCGGAGACGCCGGCTTCCGAAGGAGGCGCGCAATGAGAAACGTCTGGAGCATCTACCGGAAAGAACTGAAGAGTTACTTCGCCTCTCCCATCGCCTACCTGCTGATGGCGGCCTTCGCGCTGATCTTCGGCTACTTCTTCTACGCCGCAACAGCCATCTTCGTCAGCCAAAGCCTGCAATCGCAGATGGGCGGCCGCAGCATGCCGATGGACATGAACGAGTGGATCGTCCGGCCGCTGCTGATGAACGTGAGCGTCATCGCCCTGTTCCTGATTCCCATGATCACCATGCGGCTGTTCGCCGAGGAAAAGCGCTCGGGAACGATCGAGTTGCTGATGACCTCGCCGGTCCGCGACATGGAGATCATCCTCGGCAAATGGCTGGCGGCCGAAACGTTGCTGGCCTCGATTCTGGGGATCTCGGCGCTCAATCTCGGCTTCCTGTTTCTGCACGGAAAACCCGACTGGCGGCCCATTCTCATCGGCTACCTGGGGCTGCTGTTGCAGGGAGGCGCGCTGCTGGCGATCGGCGCCTTTATTTCCACGACCACCAAAAACCAGATCATCGCGGGGGGCGCCACCTTCTCGGCCTGTCTGATCCTGTGGATTCTGGACTGGGTGAGCGCGTACGAAACCGCGGCCTGGGCCAAGGTGGTGACCGTGCTCAACCGCGGCGGCCGTTTCGACAGCC
>CAZVIK010000116.1:0-12605 GCA_964627045.1 uncultured Solibacteraceae bacterium | reverse complement strand
GCCTTGAGAGTCTTCAGTTGGGCCATGGCCATCGCGTCGTCCATGTCCGTCAGGTCGCGGTCGATGGGATGTGCCGAGTCGGCCGCCGGGACTGGGCCGTAGGTTTGGGTATATGCCCCGGCCACCTTGCCGATGTCGTCCGCACTTCGGTTCCTGACCGTCGATTCGAGAGCTGCCGGATGCGGAAGTTGAGCGCTGGATACGCCGATGTTGAAGATGTTCGTCAGCAGCGCGCGAAATTGGCCGATCATCGCCGATACCATCCCCTGGGCACGCGCGATCAGCGCCTTCGGATAGACCACCGTATCCATCAGGTTCCAGAGGGCCTGAAAGATCGACTTAATCTGGTTGAGGACGCTATTGGCTACATCGAGCAGACTCTTGAGCACGCCGTTGATCGTGTTCAGAACAGCGTCGATGGCAGCGAACAGCCCGACGAATTCGAGCTGCGCATAGACGGGCTGCGGAATCACGACCCCGCAAATCAGGACGCCGGCAACCGACAGCGCGACAACACGCCGAACCCTGGCCAGCAGAAGGACAGCCAGAAGCCCGGCGAAGACGGCAGAGAGTGTCCTCATGCCTTCGCCCCCCAAGCGGCGTTCACCGCACCCGAAACCTCCTCAGGGAGCTGCTCCTCATCCGCCAGCCCCAAAGGAAACCTCTCGGCCAGTTCAGTGTAGAGATCGAGCAACGGCCGGCCGCTGTTCTTGCCCAAGTACCAACGCCGATACGCGCGCTCACGCGGGAAAGTCGTGCAAACCCAGTACTCCACTGGCGTCGGAACGATTCGGATCGTTTGCGTGGTCTCGGCCTTCTCACCGATGACTAGCAGCGCTTCGGCGCTCTTACCTTTCCTCGGTGCACTGAAACGCTTTACCTCGCCCAGTGCCACGTCGTTCAAAGAGAGGTGGTTGACCAGCGCGCTTACGTCACCGGGCTGAGGCCCGACGATCTTCGTCGAAGCGTTCTTGACAATGCCCGGTCCGTACGGGTTCGGTTGGTAGTCGGTGCCGACGAAGTCTTCGAGCGTCTGCGAGATGCCCCAGACGCTCGAGTTCCTCTTGCGCGCCGTCCGGAACAACTGCACAACCTCAGGCGCGAGCACGGGGGATTCGAGGAGGAACCAGCATTCATCGAGCACCGTGACCGAAGGCTGGCCGGATCTGCCGGAGGCTCGGCCTGCCATGGCGTTTGCGATGACCATGCTCATGGCCGTCTCCAGCTTGGGGTCAGACGACAGACCTTCAACGTTGAAGAACAGCCAGTTCGCATCGGTACGCATCGTGGTGTGACGGTCGAACAGCCTTGCGTAGATGCCCTTCTCGCCCGTCCACTCGCGCAGCTTCAGCGCCGCCAGTTTGGCCTCATCGATGGTCCGCTCCACTTTCTCCTCATCCCGGTAATTCGTCAGTTCGTCCCGGAGGTCGGTGAACGTGGGCACCGGGTTGGAGTAGCGGATTCCGACCCGCTTGTACACGCGGCCGATGGCTTCCGTCAGAACGGTGTCCAGCAACGATGAATCGGAGTTCTTGCTCTCGCCGATCATGTGCCGGGTAAGGTTCTTCAGGAAGGCGATCTTTTCCTTGCTCGGGGCGCGCTGGCCTGCGGGCAAGTCCCACGGGTTCAAGGCTTCGGCGCCGTCCAGATCCACCTCGATGACCCTTCCGCCCATGAGCTCGATCAGCGGCCTGTAAGAGTCGCCCCGCTCGAGGATGGAGATCAGAGGGTTTGCTCTGCCCATTTCGAGCAGGAGCTTCTGGACCATGAACGTCTTGCCACCCCCGGACTTGGCCATCACCAGCACGTTGGCATCGCTCAGACCCGCGTCGAACGGCGAAAACGGCACAAGCTGCCGGTAGGGAGTCTCCAGAAGGACCAGCGGCGACTGGGGCGTTCCTTGCCAAGGCGTTTCGACGGGCAGCAGGTCGGCGGCGTGCAATGTGAGGCAGTCATGCTCCCGCTTGTTCTCTTCCGTCATCCCCGGCAGACTGCCGATGTACAGGCGGCGCTTGGCCAGGTCCTCTTGAAGCGCCCGCGCGCCGTTCATGCGCATCACCGCGTGCAGGACCCGCTGCCGCCGGTCGGCCAGCACCCGCTGCGCGTCCTCCAGTTCCCGCCGGCTCTGGACCGGGCGCGACGTTCGCACGCCGATCACCATGCTCAGCCGGCAGGTCTTCAGGGAGCTTGAGATGACGTCCTGAAGCACGCGCATCAACTGACCTTCGGCCACTTGTGCCTCAACGTTCACTCGGAAGCCGCCGCGCGTGTCCTTCTGAGCCGCCATCATGCGACGCAGGCGGCCCTTGTAGTAGTTGATGACCTTCGTTTGATCGGGAACGGCCACCTCGGTGTTGATAACCACTGGGAAATCCAGCGAGATCAGTTCGCGCAGAAGACCAGGGAATGTGGCGTCGGGGAGGTCCTTCAGGGAGATGAAGGAGTACAGCAACCCGCCCACCTTCAGGTAAGTTTCCTGCTCGTCTTCGATGTTCGTGTTGACCGCCTGCTCGCGCGCACTGCGGTAGCTGAGTGTCTCTTCTGGTCCTCGGAACGCGCGCCGATCCTCAAGCAAGGGGTTCATCGCCCGCTTCAGCTCCAGGAAGAGATCCTGCTCGCTCATCCGGCGGACAGACATGCCGGTCGCGGCCAGCGTCTGCTCAATGCCGCTCAGGATGCTGTTGAATTCGGAAACGAGGTCTTCGTGTTCCTGTCGTGCTCGCTGGATGCAACGGTTCGCCGAGAGGCTGAAGTTCCGTTTGAGCTTCCTGCCAAGGCCAAATCCGAACTCGGACCCCTCATGATGGACCCGCGGATCCCAGTGGAAAAACGCGTGTGACAACGGCCTCAGGTAATAACCGGCATTCTCTTTCTGCGCCCAGGCTTCAAAACGCAGGCGATCCAGGCTTTGCAGAATCGGGTTGTCGCTGCGCTGCTCGCGGTTGTACCGGTAACGGAGATCCCCCAGGCCCTCGACGACCTCGAACCGCATCTGCATCCGCATCGAACGTTCCGGCAGTGACCGAACCAGCGTCTCCAGGGCGTTCTTCATCCGGTTCCGCATGTCGTCGCTGTGGTAGTACGAGTGGGCGCCGCCGAGTTCGTAGCCGGCGACCAGCGCCCCATTCGTCCGGACGAGGCCTTGGTCAAGGTAGTCCCGGATGGGGAGTAGCTCGCACAACGCGGAGTGGTGCAGAGAAGCCTCGTGCTCACGCATCGTCAGCAGCATCGTCAACTCCTTCTCGCAAGTACTCGCTTGTCTGGTCCCGATCCGGTTCCAGGCCGCAGTAGACCTTGGCCTTTGCATGATGGTTGAAGAAGTCGGACAGGTAGCCGCGCGGTTTGCCGTACTTGAACAGAATCAGGAATGGAATGGCCAGCACCGGCACGACATACTGCAGGAAGACATTCATCGGAACCCCGAAGATCTCCCGCCGGAGAAACCTGCCCAGCACGTTCGTGAGCGCCGCCAGCCCCAGGATCACGAACAGATCCTCGAACTCGAGGTACAGAAACGTCACGCGCTGCTGGAGGTTCCGATGGACCTGCGTCACGTTGAGGCTCATATGCGTCTCAGCTCACTCCCCCTGTCCCCCGAAGAACGAAGAACTCCGCGAGACGGATGATCCCGGAGGCCAAAAGGCACAGCGCGGCTGCGGTAAAGTGGCGCAGCCAAGCGCTTCCCGGCATGATGCGTCCGAGGCCGGCGTAATGAACCGCTCCGAGGACAACCTCAGCCGCGGCGTAGATCGGCAAAAAGACGTTGCAGACCCAATTCACTAGCTGGAGCAGCGTGATCCAGATGAGGTCCGGATCGTTCCACGCCGCCTGACTGGCGAACGTCTCCAACGCGCGCAGCAAACCCGAGACGCACAGCGCGGCGACGGCGGCCCACATCGAGTAGTTCCAGGGATAGCCCTTGGCGTATCGCACGATCGCGACGGCAAACAGCAGGCCCGTCATCGTTGGCATGATCACGTTGCCCAGCCAGTTCGTAAGGTTCAGGATTCCGTTTTCGAGGGACATACTCAGTTACGCCACCATCCGAGTGATCAGTTGCCACAAGGCGGCAACCGTAAGAAAGCCCGCCGCACAGCCCACCAACCGCATCCAGGGCCTGTTCTGCCAGAAATTCCAAATCGCTCCTACTACGGCGAGGCCCGCCGCCATCGGCATGATCCTGCTAACCACGTACGTCCAGAGGCTCGCCAGCACGTCCGCCGTCGCGTTTGGCGTCAGATTGTTCCAACCCCGCAGCAGAGCTGCGGTAGCCTGCACAGTAAGAAGGAACATCGCCGCAAGGATGGATGCCAGCGGACTGCTACCATCGGCGACGTCCAGGACCGCCCGCAAGACAAAGAACGCGGCGACGACCACGGCGAGGCGGTTCACAACGAAGTTCGTCACAAAGGCCGTCGCATCGTTCGCGAATGAGCGCATCCATCCGATGCCGATCCCGCCTCCCGGCACGTCCGCGGGGACTCCGAAACTCGGGAACCAGCTCAGCAGTTGAGGCAGGGTCAAGAACACGACCGCCCACAACATCCAGCGTGAGAACCCGCCGCCGATCCGAAAGCTGCTTCCGCCTTCGCGACGAAACGCTACCCCGGCGAGCACGAGGCACAGGAGCGCCGCGGGTGCTGCCAGCGCCAGCAACATTCGGATCACGTCGAGGATCATTGGCGGTGTCGTCATCCTGGTTCCCCTGTAGAATCTCTTCCACGAAGGCAGGCAGGTGGTCGTGTAGGAGTCGGCCACACTGCCCGCCTTGCCCAGCGCCCCCCTCTACGACACCCCGCCCGTGCCCTGCGTGATGAAGAACTCGATCATGCGGGTGACGCCCGAGACCGCCAGCAACCCGCCCGCGGTGACGAACCACCGCAACGGCGCGCGGCCGGTCGCATACGACACAATGCCGCCCACCACAGCGCCCACCGCTCCAACCGGGGCGATGACGTTGCCGACCCAGTTGATGATGTTGAAGAACGCGCCTTCCGGCTGGGCGCCGGTCTGGCCCTGTACCGCGCGGTCGAATTGCGGCGCGGTGCCGAGCGTCTGGGCCAGGGCCCAGGTCTGCAACAGCACCAGGCACAAGACTACCGCCAGCATGAATCTTGACCTCGTATCCGCCATGAAAACTCGTAGCCTCCTTGAGAGTTGCCTGACCCGCGGATCAGATCCGCGCGACCAGGCATAGCGGATTTATAAGGCAGATTCGCTGCGGAAGCAAAAGCCGGATATCGAGGGTGCGAACCTTTTTCTCAACAGTTGCCTCAGCGCGAATGAGCGGCGGCGGCGCTACTGTCGTGCTCGCACGAACGCTGCATCAAGTCCCCAACCCACGGGGTCAATTTACTCGCAATGGTCCCACGAAGACACCGTTCGTCGACCCGAATTCATACATCCCCATGACCCGCTCCGGCCAGATCACCGGGCGAGCGCGCACCTTGGTTTTCCCCCTCTTCATGAGTTGACGTTCCCAGGTTGATCCTGCCGGAGGACCGAATGAACATGCCGAGTCGCAAGCCGACTTCGCGGGCGCGACGCCGCAAAGTGCTCGAAGGCTTCCGTCAAACCCCGCACGGCGATAAAATCGCAGTGTGGAGAAGGAGATGATGACGAGTTCTCAAGGACCGAATCACAAAAGGTCCCGCATAAACGGCAAGGAATTCCAGGTGGTCTGGGCTACCAACAGCGTGGCCGCCCCGGAAGGCTGTCCTGTAATTGCGGTCGACCTGTCAAAACCGGCTGGTGAACGGGAATTCAGGAGATTTGGTCTCGATACCGAACTGGGCGTGCTGCGATATGAGGCGGAACAAGTGATACAAGGCGCCGCCTCACACTAGCCGGCAAAAAGCGCGATCTGCTTCTATGCTGACGGCGATTGACAGGGTCGACAGCTCATCGCCCCGGTCTGCGGCCGGTTAGAGATCGGTAGCAGGAGGGAACTTGCCAGACGAAAGAAAGATAAAAGGGATCCTCGACATGCACGTGGCGCTGGATGATCGGCGTTACAGGGCAATCGAGGAGATGGCGCGGGCTGTGCAGCCACTTGCCGAAAGGCTCAGGGTAGTCGACGAGAACTCCGCACTAGGGCAGCTCCAGAAAACCCTTTGGGCTATCGAAGAAAGCACCGGTATGGCACGCATGAGGGAAACTCTCCGTTTGCTGGAGGAGAATTCCTCGGTCAAACGGATACTTGAGAGCGTCAGTCTCCATCAGCAGCTGGTTCGCACGGCACTGGGACCGATTTGGGAACTGCAGCGAGCGGGCATTTTCGACGTGAACGCGCCGTGGCGGCGGGACATGGAAATCGCACGGAAGGCGATAGAGGGTTTTCAGGCGCGTTTCAGCCTGCCGGATATGACGGAGATAGGGCGTCTCCTGGCGGAGTTCAAAGCGAGCGCCCATTCAGGGACTCTGGCGAGATACGCCGAAGAGGCGTCCGCTCTGCAGCACGCGATGAAAGGCATGCGCACGCCGTGGCTCGACGCTCAGCAAGCCATGCGCTCGATGGCCGGTTTTGCGGAAATGCAGGGAATCGGCCACGCGGTGTTGAACATGCCCGCCTTCAATGAAAGCCTGTCCGCGACTTTGCGAGTTGGCCTTGGCGACTGGCGGGACAAGATCACCTGGCGGCCCGAGATCTTCACGGATTTGGCGGCGCGCGCGGATTTTTACGTCGGTCTTGGCTTCAATCCGGCGCTGACGGATTTCCCGTTGCCGGCATTCGAGCAGAGCCTAGATATTGCCGGGTTGCGCCGCGGGCTGCTGCCCCCTGTTGAGAGATACGGGCCTTCGGTGGCATCGGAGGGCGACGAAGATGAAATGGAGAAGGACGGTCTAGCGCGTACAAATGCCGCGCATGACCGCCTGCAGCGGATGGAGAGACTGCTGCGCAAGTTCATCGACGAAGAAATGACGCAGGCATTCGGCGTTGACTGGCCAAATCACCGCCTGCCGAATGGATTCTATGACGACTGGCACGACAAGAAGCGGAAAGCGGAGGAGGCAGGTGCCGAGGAACGGCCGCTGATCGAGTATGCGGACTTCACGCACTATGCGCCGCTGATCTGCAGAACGGACAACTGGCGTGATGTTTTCAAAAGATTCTTCGTGAGGCCGGAGAGTGTGCGGGAGTCATTCCAAAGGCTTCATCCGATCCGGTTGGACGTTGCGCACGCGAGGTTCATCACGCAGGACGACGAGCTGTTGCTGTGCGTCGAGGTGAAGCGTCTTGTGAAGGTTATTCGGCGGAGCTGAAGATGTTCGGGCTGTTTAGCGATGCAAGAAGCGGAACGGCGGGGTCAACTTTCCAGCTCAGGCTGGAGCTCTTCAATACTTATGCAGCCTGCAAATGTCCCCGAGGGCCTTCACCTTCATAAGATAGTCGCGTGGAACAGGCGGGGGTGGCGGGGTAGCCGTGCCGGGGGGTTGATTCGGAATTGTCACCTGCTGGGCTGTACTCCCGTACTTCAGCGCGTCAGTGAGTGAGAACACAAACCGGAATTCATCCTGCCACGAATAACCGTCGACCTTTGAGAAAGCGATCATGTCGGGGAAAGCCCACTTCGCTCCGGGTTCGTTGGCCGGCGAATAGTGTTTGACGCGCTCGGCGCGGAATGTGGCCGTCTTCGGCAACTCATATTGGATGCGTGAGCAAAGGGAAGCAATGCGCAGGATTTGAACGCATGCCTTGGCCTCGAACCGGACGCGCAGCTCATTCGTCATGGAGTTGCTGGCACACAGAATATAGATCTCTTCACTCTTGACGCCGGAACTAAATGAGCCGCCCGGGAACGTGGAGCTTTTGCCCAACCTTTGATCGTGCATGACGAGCCCGCCTGCGGGCCGGAAGGAGATTGCCCCTTCGCGGACATCGCCTCTGACTTCTCCATCCTCAACTTTCTGGAAGTGCGAGAGCGAGCGAAAGAGCAAGCTTCCGTCCATGAACTGTTCAGCCCATTCCAGCTCCGAGAAATAGCGATATTTGCTCCTCTTCTTCAAGGCGTTGCCTTCGGATAGCGCTGCTCCACAATGGATTTGACCTGCCGATACCTTTCATGGGCGAGGCCAAGCGATTCTCGGGAATGCGCAGATACGAGGGCCAAGTGGAACGCCTCGTAAACTCGAAACTCCGCTAGATCGAAGAGCGCCGGGTCCCGGTTCAACATGTATTCGAAATTGTAGAAGGCTTCAGCCAAACGCCTATAGATGTTGTCGCGGAAATAATTGACGGAGCCGCATCCCGCCACGATTGAGAAGCTCTTGCCCTCGTCGTCGATTTGGTAGATGTGTTCCTCCGCTCGACGCGTGCCGATGTTGGCGACCGCTCTCCTGCAGAGCTTCAAAAGTTGCGCGACCTTTGGTCGTATCTCTTTTCGGCCTTCGGATGCCGAGAAGGTGCAGACGTGATAGCAGTTGAGCGTCACTCCTGATTTCGCATCTGTTCCCTCCCATGCGTGTCGGTGATTGTCATCGCCAACGGGTTGCAGCCACAGTCTTTCTGGGAGCCCAAAGACGGCGGTCATCATGGGAAAGCGTTCCGCTGAATAGATTTTGAGTTCCGCGGCGGTTTGGTCTACTACGCCGAGGAAAAACGGAATCTCAAGATGATGGAGGTACTGCACCTTATTGTGCGCCTCGATCGTCTCGGCGTTACTCTTGACCTGAATAGCGAATGAGGTCCGCGGCTCGACTGTTGGAGGCTTGGACTCGAGGATATCGAATATCGTGCAATAGAAATCAGAGCCAATGTCGTCGGAGATGGTCGTGGGCTGCGCGACGAAGCTGAACCGCGACAGAAGATAGTGCGCTAGGCGCTCGGCTTCCCAGCCGGTGCGGACCGAGTATAGATGCCCCATGGTTTTCGCTTCAGTGTAAACGAAAGGTCTTGACAGGCGCGCGCTGCCCGTTCATCGGTCTGGGCCCTGGGTACGGTCGCGGACTTGATGGTGTGGCACCGCAAGATCTGAGCGGGACCAATGCGCGCCATGAGGCCGCAGGCAAACTCGAGCAGATTCAGTTTCCCCTCGGTCACGTGAGCGCCCAGACGACTGAGCGGCACATTGGCTGCAAGCAGCGCCTTCGAAACCCCGTCAAACGGTCACGTTGGTCTGGAGCCGACGGCCTCCTGACCCGTCTCCGCCAGCTGGCAGCCTTGCCGTTCCCAATCAGGCGGGGAGAATCGGCTGTATGGCCACGTCGCTCAATCAGGTTGATTGTACCTCCCGCCTGCGCTCGATCATTCGAGTCGCGCCGCCTGCAATACCGCCGCGCAATATTCTGATAGCTGAACAGGCCAATGCCAGTCGGCGAGCCCGAGAGAGCGCAGAGAGGGGAACGCCTCTGTGATCGGGCCGCAGGGATCAAACCGGGGCCAGTGTCTCCTGTGCCTCTGGACCTATGGAATTGTCAATTTGATGCAGAGCTCCGCCGACCGGCACGCTCCACGATTTCAGAATCTCCGCCCGAGCCGATGACGGACTCATACCAGCGATGATCATTACCGGGCAGCGCGTCAGGTAGTTCTGGGCACGGGCGATCCCAACCATTGATTCAAGATCCAACGGGCTGGGCCTAGGATCGGCTTCAAGGTGGGAGTGCCATTCGCCTAGATAAGCACCCCTTTTGCCGTACTGTGTGGCGGCGTCGGCGAGTTGCGCCTGCGTGTATTCGGTATCCCTGACGAATATGCGGGCCGACCGCGTTGCCTTCGGTCCCTGTTCCGTCGCTCGTAATACGTGCGCCGTTCCGTCCGCATCGACGTAACCTATGAGAATCCCGCCGGTCTCCGCTTTCGGCGTCTGCTCAGTTAAGCGAACTATAGTGTCGCGCGCGTCCTTCTCGAACCTAACACGTCTGACCTGTGGCTCCTGACACGTCGGACATTTGGAATTCCGCGGGACAAAGCCGGCGAATGTCGTCATCGGTTGCGCCAATCGATTGTCCATGTCTGAAGAAGCGGGCCGTGTCCATATGAAATGATTCTGCTGGAGAGCTCCGTTGTCCTGCAGAAAATCGAGCGCAACCCTGGAGACAAGCGCGGCGATGAATGTGAGGTCGATGGCACTAGCGGGGATCACCGGCCGGCCGCACTCGTGAAGCAATACGTCCGTAGGCCGTTCGTCGATTCTGATCCACTCCGCGGGCGTCGCTGTTCCTGCCAAGCTGTCGCGATTGTACAAGCCAAGGCAGGCCTTACAAGGATCGGTCCCGGGCCGAACAAGGAACACGCGACCCACGTCAGCGCGGCGAAGTGCCCGACCGTAGATCACCGCTTTCTTGTGGAGGATCGCCACTTGGTTGATCACTGACTCCACCGCTTCATCGGCTGTCGTTACAATCACCAAGTCAGCCGGATTCAAGAACTCGGCAAGGGCGGTTATCGAACTGGTTGCCGAACCATGCTGCAAGCTCGTGAGGCGCACATATGGGTTGATCGAATACAGTCTGGAGGCGACCACTCGCGTCTTGGGTGCTCCGAAGTCCTGGATGCCTCCTACATGACGAACCACGTTTCCTGGCGCGAGTCGGTCAGAGTCGCACAATCGAAAAGTACCGATTCCGGCTTTCCCTAGAAGTTCGGAAACAGTTGATCCGAGAGCGCCGAGGCCGATGAGTGCAACAGTCTTGGCCTCGAGGTTGTGACTGACTACCCCCGTATTCCGAAGCTTGAGATCGCGTGCCAACACACCGTGAGCATGCAGACATATCACGGGGCTTTCCTCGAACTCCTGTCTCTTTTGAGCATCGGATTTGCTGACGTCCGGCACGCTGATCGACGGTCCCGGTGTTCTTCCAGCGCGTGCGAGAAGAGGAGCCTGCAAGTCGGACTTGCGATTTCGCGGCATATCGAGGATCAGCCACTTTGGCTCTCCTCCCCTGCCTGGAAACCTGAGTGCCAGGAAATGCAGTGGTGCCAGTGAGAGTTCTGCTCCTAACATCTGTTGGACCGTGGCCCACGCATCTCCGCTCGGAGCGACGGACGAGACCACTTTTAGAAAGCCGGCACCATTCCGAAAGGGTTCGGGTTCCTTATCGAGCGACCACCAGTATCCGATGTCGAGCGGCCCTGACTTGGCTTCGGCACTCGCGGCAGCCAGAGGGCTAAAGGCTTCCTCCCCGATCCAGGGGTAGATCTTGGTAATATCTTCCCGGGCGTCAATCAGCGCCTCCACGCCGGCGGACGACAGCGTCGTTATGGCGGTGACTATGCGCGGCACTCCATCTTCTCGAAGGCGGTCCTCCGATCTGCTGAGGTCTGGCACCATCCAGAATCGGCCGCGCCCGACGATTGTCGATGCATAGAAGGCCTTACTAAGAAGGACTTCCCCGCCGTAACAAAAATGCGGTTCGAGTTCACTTTGTTCGGAGTCGGGAGGCCAGTGGCCGGAATAGTGCCCCAGAAACCACTGCTTGGCGCGGCGCAACGCTTTGAGCCCGTCTACTTCGCCGAGAGCCACCTCTGAACGAGTTTCTCGCTGGAAGAGACACAGATTGCCATCAGGCATCTGGTGTCGCCGGTCGAAGAATTCGGGCTGCCCCAGGGCAGTTGCGCCTTGATCATCGAACTGCGGCAGGGATTTGAGGGGCGTGACCCGCGGCAATTCAAAAGGAAAGCCTTGAGGGTAAGCTAGACACACCGCGTGTCGCCGTGTGCCTCCTGGCGCTCGAACCTTGATCTCGCCCCAATAGACGAGGAGTTCCTCGGAGAGGCGTCGCTCGTCGAGCACGAAATCAGGATAATGCTTTTGAAGCTGCTCTCGCTCCCTCAGGTACAAGTCCGGATGAAGGACGATCCAAGAGACGGCAGGATCCGGCATCTCACTAAGTTCCCATTGGTCTGCTGTCCACGCGGGTCACAAAGACGGCGGGAGCTACTGCCGATTTCGCCTTATCTCCACCACTTCCGCCGTCGTTCCCAGACCCGTCGTCGTCCGAGGGATATTTTTCCGCGAGTTCGCCGCCATCATCTTGGATCTGATACGTGCCGTCCCGAAAGATATCGCAGATGAACGTATAACGCTTATCGCCCGTGTGGAGGATATTGTCGGCTCCGGCCTGGTCCGAGTACTCTTTGACGGCATCCTCATGGGGATGGCTAAAAGGGCTCTCTCTACGCTTCGGCGCGGAAATGATGACGTATTCCGGATCGATCTCTTTTAGCGCGTCACGATAGGGGTCCTCTTCTTCGTCATGCCGGAAGAATGTCCTCGATCCATGATGCGCCGCGCTCAAGACCTTCGACGGTAGTCGCTCCTTGTGATATTCCGTGATGTGCTTCTCCCACGCGTCACGATCAGCGTCGCCGGTCAGCATTATCCAAGTCTGGTCGAGACCCATCCGGAGAACGGCACACTGCTCATGTATGCGCTGGTACCGCGCTTCGCCCGTTTCCCCTGCGATGTCATCAACGACGTACTCGGCGGGGGCCAACACAAAATACTCCGTATCGCCGAGCTTCGAGGCGGTTCGGCTTCCCTCCAACTTCACTTCCTTCCCTCCCCGCTTCTTCACCGTCTCGATGACGTTCTGAAGTTGGTCATAGGCATCCTTGTGTTCCTTGCCGGGGTTGTGCCCTGAATGCCAAACCTCATCAATTG
>CAZVIK010000115.1:0-12617 GCA_964627045.1 uncultured Solibacteraceae bacterium | reverse complement strand
CCAATTCGGGCTGCGGACCAGGTGGATCAACAGGATGTCGAAGTAATCGGTGTTCAGCTCTTTGCGGAAGCGGTCGATCCTCTCGTGCGGGTCGCCCTCAGTCCGGTGGGTGTACTTGGTCATCAGCCGATAGCTGTCGCGCGGAATGCCTTTCAGGGCCACACCGAGCATGTCGTGAATCCGGTACGCTTCGGCCGACTCAAAAAAGCGGACGCCGCTGTCGTAGGCATGGCGGATCAGGCGTGTGAAGGATTCCTGCCCCAAGTCACGGTTTTCCCGTCCGCTAAACGCTCCGGTTCCGAAGGCGAGCCGGGTCACCTTCACCCCCGAGTCGCCGAGCGTCACCCAGTCGGTCGCCGACCTCTTCGCCGCCCAGGCGGCGGTGATTCCTCCGCTTGCGGCCACCGCGCCCGCGGCCATGCTGGATCTTAGAAAATCCCGTCTTGTCGTCTGCCCCACTTCGTTCTCCTTCGATGTGCGGTTGCCCGGGGGCCCGCCTCAACCAAGCCCCGGCGTTTTCCAACTGTTTCGCGGCACCGTGTGCACCTCTCGGAACAAACCGGCCGCGTGCCTCGTCAACAGATAAGATGGGAGAGCGATGAGACGAGGTGCATCTTTCGGAGAAGCGGTGCGCGTGGCCGCCGCCTCGCTCCGGGCGGCCAAGTTGCGTAGTTTCTTAACGTTACTGGGGATCATCCTGGCCACCACCACGCTCATTGCGGTCGTGTCGGTCATCAACGGCATGGATCTTTACATCGCCAACCAGGTGGCCAGCATGGGCGCGGATGGTTTCCGCGTGGTCCGGCTCGCCATGATCGGTAACTTCGACGCCAAGAAGCTCATCGAAATGCAGCGCCGCAACCCGCAATTGACAGTGGACGAGTTCCGCTTCGTGAAGGACAACGCGACGCTGGCCAAGGACGTCGGAATGGTGGCGAACCGTTCGGCGCCGGTCCGCTACGGCTCCAACCTGGCCGAAGCCGTGGCGCTGCAAGGCGTCACCTCCAACGTGGGCGTTGTGACCAACGTCCAGACGGCGATGGGGCGGTTCCTCACCGACACCGAAGACGAACGCCGCGTGGCGGCGGCCTTCATCGGAGAGGACATCCGGGCGCGCTTTTTCGAGGGCGTCGATCCCATCGGGAAGGTGATCGCCGTCGAGGGGCGGCCGTTCGAGGTCGTCGGCGTAGCCAAGGCGCAAGGCTCCATGTTCGGCCAGTCGCGCGACGCTTTCGTGTGGATTCCCGTGCAGACCTACTTCAAAATGTACGGGGCGCGGCGCGGCTTCTCCATGGTGGTCACCGCGATCGACCACGCGCATTACCAGCAGTCGCAGGACGAAGTGCGGATGTTGTTGCGCTCCTACCGCGGTCTGGGGCCCAAGGAGGAAGACACATTTTCCATCTTCGGTTCGGACTCGCTGCTGGAGCTTTGGGATCAACTGACCAGCGTGATCTCCGCGACGGCCATCGCCGTGGTGTCGGTATTTTTGGTCGTAGGCGGCGTGGTCATCATGAACATCATGCTGGCGGTAGTAACCGAGCGCACGCACGAGATCGGAATCCGCAAGTCGGTGGGTGCACGGCAGGCGGACATCCTGAACCAGTTCCTGGTGGAGTCCCTGATCCTGTCCGCGCTCGGCGGGCTTATCGGCGTATTGACGGCGTGGGTGATTGCCATCGCCGTCCGCAACCTCACGCCCGTTCCAATGGCGATGCCCTACAGCGCCGTCTTCACCGGGGTGGGATTGTCGGCGGCTGTGGGGTTATTCTTCGGCATTTACCCGGCGCGGCGGGCGGCCCAACTCGATCCGATCGTGGCCCTGAGGTTTGAAAAATGACCGGTTCCGAATTCATGTCCGCCGTCGGGATGGCGCTGGCCACCGTGCGGGAGCACAAGACGCGCAGCTTTCTCACGGTGCTCGGCGTCATTATCGGTACCGGGACCGTGATCGCGGTGGGCTCCATCATCACGGGCGTAGACGCCGCCATTGCCAATATCATGCGCAGTTTCGGCCCGGACACCGCGTTCGTCTACAAGTTCAACATCGGATTCACCACGCGCATGAGCCGGGAGGAGATCCTCCGCAAGCCGCTCACCTGGGACGACGCGCAGGCGATCAAGGAGCGCTGCCCTTCGGTGGCCTCGGTGACGCCGTACCTGTTTCCACCGAGCTTTATGGGGGGCGGTTTCGACCGCGTTCGCTATAAAGGCAACGACGTTTACCAGATCGAACTAGCCGGCACCGAGGATGCTTACGTCGCCAGCGGCGCCGACAAGATGAAGTACGGCCGGTTCTACACCGATGCCGAGAGCCAGCGCCGCCAGTCGCTCGTCGTCATCGGCGAAGACATCCAGACGGCGCTGTTCGCCGGAGAGGACCCCACTGGACGTTGGATCGACGTCAACGGCCACCAGTTCCAGGTAATCGGCGTTATGGAGCGTCCCGCTGCTTCCATCCCCGGCCAGGAAGACCGCCGTGTGCTGTTGCCATACTTCACCATGCGCAAGATGTTCCCCAACGCCAAGGAGCACATGCTCATTTTCGTCGCCCAGCCTGGGCAGCTCGCCCGGGCGATGGACGAAGTGAGCGTCGTGCTGCGCGCCCAGCGCAAGGTGCCCTATAACAAGCCCGACAACTTCTGGATGTCCACCGGTGAGCAGATGCTGGAGGACTTCCGCAACATCACCTCGATGGTGGCGCTGGTGATGGTAGTGCTCAGTTCCATCGGCCTGCTGGTGGGCGGCATCGGCGTCATGAACATCATGCTGGTGAGCGTGACGGAACGGACGCGCGAGATCGGCGTGCGCAAGGCCATCGGAGCGCGCCGCGGCGATATTGTGGCGCAGTTCCTTACCGAAGCTGTGGTGCTGACCGCCGCCGGCGGAATCATCGGAATGGGTTTGGGGTGGGCGATCTCGGCGGCGGCCCGGCTGGCCTTCCCCTCGTTGCCAACCTCGGTGCCTATGTGGGCTGCCGGGACGGGAATCGCCGTGTCGGTGGCCGTCGGCCTTTTCTTCGGCGTGTGGCCCGCAACCAAAGCCGCTCGCCTGGACCCGGTGGTCGCGCTACGTTACGAGTGAGGGCGCCTGCGGTTGCGCGCGTACAGCAACGCACCGAGGCCCAGCACAAGCAGGCCCGCCGTACCGGGTTCCGGAACGCCGGAATCGTTCACCTGGAACTCCCATCCGAAATTCGCTACCGGTTCGCCGCTGAACCAGTAAAAGCCCCCGTCGGGGTTATTTACGGCGAAATCCCCGGCGCCTGTCGTGCGGAAGAAGAAGTCGCCGCTCGCGCCGATCGTCGGGGGATCGTAGAGAACCAGTTGTAGGGCATTCAACTCCGCGGCTCCTGCGCCCGTCGTGCCGCCGGCGTTGTCAAACACCAGACCGGCGTAAAATAGCCCGCTCGGAAGGAGGAACCCAACCGGGGACAACGTGATGGTTCTGGTCTCGTCGGCGGCCAGCGTAATGATGCCGAAGCTGTCCGCGTATTCGAGGGCCCCCGGTCCCCCGACGGAGTCGGACCAGAACCGGCCCAGCACGCGGAAGGTCACCTCACTCGAGTTCGAGTTGTGAATCACCGCGCTCACCTGGCTGACGGGCAGTCCCTCAGCGCCCGGGACCGGCTCGATATCGTCCGCGATGAGCCGGGTGATGGTGTTTTCCCCCTGCACCTCCGCACCGCCCGCACTGAACACGTAGCCAGAGGCATTGGTGATGTTGCTGAAGGGGATGAGGGTCGCGCCCGCAACGCCGAGCGAAACCAAAAGCACGAGTGCCAACCTGACCGCGCGCATGTGCACCCTCCTGGAGAGAGCGATCTCAAGCACAAAAACCACTACGGCCCCGCTGCGGTATTAAGGTACGCCGATCATGCGCGCATGTCAAGCCGATCTTGACGGTCGCCCGGCGCTGGGCGCGGTCATCGCGGTGCCGTGGGTGAACCGGCAAGGCCGCGAGTCGCCCCGCGCCGTGGCCTGCCAGCCACACCACACTCGGGTTACGCTACTAATAAGGACATCCTCCGCACATGATAAGACGACTGGGGATTCTGCTGCTTCTGCCGTGCCTGCTGGCGGCGCAAAGCCTCGCGGACTTCGAAAAGAAGGTCACCGAATTCACCCTTCCCAATGGCCTGCACTTCATCGTGCTCGAGCGCCACGAAGCGCCGGTGGTGAGTTTCCACACTTACGTCAACGCCGGTTCGGCTGACGATCCCGGCGGCAAGACCGGCCTGGCGCACATGTTCGAGCACATGGCGTTCAAAGGCACCCCCTCCATCGGCACCACCAACTACGCTGCCGAAAAGAAAGCGATGGACGCGATCGAGGCCGTTTACGACCGGCTGTCGGACGAACGGCGCTTGGGGGCGCGCGCCGACTCCAAAAAGGTCGCGGCGCTGGAAGAGGAACTCGCCGCCGCCATCGAGAACGCCGCGGCGTTCGCCGATTCGGATGCCTTCACGCGCATCATCGACGAGCACGGAGGGGTCGGCCTGAACGCCGGCACCGGCCTGGACGCCACCAACTACTTCTACAGCCTTCCTTCCAACCGCACCGAACTTTGGTTCCTGCTTGAGTCGCAGCGCTTCCTGCGGCCCGTCTACCGCGAGTTCTACAAAGAGCGCGACGTGGTGCGCGAAGAACGCCGGATGCGCGTGGAATCCAATTCCCAGGGAAAGATGATGGAGGCGCTGCTGGCGGCGGCGTTCATGGCGCACCCCTACCGCAACATGCCTGGCGGCTGGGCGGGAGACATCGAGTCACTGCGCGTTTCCGACGCCGTGCGCTTTTTCGAAACCTACTACGTGCCCGTTAACATGACCATCGCCATCGCCGGCGACGTTCAGCCGGCCGAGGTGAAGCGCCTGGCGGAGAAGTACTTTGGACAACTCAAGAAGGCTCCGCCTCCGCCCGGCATCCACACCGGTGAGCCCCGGCAGGAGGGCGAACGGCGCGGCGTGGTGATCTCGCCCACGCAGCCCATGGCGATGATCGGATACAAGCGCCCGGATCAGAACCACTCCGATGACCCGGTCTTCGACGTGCTCGCCGGAATCCTCTCGAGCGGGCGCACTGGCCTGCTCTACAAGGAATTGGTGCGGGACAAGCGCATCGCGCTGGCCGCGCAGGCGCAGGCGTCGTTCCCCGCGACCAAGTACCCGAACCTGTTTCTGTTCTTTCTGGTTCCATCAGTCGGTCACACCGTCGAGGAGAATGAGAAAGCCGCCTACCAGGTGATCGCGAGCCTGAAGACGGATCTGGTGGACGCCGCCACCATCGCACGGGTCAAGACTAAGGTCCGGGCCGGCGTCATCCGCAGCCTCGACAGCAATTCCGGCCTCGCCGAGCAACTTGCCTATTACCACGTGAACTACGGCGACTGGCGTAAGCTGTTCACCGGAATTGAAGACATCGATCGCGTTACGGCCGAGGATGTCCGCCGCGTGGCGCGCGAATACCTGACGCCGGAGTCGCGTACCGTGGTGTACACCGAACGGCCGCGTGCCGCGTCTCAGGAGGTGTCCCAGTGAGACGGACCGCTCTTCTGATCCTTCTGTTTTTTGCGGCGCTTGCCGCGCCGGCGCAGACCGGACCGGCCTCGGCGGCTGAGCCCTCCCATCTCGACCTAAAATACCCGCCGCTGCGCGAAGTCCGGATCCCCGAGGTCGCCACCTTCGCACTCTCCAACGGCATGAAGGTGTATTTGCTCGAAAACCACGAGCTCCCCCTGGTGAGCGGCTTCGCGCTCGTCCGCACGGGCAACCTGTTCGACCCGCCGGACAAGATCGGCCTGGCGCAGGTCACAGGCAGCGTCATGCGGACCGGAGGAACGCCGGCGCAAACCGGCGACCAGTTGGACGAGTTGCTGGAAGGCATGGCGGCCAGCGTCGAAAGCAGCATCGGCGAAACCTCCGGCCGCGTGTCCTTCTCGGCGCTGAAAGAAAACACCGATGCGGTGCTGGGTGTGTTTCAGCAGGTCATAACGGCGCCCGAATTTCGCGAGGACAAGATCAAGCTCATCAAGACCCAGTTGCGCGGCTCCATCGCCCGCCGCAACGACGATGCCGGCAGCGTCTCCTCCCGCGAGTTCAGCGACCTGGTGTACGGCCGGGACAATCCCTACGGCTGGCGCTTAGAGAACGAGCACTTGGACCGGATCGCGCGCGACGATCTGGTCGCCTTTCACCGCCGCTACTTTTTCCCCGCGAACATCATGTTGGCGGTTTCCGGCGACTTCGACACCCTCAAGATGCGCGCCCGGCTGGAGGAACTCTTCGGCGCGTGGAAGGCGCAGCAGGATCCGGTGCCGCCCTTCCCCGAGGTGCGCGCCGGAAGATCCGCCGGGACGTACCTTGCGGTGAAGAACGACGTCACGCAGTCGTTCTTCGCGCTCGGCCACCTGGGCGGCAAGTTTGACGACAAGAACTACCCCGCCCTCGAGGTGATGGCGGACATCCTGGGCGGCGGCTTCCGCAGCCGTCTGGTCAAGCGCGTGCGCACCGACCTCGGCTATGCCTACAACATCTATGCTTCCTGGGGCGCCAACTACGGCCATCCGGGACTTTTCGTGGTGGCGGGCAGTACCAAGTCGGCGTCCACCACCGAGGCGCTCGAAGTGGTGAAAGCGGAGATCGAAAAGATCCGTACCGCCGAAGTTGCCACCGAGGAGTTGCAGGCCGCCAAGGATGCCGTGCTTAACAGCTTCGTGTTCAACTTCGACCGGCCGTCGAAAACGTTGAACCGCATGGTGACGCAGGATTACTACGGCTATCCGCGCGACTTCCTTTTTCAGTATCAGAGAGCCGTCGCCGCGGTCACCAAGGCCGACATTCGGCGCGTGGCTAAGGAGTACTTAAAGCCGGAGAACTTCACCGTCGTCGCTGTGGGCAAGCCCGGCGACTTCGGAAAGCCTCTGTCGGCCCTCGGGCCGGCGGTCAAGGAGATCGAGCTGAAATGAGGAGCGCACTCATTTTGCTGGCGGTAGCGTGCGCCGCCTGGGGGCAGGCGGCCGAGGAAAAAGGAAAACGCATTGTGATGGAATCGCTCGAGGCGCTGGGCGGCGAGCGTTTCTTGGCGGTCAACGATCGCGTCGAGCGCGGGCAGGCGTTCTCGTTTTATCGCGACGAGGTGAGCGGCCTTTCCGAAGCGGTCATCTACACGCGTTACGGGCCTGCGCCAGGCGCCGAAGCCGATCCCCTCGGAATTCGGGAGCGGCAATCGTTCCTGCGGAACAAGAAAGAACTGAGCGCGGTCCTGTTTTCGGGCGGGCAGGGCTACGAGATCACCTTCCGCGGCGCGCGGCCCCTGCCGGACGACACCCTGGAACGATACACGTCGACCACCTGGCGCAACGTCTTCTACATCCTTCGCATGCGGCTTAAGGAACCCGGGCTCATCTTCCATTCCAAGGGCACCGAGGTCTGGATGAACCAGCCGGTGGACGTGGTGGACATCGTCGATGCGGCCAACGACGTGGTGACGGTGTACTTCCACCAGTCCACCAAGATGCCGGTACGCCAGTCGTTCTTCAGGCGTAATCCCAAGACGCGGGAGCGCATCGAGGAGGTCACCGAATACGGCAAGTTCCGCGACGCCGGTGGCGGCGTCCTGTGGCCGATGACCGTGATGCGGACGCGCGGCGGCGACAAGGTCTATCAGATGTACGCCGATTCGGTGACAGTCGGCGAGAAGGTCAGCGACAGTTTGTTTGTGCTGCCCACCGGGATCAAAATACTAAAGAAGATGTGAGGGAGATCGGAATGAAATATGGATTGAATATACCCGCGGAAGGCGCGCTCGACTTTGTTTCCCTGGGAGCCCTGGTGCACCGGCTGGACCCCGGCGTCATCCCGTTCCGCAAGGCCACCGGGTGCGTAATCCACGTCAGCGGCGGCGAATTCAACTGCGCCGCCAACCTGGCGGACTGCTTCGGCCTGAAGACCGGCATCGCCACCGCCATGGTGAAGTACCCAATCGGCGACCTCATCGCCGAGCGCGTCAAGGCTATGGGCGTGCGGCCCTTCTACAAGTATTTCGAGCACAACGGCGTTACCGGCCCGAACATGGCCACCGTGCTCAGCGACCGCGGCTTCGGCGTGCGTGGGCCCGTCGTGTTCTACAACCGCTGTAACGAGGCGGCGGCCCAGCTCAAGCCCGGCGATCTGGATTGGAAGACGATCTTCTCGGGCGGGGTTCGCTGGTTCCACAGCGGCGGCATCTTCGCGTCGCTCTCGCCGACTACCTCCGAGGTGATCCTCGAGGGCATGCAGGCGGCCAAGGCCGCGGGCGCCGTGGTCAGCTTCGATCTCAACTTCCGCGCCAAGCTGTGGAAGGTGTTCGGCGGCGAAGACCGCGCTGTGGAGATCCTGCGGCGAATCGCCTCCAATGTGGACGTGCTAGTCGGCAACGAAGAGGACCTGCAAAAGGGACTCGGCATCCCGGGGCCGGAGGTAGCGGCGAAGTCCAAGCTCGACCCG
Source organism: uncultured Solibacteraceae bacterium (assembly GCA_964627045.1). Lineage (GTDB taxonomy): Bacteria > Acidobacteriota > Terriglobia > Bryobacterales > Bryobacteraceae > CAZVIK01. The sequence continues at coordinate 4,135 of CAZVIK010000115.1, read as the reverse complement.
AGCGTGTTCTTTGGCATGATCGACCGTGTGCTGAAGGAGTTTCCCAAAGTCAAGGTAGTAGCGACAACGCTCCGTGAAGTCCACTCCACCAGCCGGCACAGTTGGAGCGCGGTCGCGTGGATCGACGGGACGACATATTCGGCGCCCACCGCGGAACTGGACATCTACGACCGCGTCGGCGGCGGCGACGGCTTCGCCTCGGGTCTCTTTTATGGAATGCTCACGGGCGAAGAGCCGGCGCAGGCGGTGCGCCTGGGGTGGGCTCACGGCGCGCTGCTGACCACGACGCCCGGCGACACCACCATGGTCACGGTGGACCAGGTGAAGGCGTTCGCGAAGGGCGGATCGGCGCGAATTCAGCGTTAGCTTCCGATACCGTAAATCGAGGGACGGGCGGCCGGCCCGTGTGTGGCCGCCCCTCCAAACTGGGGTGGGGCTTTCGAGCCCGGTGCCGCTAGCCCCCCCGCGCCTGGCTGAAGGCGGGAATCCACGGCCTCGCGGGATCACAGGCTGATCCGCCGGAGCCGCAGCGCATTGGCGATCACCGACACCGAACTGAAGGTCATCGCGGCGCTCGCGATCATCGGGCTTAGCAACAGCCCGAGGAACGGATACAGCGCGCCGGCCGCTATCGGAACGCCCAGCAAGTTGTAGATGAACGCGAAAAACAGGTTCTGCCGGATGTTGCGCATCGTGGCGCGGCCAAGCTTGCGCGCCCGGACCACACCCCGGAGGTCGCCGCCCAGGACGGTGACGCCAGCGCTCTCGATGGCGACATCGGCGCCAGTGCCCATCGCAATCCCCACGTTCGCCTGAGCCAAGGCCGGCGCATCGTTGATTCCATCCCCGGCCATCGCCACCACGCGGTGTGCGGACTGCTTGGCCCGGATCAAGTCGATCTTTTCCCGGGGAAGAGTCTCGGCGTGGATTTCTCGAATCCCCAGTTCCCGGGCCACCGCCTCGGCCGTCTTACGCCGGTCGCCGGTGAGCATCACCACATGCACGCCGTCGCTCTGCAAAGCTCGCACGGCCTCTCGAGCCGAAGGCTTGATCGGATCGGCGACGCGGAAGCCGCCCGCCCACACGCCGTCCACAGCGATCCCAATATCAAGTGACGATTGAAATTCGAATCCTAAGTCATTGAAAAAAAGCTGGTTGCCAAGTGCAACTTGGAGACCGTTCACGCGGCCGCGCAACCCCTTCCCGGGCACCGTCTCAATTTCGGTCGGCACGGAAGTCCTCAGGCCACGCTCGCGCGCCGCTTCCAAAAACGCTCCAGCCAGCGGGTGTTCGCTGGCCGTCTCCAGGCTTGCGGCAAGCCGCAGCGCCTCATTCTCATCGGTGGCCTCGATGTCCGTCAAACGGGGCCTTCCCTCGGTGAGCGTGCCCGTCTTGTCGATCACCAACGTATCAATCCTGGCCAAGACCTCCAGTGCCTCGGCGTCTTTCACCAATACGCCGGCTGAGGCGCCGCGTCCGGTTCCGACCATTACGGCCATCGGCGTCGCCAGTCCCAGCGCGCAGGGACAGGCGATGATCAACACCGCGACCGCGTTGACCAGCGCGTGGGTGAGGCGCGGCTCGGGACCGCCGAAATACCAGGCCAGGAACGTCACCACCGCCACCAGAATCACCGCCGGCACGAAGTAGCCCGAAACGGCGTCGGCCAACCGCTGCACCGGCGCCCGCGAACGTTGCGCCCGGCCCACCATGCGGACGATCTGGGCCAGCATGGTTTCCGAGCCGACGCGCTCGGCGCGCATCAGGAAACTGCCCGTACCGTTCAGCGTTCCGCCGGTCACCTGACTTCCCGAGCGCTTTTCGACGGGGACCGGTTCGCCGGTAAGCATGGATTCATCCACGGCGCTCGATCCTTCGAGGACCACCCCATCAACCGGGATCTTGCCGCCCGGCTTGACGCGCACGAGGTCGCCGGCCTGAACGCCGGCGAGAGGAACGCTGGATTCGGTGCCATCAGCGGCGATCCGCGTCGCCGTCTGCGGGGCCAGGTTCAACAGGGCGCGGATGGCGGCCCCGGTCCGCGTCCGTGCGCGAAGCTCCAATACCTGGCCAAGTAGCACCAGCGTGGTGATGACCGAGGCCGATTCGAAGTAGACTTCGTGGCGGTCGAGGGCGGCGGCGGCCAGACTGTATAAATATGCAGCGCCGGTCCCGGTGGCGACCAGCGTGAACATATTCAAGCGGCGGTTCACAATTGAGCGCCAAGCCCTTTGAAAGAAAGGCAATCCGCCCCAAAGCACGACGGGCGTCGCCAGCACCGCCTCCACCCAGGGAAGGTGTTGCATCGTCATCGCGAGCGCCGCCACCGGGAGTGTGAAGGCCAGGGAAACCCAGAAACGCCTTTGCATTTCCACGAGTTCCGGGTTGGCGGCCTCCTCAGCGGAAAGCTCTTCCGGTTCCAGTGCCATTCCGCAGACCGGGCACGCGCCGGGGCCGAGTTGGCGGACCTCGGGGTCCATCGGGCAGGTGAAGTAGACTTCCGCAGCGGCGGGTGGGGCCGCGGGACGTGGCGCAAGAAACCGTTCCGGTTCAGCCTGAAACCTGTTCAAACAACGCTGGTTACAGAAATAATAGGTGACGCCGTCGTGGCTGAACCGGCCGGCGGCGCCTGCCGGGTCCACGTCCATGTGGCAGACCGGGTCCTTGACGGTGACGCGCGACGGTGCGGGCGGTCCGCCGATGGACACAAGCCCGCCGTTGGGTTGAGGCCCCATACTCAATTAGATTCGGCGGCCGGGCCGCGGTGACGGATCAGCGCCGTTGCAGTTCGGAATCAATCGCTTCCAGCTCTTTGCCGGCTTCGGCCAGACGGCCTTCTCCAGTCAGTTCGCGGTAACGACTGAGGTGCTGCCGGATGCGTTCCAGCCGTTGGGCCAGGTCGGGAGAAACGGGCCGCGCGGCCTCGGCCGAGCGCGCGGCGACGGTTTCGGCGGCGGCAGCAGCCGCCGGCGAGAGACCGGCCAACTCGGCCAACGCCTGTTCATAAGTATCGCGGTAGATGAGCGTGTTGCCCATGGCGAGGACCACCTTCTTCAACTGCGGCATGCGCGCCTCGGATGCCTGGATGTAGAGCGCCTCAACGTAGAGGAACGCGTCCTCGATCGGGAGCACCAGCATCTGGCCGCGCAGCACTTGGGAACCTTGCTGGTTCCAGAGCGAAAGGTCCTTGGCGATGATCTGATCCTGATTGATCCGGGCCTCGATCTGCATCGGGCCGAAGATCAACTCCTGTTTGGATAGCTGGAGGAAGACGAGCTCTCCGAGTTGCTCACCGTCACAACGGGCGACCATGAGGCCGATCATGTTGTCCTTGTTCCTCGGCGTGAACGGGATGATCAGGAGGAACTCGGGCGTGGTTTCGCCCGGCAGGGTGGCGACGACGTAGGTAGGCGTGACGGGCTGCGGGCGGGTCTCCTGGCCCTGCACGTTGCGCGCGATGTCCCAGAGGTCTTCTTTGTTATAAAAGGCCTGCGGGTCCAGCATGTGGAAGGTGCGGTAGATCTCGGCCTGCGCGCGGAAGAGGGTCTCGGGGTAGCGCGCATGGGCGCGGAGGTCGGCCGGCATTTCCGAGGCGGGGAGCATGAGTTTCGGGAAGATGTTCCGGTAAGCCTGGATGATGGGGTCGGAGGGATAGAAGACGTAGATTCGCACCGTGCCGTCGTAAGCGTCGACGGTGGCCTTCACGGAATTGCGGATGTAGTTGAATGCCCCGAGCCCGGTGGCGGAGATCGAAGCCGAGTAGGGGTGGGCGTTGGACGTGGTATAGCCGTCGACCGTCCAGACCAAGCGGCCTTCATCTGTGACGACGAGGTAGGGATCCGGGTCCCAGCGGATGAAGTTGGCGACGGTGGCGAGCCTCTGGCGGACGTTGCGCCGGATCATCATCCGGCTGTTGGAGGTGAAGTAGCTGGTGAGAAGGATGTTGTAGTCGCCGCGGTTGACGGCGGCGGCCAAGCGCAGAAGCATGGAGGAGATGGGGAAGCCGCCGCGGCCCTCATAGGAAGAGAAGACGTTTTCCGAGCCCGAGGGGTAGTTGAACTCCTTCTGCGCGGTGTGAACGAAGACCGGTTCGTGGACCACCTCGCCGTAGTAGATTTCGGGGCGGGTGAGCTTC
>CAZVIK010000114.1:9344-12688 GCA_964627045.1 uncultured Solibacteraceae bacterium | reverse complement strand
GTCTGGACAGCGATCTTTGGGAGACCTGCGGCCACAACCCCATCGTGCTGCTGGGCGCCGTCGAGCAGAGCCGCCTGGAAGCGGCGGCCCGCAACGATAGCTTTGTGGCCCACATGGAACGTGTCGCCCGGGACCTGGGGGCGTATCTGTCGAGCGAATCCAGTTGGTGCCGCCGGACGCACAAGCCGGAAGACATCTGCACGGTAGCCTACTTCTCGGCCGAGTTCGGCCTCACCGAGTGCCTGTCGATCTTCGCCGGGGGTCTCGGCATCCTGGCCGGGGACCATCTGAAGTCGGCGAGCGACCTGGGCGTGCCCATCATCGGCGTGGGGCTTCTCTATCAGCAGGGCTACTTCCGGCAGTATCTCAACGAGGCCGGCTGGCAGCAGGAGTCCTACCAGGACAATGATTTTCACAACCTTCCGCTGACGCTGGTGCGGCGGCCCGACGGATCGGTGCTGACGGTTTCCGTGCCGATGGCCGGACACCCGGTGGTGGCGCAGGTCTGGCGTGTGGACGTGGGCCGCGTGCCGCTGTACCTCCTGGACACCAACACGCCGGCCAACCGGCGCGCCGAGGACCGCGATGTCACCGACCAGCTCTACGGCGGCGACCTGGAGATGCGGCTGAAGCAGGAGATCCTGCTCGGCATCGGGGGGTACCGCGCGCTGGAGGCGCTCGGCATCGAGCCCGGAGTCTTCCACATGAACGAGGGCCATTCGGCCTTCCTGGCGCTGGAACGCGTGCGGCGTCTGATGGAGTCCCACGGGCTGTCGTTCGCCGAAGCGCGGGAGTTGGCCTCCTCGGGCCTGGTGTTCACCGAGCACACCCCCGTGATGGCGGGCCACGACTACTTTCCGCCGCACCTGATGGACCGCTACTTTGCCGATTTCGCCGCCTCGGCCGGGCTCAGCCGGCGCGACTTCCTGGCCCTCGGCCGCCGCAACGCGAACGACGACTCCGAGGAGTTCTGCATGACCGTTCTGGCGCTGCGGATGGCCTCGTTTCAGAACGGCGTCAGCAAACTGCATGGCCGCGTGACCCGCGAGATGTGGCGTCACATCTGGCCCGGCGTCCCGGTCGAGGAGATCCCCATCGGGCACATCACCAACGGGGTCCATTTCCGCTCCTGGATTTCCAACGACATGAACCAGCTCTACGATCGCTACCTGGGGCCGGACTGGCGCGAGGAGCCCGGCGACCGGCCGTTATGGCAGCGCGTGGAGAGCATCCCGGCCGAGGAACTCTGGCGAAGCCACGAACGCCGCCGCGAACGCCTGGTGGCCTTCGCCCGCCGCCAGCTTCGCGCTCAACTGGAGCGGCGCGGCGCCGGCCAGAGCGAGATCGAGGCGGCGGCTGAGGCGCTAGACCCCGATGTGCTCACCATCGGCTTCGCACGCCGTTTCGCCACCTACAAGCGGGCGACCTTGCTGCTGCGCGACGCGGACCGGCTCGAGAAGATCCTCAACAACCCCTCCCGTCCGGTGCAGATCATCTTCGCCGGCAAGGCCCACCCGCGCGACAACGCGGGCAAGGAGTTCATCCAGCGCATCGTGTCGCTGGCGCGCCAGCCGCAGTTCCGCCGCCGGCTGGTGTTCCTGGAAGAGTACGATATGGCGGTCTCCCGCTACCTGACCCAGGGCGTCGATGTCTGGCTTAACACGCCGCTGCGCCCCATGGAGGCCAGCGGCACCAGCGGTATGAAGGCGGCGGCCAATGGCGCGCTGAACCTCAGCACGCTGGATGGCTGGTGGGACGAGGCCTGGAACGAGGCCGGCTCGCACCTGATCGGCTGGGCCATCGGGCGGGGGGAGACTTACGCCGACCCCAACGCGCAGGACCAGGTGGAAGCTGCCGCACTCTATGAACTGCTGGAGCGAGACGTAGTCCCGGTCTTCTACCAGCGCGGTGCAGACCGGCTTCCCCGGCAGTGGATCGAGCGGATGAAGGCCTCGCTCGGCGGGCTGTGCCACGTTTTCAACACGCACCGGATGGTCCGGGAGTATGCCGAGCGTTTCTACGGTCCGGCGAGCGCCCGGTTCCGGCAACTGGCCTCGGACGGGGCGGGACGCGCGCGGGCGCTGGCGGCCTGGAAGGCGCGATTGGAGAAGAGTTGGCCGGCCGTCCGGGTCGAGTCCGTGGAGAACCACTCGCCGGCGACGCTTCCGGTCGGACAGCCCATACAGGCGCGCGTACGGGTCCACCTGGGAGAACTGACCCCCGGCGAGGTGTCGGTCGAGCTGTACCACGGGGCGGTCAACGCCCAAGGTTCGATCGTCGAAGGCGTGGCCACGCCCATGCAACCCTCAGGCCAGGGCGATGGCGGCGCCTACACCTTCGAGGCCGAACCGGTGTGCTGCTCCAACAGCGGGCTGCACGGGTACACGGTCCGCGTGCTGCCGCATCATCCGGATCTTCCCGTGCGCTTCTTGCCCGGGCTGGTCTGCTGGGCGCAGAGCTGAGCGCCGGGGCGTCAGGCGTCCTCTTCCTGTTGCGACGCCAGGCGGTGGACGACGCCCACGTCTTCGAGGGTGGTCACATCGCCGGTCACCGAATGCGTGGTGACGATCTCGCGCAACAGCCGACGCATGATCTTGCCGCTGCGCGTCTTGGGGAGCGCGTCTGTGAAACGGATCTCGGCCGGGCGGGCAAACGCGCCGATCTCGTGCGCCACCCACTGCCGCAGATCGGCGCTGAGATCGTGGTGATTGTTGTTCAGCCGCTTGAGGGTGACGAAGGCACACACGGCCTGCCCGGTGACTTCGTCGGGACGCGCCACCACCGCGGCCTCGGCCACCATGGGGTGACGCACCAGGGCCGACTCAACCTCCATGGTGCTCAGCCTGTGGCCGCTGACGTTGATCACGTCGTCCACGCGCCCCAGAATCCAGTAGTAGCCGTCTTCGTCCTGCATCGCGGCGTCGCCGGTGAAGTAGACTCCCGGGATCCGCTGCCAGTACTGTTCCTCGTACCGCTTCGGGTCGTTCAGGATGGTGCGCATCATGCTGGGCCACGCCCCGTCGATCACCAGGAAGCCCTTCTCGCCGGGGGCGACCGGCTGGCCGTGGAAATCGACGATGCGCGGCCGGATTCCGGGCATCGGCAAGGTCGCCGATCCGGGCTTGGCCGCCACCGCCCCGGGCATGGGCGCAATCAGGACCGCGCCCGTTTCGGTCTGCCACCAGGTGTCCACGATCGGACAACGGCCGCCGCCGATGACGCGGTGGTACCACTCCCAGGCCGCCGGGTTAATGGGCTCGCCGACCGAGCCGAGCAGCCGGAGGCTCGAAAGGTCGTGCGCCGCCGGGAACTGGTCGCCCTGCCGCAGCAACGCGCGGATGGCG
>CAZVIK010000114.1:0-9334 GCA_964627045.1 uncultured Solibacteraceae bacterium | reverse complement strand
CGCTCACGCGATGTTCCTCGACGATGCGCCACCACCGGTCGAACTGCGGGTAATCCGGCGCGCCTTCGTACATCAGCACGGTGGCCCCGGCCGAGAGCGGGCCGTAGACGACGTAGCTGTGCCCGGTCACCCAGCCGATGTCCGCCGTGCACCAAAAGATGTCGTCGTCGCGAAGATCGAACACCCACTTCATGGTGAGCGTGGTCTGGAGGATGTAACCCGCCGTCGTATGCACGATGCCTTTCGGCTTGCCCGTGGTGCCGGAAGTGTAGAGGACGAACAACGGGTGTTCGGCTTCCAGCGGCTCGGCGGAACAATCGCCGCTCACGCAGGCCTCCAGTTCGTGCCACCAACGATCCCGGCCCGGCGTCATGTCCACCTCGGCGCCGGTTCGCCGGAGGACGATGACGTCGCGCACCTCCAGGGGAGCGATGGCCTCGTCCACGGCGGCTTTGAGCGGTACCGGCTTGCCGCGGCGCCAGCCTCCGTCGGCGGTGATGACCACCTTCGCCCCCAGGTCCTCGATGCGCGTCCGCAGGGCTTCGGCCGAGAAGCCACCGAAGACCACGCTGTGGGTGACGCCCAGCCGGGCGCAAGCCAGCATGGCCACGGCAGCTTCCGGGACCATGGGCATGTAGATCACGGCGCGGTCGCCCGCGCGCAGCCCGCGGCCCTTCAGCACGTTGGCGAAACGCGATACCATGCCGTGCAGTTCCCGGTAGGTGATGGCGCGCCGGTCGCCCGGTTCGCCCTCCCAGAGAATCGCTGTCTTTTCGGCGCGGGGGCCGGCCAGGTGGCGGTCCACGCAGTTGTAGCAGACGTTGGTCTTGCCTCCGGTGAACCACTTGACGAAAGGCGGCTGCCCGTCGCGGGCGCTTGTGAACTTCTCGAACCAGAACAACTCGGTTTCGGCCAGCCCGCCCCAGAACCCCTCGGGGTCTTCCGCGGCCCGGCGGCAAAGCGATTGGTATTCGGCGAGGTCTGCGACGTGCGCCCGGCGCGCGAAGGCAGGGTCCGGCCTGTAGGTTTTCGACTCGTTCATCCCAGTTCCCTCCGAGAATGCTGTGATTCGATTGTATCAGCGCGCCCGGAGACGGGTATCCTGGTGGACATGCAAGGGCTTGGCCGCGGCCTGATCGTTTCGGGCCTGATTCTCCTGGCGCTGGGGCTGCTGGTGAGCTTTCAGGGACGGTTGCCGTTCCGCATCGGCCGGCTGCCAGGCGACATCGTGATCCGGGGAAAGAACTCTGTCTTCTACTTCCCGCTGGCGACTTCGATCCTGGCGAGCCTGGTGCTGTCGATCCTGTTCTGGTTGTTCCGGCGGCGCTAGGAGCTTGTTGCAACAGCCCGATCGAAGCCCTGGAGACCACACGGGCTCAAGCCTGCGCCACTCAGTTTCATGGACTCGCGGCTTCGTGTGGCCCAAGACTTGAGTCTACGAGTGGCCCTTAAACAAGCGTCTAATGAACCGGGCCGATGCGGGCGAGGGGCCAGTAAACGAAGACGGCTTTGCCGTAAATACTGGCGCGGTGGACCAGGCCCCAGGCGCGGCTGTCGCTGGAAGACGAACGGTGGTCGCCGAGGACGTAGAAGTGGTCCGCCGTGACAGTGATTTCCGGCGCGGAAATCGCGTCGCGGTATTCGGCCGGAACGTAGTCCTCCCGCAGCGGTTGCCGGTTGACGAAGACCGTGCCCCGGTCGATGCGGACCCTGTCCCCTGGAACGCCGATCACGCGCTTAATGTATGACTTGCCGGGTTCGCCGTCGAACCAGAACACGACCAGGTCCCCGCGTGAGATGTCCTCGAGTCCGAGCTTGTAGCCGAACTTGTTGATGAAGATTCGCTCCTGGTCGGCCAGCGCCGGCATCATGCTGGTGCCCTCCACCTGCACCGGCTGGTAGACGAACAGGATCACGATGACGGCGATCAACACAGCCAGCGAGAGGTCCCGCACCCACGCCAGCATTGCCGAGACGTACCCCCTACTCAATCTCCGCGCTCCTCCCTACTACTATTTGACACGGAAATGGGCTGGTTTGGTTGCCGGGGGCGGCGCAGAATCATCCGAATTGGGTTCGTCTGGCAGAACGGGCAGTCAGAACCGGATGCCGATTTCCCAAAGGAAGTAGCCGGCCGACTGGCGCAGGTAGAGCCACCAGTCCCGCGACGGGTCCGTCTCCGGGCCGGGGCGGGGCGAGCCGTAGACCTGGATGCCTCGCGCCGATAACATGCTCTTGGCCCGGAAGATGTGGTAGCCGTCGCTTACCAGGATGGCCGACCGCAACCCCATACGGTGCATGATCTCGGCCGCCGCTGCCGTGCTCTGCATCGTCGTGGCGCCCTCGGGTTCGACCAGGATCGCCTCCGAGGGGACGCCCCGGCTCACCAGGTAAGACCGGCCGACGCCGCCCTCGGTGTATTGCGGGTCGCCGCCGGCCCCGCCCGTGGTCAGGACGCGAGGCGCCAAGCCGCGCTGGAACAGTTCGAAAGCGTGGTCCAACCGGGCTTTGAACACGGGCGACGGGCGGCCGCGGTACTCCGCCGCGCCCAGCACGAGGATCACGTCGGCGGGACGCGCTTCATCGCGCGAGGACTGCTCGTGGATCTGGCGGCCGATCCGCGCGAGGTGCGCCGCCAGAGCGGCGAGCGCGGCCAGCGAGGCCAGGATCAGAATCCAAGAGGCCGGCTTCCGCATGCGGTATGATGCTAGGCGTCCCACGCGACTCTAACAGTCTACGATACGTTCCGATGACGCAGACCAGACGGCTGACCAGCCCCTCCAACCCCCTGTTGAAGGAAATCCGCCGGGCGACAACCAGAGGTACGCTCACCGAGGACGGGTTCTGCGTGGCGGAGACGTTTCACCTGCTCCGGGAGGCCCTGGCTAGCCGTTGCGCCGTCGGGGCGGTGGTGGCGGCCGAATCGGCGGCGGCCCGCGCCGAAGCCGAAATCTCCGGGCGCAGCGACACGCGCCTGGTGGTCGTTCCCGACGCCCTCTTTCGGGACCTGGCGGCGACCGAAACCCCCCAAGGCGTGGTTACCCTGGTTCGCCCTCCGGCTTGGGCGGCTGAAGATGTGTTCGCGGGGAAGCCGTTGGTGGTGGTTTTGGACGGAGTGCAGGACCCCGGCAACGCCGGCACAGTGATTCGCGCGGCTGAAGCGTTTGGCGCCTCCGGTGTGGCGTTTCTGAAGGGTGGCGTTAATCCTTTGAGCCCAAAGGCGTTACGGGCTTCGGCCGGGTCGGTCTTTCGAGTTCCCACGGTCTGTGGCGTGAGTGCCGCCGAACTGATGGCCGCCGCCAAGGAGCGCGGTCTGGCCGTCTTCGCGGCCAAGCCCACCGGGGGGGCGCCCGCCTGCGAGATCGGGTTTACGGTCCCCTGCGCCGTCGTCGTGGGCGCGGAAGGCAGTGGGCTGGACGCCGTCCGGTGGGCGGATGCCACCCCGGTCACGGTCCCGACGCGCGGGGTTGAATCGTTGAACGTGGCCGTCGCCGCAGCGGTGCTGCTCTACGAAGCCAGCCGCCAGCGCGGAGCCATTCGATGAGCCTTTTCGACTCCACTCCTCCCAGCGGCGCCACGGCGTCGCACGGTCCGCTGGCCGACCGCATGCGCCCGCAAAGCCTGGAGGAGTACATCGGGCAGGAGCACGTGCTGGGCCCGGGCAAGCCGCTGCGGGTTAGGATCGAGAACGACAACCTGGGCTCGGCGATCTTGTGGGGCCCGCCGGGCACTGGAAAGACGACGCTGGCGCTGCTGGTCGCGCGGATGACCCGCTGCGACTTTGTGCCTTTCAGCGCGGTGTTGAGCGGCATCAAAGAGATCAAAGAGGTCATGGTGCAGGCCGAGCGAAACCGGCGCCTGGGACGCCGCACGGTCCTGTTCATCGACGAGATACACCGCTTCAACAAGGCGCAGCAGGACGCGTTTCTCCCCTTCGTGGAACGGGGAGACGTGATCCTGATCGGCGCAACTACCGAGAACCCGTCGTTCGAGGTCATCTCGGCGCTGCTTTCGCGGGCGCAGGTCTATGCGTTGCGCGCGCTGAATCCCGCCGAGGTGATGGTGTTGCTACGGCGCGCGCTGGAGGACGCCGAGCGCGGCCTGGGTACCCGCCAGCTGGCCGCGACCGACGATCTTCTGGAGCAGATTGCCATTTACTCCGGGGGTGACGCGAGGGCGGCCTACAACACACTGGAATCGGCTGCGGCTGCCTCCGAAGGGGGCGAACTGTCGCGCCAGGCGGTGGAAGACGCCATCCAACGGAAGACGGCGCTGTATGACAAGTCGGGTGAGGAGCACTTCAACCTGATCTCGGCCTTGCATAAGTCGGTCCGTTCGAGCGATCCCGATGCGGCGCTCTACTGGCTGGCGCGGATGTTGGAGGGAGGAGAGGACCGGCTCTACATCGCACGGCGGCTGATCCGCATGGCGATCGAGGACGTAGGTTTGGCCGATCCGCGTGCTTTGGAACAGGCCGTCGCCGCGATGCAGACCGTACATTTTCTCGGGATGCCGGAAGGGGATCAGGCGTTGGCGCAGGCGGCGATCTACCTTTCGCTGGCGCAAAAGTCCGACGCGGCCTACCAGGCGCTGAACCGGGCGCAGCAACAGGTACGGAGCGGGATTTCCGAGCCGGTTCCAATGCATCTGCGGAATCCAGTGACCCGTGCCATGAAGGAATGGGGCTACGGCGAAGGCTACAAGCACGCTCACCAATTCGAGGATGCTGTGGCGGACATGGAGTGCCTGCCGGATTCTCTCGCCGGCACGCGGTTCTACTTCCCATCCGATCGCGGGCTGGAAAAGCGTGCCGGGGAGCGGCTGGAGGAGCTGCGCCAGCGCCGCGGGAAAACACAGTAGTCCTTCGCACCAAGATGGTTAGTGCGGTTAACTTAGTACTACCGTCCCAATCGATTGTGACCAAGCGCCTATTGGAGCCGCGGCGGGCGAGGCGGCATGCTGGGATCATCGGAGGAATCGACCACAGTGCTTGGTAGCCGGAACGAACCTTTGCCCATCCCGTTCGGGATACCGGAGCGGCGCGTCAGCGACCGGTTCCCGATCGCGCGCGAGGTCAAGTACAAGATCATCAGCGGGCGCGGGGCGCAGGAAAGCGGTGTAGGCCACACGGTCGATGTGAGCAGCAGCGGCGTCAAGTTCGTCGCGGAAGGACCGCTGGCACCGGGCAAGCGGGTGGAGTTGGCCATCAGTTGGCCGGCCCAATTGGACGGGAAGTGCGCGCTGAAGCTGGTCGCCAGCGGCAAGATCGTCCGATGCCGCGGCAACCAGGTAGCCGTGGTGATCGAGAAGTACGAGTTCCGCACGCAGGGCACAGGCCTCCGGGCGCGGCCACCGGCCTGACACGATACCCAACAATTAGGGCATCGTAAACACCCCCCTTTTTGCGCCAGCCGCCACGTAGTACTTTTTCCTAACAATCCAGTTTCAAAACAACGTATTAACAGTGATAAAATTCCAGGATAGGCCTCGGCCACGTAGCTGCACCGAAGCGTGGTGCTGACTGGGGCCGCTGGAATCCGTTTGCTTTGGGCTCCGGGTTGTGGGTGTTGGGATTTTGGGCTTCCGCAAACGGGAGATCCGGCGTCAGCCGCGTCGCTGAAGAGGGTCACGTTGTTGTAAAGCAGGCGCTTTACGCAAACATCGGTTTTGGTTTGCGGCGTGCAAGAGTGGGGGCCGGATCCAAAGAACGCGGCGATCGGGTAAGGGACGGATGGGTTGTCCCTTATTCCGGGTTGCCGAGCGATCAGGGGCTTCATACGAGATTTGGCAAGAAGCAGTGGGGCTGCGGGCGACCGCGGCGAAGTTCACCGGTGTAAACGGGAAAGAAAGGGAAGCAAGGGGTATGAGACATTTTCGAATTCTGCTGCTGGTGCTCTCGGTGCTGCTTATCGCTAACCTGGCGATGGCGCAGACCGAAACCGGACAGGTGACCGGGAGCGTTCTCGACCCGACCGGGGCGCGAATTCCCAAGGCGACCGTGAGCCTTAGGTCGGTCGCGACGGGTCTGGTGCGCAAGGTCGAGTCCAACGATTCCGGGTTGTATTTGATCCCGGGCGTTCTGCCGGGAAACTATGAACTGATGGCTGAGGCCGCGGGCTTTTCGCGGTACTCGCAGGCCGTCGTGGTCGCGGTGGGCTCCCGCGTGGGCGTGGACATCCGCATGGAGGTAGGCCGGGCCGAGACGGTGGTGCAAGTGACCGAAACCGCCGGCCAGGTCAACGTCGAAACGCAGACGCTGGCGACGGTGGTCAACCGGCAGAACATCGAAGACCTGCCGACCCTGACGAGAAATCCGTACGACCTGGTGGCGACTTCCGGCAACGTCTCCGACGGAGCGCCAGACGGCCGCGGCGTTGGCTACGCAATCAATGGCCAACGCGCTTCATCCACGAACATCCTGCTGGACGGCTCCGCGAACAATAACGAATTCACGGCGACGCTCGGCCAGTCTGTGCCTCAGGATTCGGTGCAGGAGTTCAGCCGTCTGTCCAGCAACTTCACGGCGGAGTTCGGCCGGGCTTCCGGTGGCGTGGTCAACGTGGTGACCAAAGGCGGCACCAACGAGTTCCACGGGTCCGCGTACGAGTACAACCGCGTATCCAAGCTGACTTCGAACTACTTCGACAATAACGCGAACCAGCTTCCGAAGTCGGTTTTCACGCGCAACCAATTCGGGTACTCCATCGGCGGACCGATCAAAAAGGACAAGCTGTTCTTCTTTAACAACATCGAGTGGTTCCGGATCCGCAGCGCGGCGCGCCGGACGGTGTGGATTCCGGCCGACGGCCTGATCAACGCGTCGGCGGCGAACACCAAGAACTTTTTCAGCACCTACGGCAAGGTGCGGTCGGATGTCGCCGACCTTGGGACTTTTACGAAGGACCAACTCGTGGCCGCGGGCTTTAATCCCTGCTCCAACGGGGCGGTGGGCGGCGGTTGCGCGCTTCTTCCGGGGTCTACCGCCATGTTCCGCCGGATCTCCTACGCCTATCCCGCCGATTCCGGCGGCGGCGACCCAAGGAACGAGTATCAGCTTGTCGGGCGCATTGACTACAACGTGAGCAGCGCCACGCAGTTGTACGGCCGCATCGCCATCCAGAAGGCGAACTACCTGCCGGGCGTCGTGGCCGACAGCCCGTACCAGGGCTTCGATACCGGGGAGGACGACCTCAAGCAGAACTACCTGGCATCGCTTCTGCACACATTCACGCCGACCTTCTCTATGCAGTCCAAGGTGGTCTTTAACCGGCTGAACGAGACGCAGCCGCTGGGTGACTATCCGGCGACACCGACGTTGTACGTCTACGGCACGACTGCGGCGTCGATTTTCGGCAGCCGCGTGGGATTCCCGGGCTACCTTCCCTTCAGCCCCGGTAACGGAATTCCCTCCGGCGGACCGCAGAACCTGGCGCAGTTGTACCAGGATTTCAATTACAGCCGTGGCAAGCACCAGTTGCGTTTTGGTGGGGCCTATACCTACATCCAGGACAACCATACGTTCGGTGCGTACATGAACTCCGTGATGCAGTTAGGGCGCGGTGGCCAATTCGGCAACGCCATGGACAACTTTATCGCCGGCAAGGCATACAGTTACAACGGCGCCATCAACCCGCAGGGCAAGTATCCTTGCGGCGCCGTAGTGGATGCCTCCTGCACCGTGACGCTTCCGGTAGGCCAGCCAAATTTCAGCCGGTCCAACCGCTATCACGAGTTGGCGTACTATGTGCAAGACTCCTTCAAGGTTTCCCGGGTGGTGACCCTGAGCCTGGGTCTGCGCTGGGAGTACTTCGGCGTTCAGCATAACCGCGATCCGAAGCTGGACTCCAACTTTTACCTTGGGTCCGGTTCGACCTATCCGGCCCAGGTTCGAGCCGGCTCGGTGCAGCTCGCTCCTGACAGCCCGGTGGGCGGCCTGTGGGGCAAGGATTGGAACAACTATTCCCCGCGCCTGGGATTCGCCTGGGATGTCTTCGGCGACGGCAAGACCAGCCTGCGCGGCGGATGGGGCATGTACTACGAAAGGAACTTCGGCAACGTCACGTTTAACGTGATTCAGAATCCGCCGAACTACGGCGTAGTTTCACTGATTGCGGGAAGCGACGTTCCATCGATCGACATTACGACGGCGGCCGTCGGTCCTCTGGCCGGTTCCACCGGTTCAAAGGCTCTGCCAAAGGTGAGCTTGCGCGCGGTGAAGCAGGACGTCACCAATGCCTACTCACACTCTTTCAGCCTTTCGCTGGAGCGTGCGCTGACCAACAACATCACGGCCGCCCTGGAGTACTCGGGCTCCAAGGGTGTTGACCTGTACTCGATCGAGAACGCCAATCCGGTTGGCGGCGGCAACTTTTATCTCGGCGATGCCTGCACTCCGGACGACGGCGACTGCGTGAGCCGCGTGCTTCCCACCCGGTACACCGGGATCAACCTGCGCGGTCAGTTGGGCGTGTCGCTATACAACTCGATGAATGCCCGGCTCGATGTGCGGAGCATTAAGAGCATCGGCTTGACCGGCATGCGCGTCAACTACACCTGGGGCCACGCCATCGACAATTTGAGCGACACCTTCAGCAGTTCGGGCAACCAGATGAACCTGGGCCTTCTGGACCGCTACAACCCGTTGCTCGAGCGCAGTAACGCGTACTTCGACCAGCGGCATCGTCTGGCGATCAGCGGAACCTGGGACCTGCCGCTTTCCAGTCTCACGGGCGGCAGCAAGGCATTGAGCTACATCCTGGAAGGTTGGAGCTTCAACCCGATCTTCACGGCCCGCACCGGATTCCCGTACTCGCTCTACGATTGCACGTGGGGTTACAACGCTTGCCCGTATGGCTTCTTCGACAAGAGCATCACCAATGTGAAGGGCGACTCCAACGGGCCGGCGCTTTCGACGCCAAACACCAACAAGTTTTACGACTACAGCATGTACGGCGTAAACTCCGATTACACCTCAAAGGTTCTCTGGAGCGACTTCGGGCCGTTCAACAAGAACATGGTCGGACGGAACTCTTTCCGCGACGCCGGCAATTGGAACCTGGATCTGGGGCTCAACAAGAACTTCCAGATTAACGAGCGTTACAGACTCCAGTTCCGGTTGGAGACCTACAACACGTTTAACCACGCCAACCTGTACGCGGATACCTCCTGGAACACGACCGACCTCGGTTACGTTCCTTCTTACCGCGACGGCAACCGCAACGTTCAGATGGCGCTGCGCCTGGACTTCTAGCGCACCGTCAGCTTGGTTTCCACGGGGGGGCCTAATGGCTCCCCCGTTTATTTAATTGGTGAGGACTACGGCGGGTGGGCGGCG
>CAZVIK010000113.1:1803-12778 GCA_964627045.1 uncultured Solibacteraceae bacterium | reverse complement strand
GATGCGCCCGCCGGCGGCCTGGGCGGCCTCGTCGGCCATGCGGCCGGTTCCGTCCGGAGAGTTGTCGTCGACGATCAGCAGGTCCACGCCTTCGGCCGATTGGCGGAACTTTTCCAGGAACGCCGGCAGGCTCTCACGTTCGTTATAGGTGGGGACGACGGCAATGGCTCGCATGAGTGGGAAGGCGCGTCAGCCTCGGTCTATTCTATCGCTCGCGGCGTGCGGTGGCATCCTGTGACGGGTGGAAGCGTGCTCGTGGTTTCGCGCCTCCCATGGATTCGCTCTAAGCCAGGCGGAGAGACTGGAAGTCGGGGAGCAGTTCGAACGGAGCGCCCACCGCGTCGAGCGGTTCGCCGGTCTGGCGGACGTTTCCGGCCGAGGTCTGTCCCTGGGTTTCGAACATCCGCAGATACCGCACTTTCGTGGGATCGATCCGCATGAGACGGCAACAGGTGGCGTCGACGGCGACGCGGTCGCTTCCGCCCACGATGACGCCGGCGTGCTTACGCCGCCCCTGGATGGGCCCGTTGCCCTCCATCCCCTCGATGCCGTCGACCAGCGTGAACAGGCGCGGGAAGGCCGAGTTGATAGCCACGATGCTCTCTTCGATGCCGGCCCAGTGCAGCACGTTTTTGGGCCAGCCGTAGACGGCGCCCGGCACTAGGCCGAACAGGTTCTTCATTCCGAGAGTGACGCCCACCCAATGGTGCGTCTTGAGTTTCGGGATGGAGACGAGCAGGTCGCAGTCCAATACAGTCTTGGGCAAGTAGAGGGAGCCGAGCTTGCCGGCGGCGCGCGGGAGGTCCACGCGCTCGACCTCGTCCAGGTTCAGATCGACGAAGACGCGCTCGAAATCCGGGATGACGCCGAAATAGCCCGCGGCTTCGGCCAGATCCAGCGTGGTGCGGCGGTGCCCGGGCCCTTCGGCGATGCGGACCTCGGCGGCACCCAAGGCACGGAATGCCTCCCAGGCGGCCAGCACGACCATGGGGCTGGTGTTGATGGCTGTACCGGGGTCGAACTCCACAAGGTTCGGTTTCAATACCACTCGCTTACCGCGGACGGCGGGCGCGAGTTCGGCGAGGATTTCCCGAACGACGCCGGGCAGGGCCCCGTCATAGGCGGCGCGGCGGATGCAGACGCGCGGCTCGGAGCCGGGCCGGGGCTTTCGCGAGCAGCCGCTCCAAGCCAGGGCCGCGGCGGAGGCGGCCAGCAGATCCCGTCGGCGGAGTTCATGGGGCATCGCTAATCTCCGAACGGACTCCGGCCGGCCGAGGCGCGCTCGGCGAGCACGAAGAGGGCGCGATCCATGCAGCCGCGCAGGGGAGGTTCGGGCGGCAAAGACCGGGGGGCGCGCCGGTGCGCGGCCAGGCCGATGCGCAGCCAACTGCGGGCGCTGGAGGAACGGCAGGTGGCGATGTGGCGTTCGGCCGCGCCCAGGGCGGCGGCCAGTTTCGGGGATGCAGAACCTGCCAGCGCCGCCAGCGCGACGCCGGTGGTCTCCGGGTAGGAGTTGGCCTCATAGCCGAGCGCGCGCGTGGAGCCATGGTTCCAGCCGCCGTCCTGGCAGGTGCGCGACCAGAGGAACTCGCGGGCGGGCCGGACGCGCGCAACGGCGACACCTTGTGCACCGTGGCGCGCGGACTGGTCCAAGGCGATGATGGTGAGCGCGGTGGGCGTGACCCAGGCGGCCGTTTCGGGAAACCATGGCCAGCCTTCTCCCGCCGCACCCGCCGCCGGGATGCCGAGCATGCGGTGGCGCAGCTTATAGAAAAAGCCGGAGTCCTCCCCGCGCTGGCGGCCGATCCACTCCACGGCGCGGGCAAGGCTCTCCCGAGGGAGCCGCGAGCCCAATGCCAGCAAGGCCAGTGCGGTGACCCACGTGGATTGATCAACCGATCTTCGAGGCGCCCAGCCGCCATCGGCGCGTTGCGAGGAGAGCAGGTACGCGACGCCCTTCTCGACGGCGTCCGCCGGCGGATGTCCTCTGAGAGCCAACAACGCCAACGCCGCCGGCTCGGTCCAGGAACTCCCGCCGTCCTGGTAGCCCCAACCGCCGTCCGGGTTCTGGGCGGCGCTGAGAGCCGCGAGGATTGCGGGTGTTGCGTCTTGCATCGGTATTACGACCGGCCGCCGGGTGTACCATCACCTCGGCGGCCGGGCTGAAAACGGTTTGACGGGCCTACTTGCCCATGACGTTGCGTTTACGCCGCCGAAGCAGATAGAGTCCCAGGATACCTCCTGCCGCTATCCACAGAATCGCCGACATCATCGTGTTGTCCATGTTTCTGGTTCTCCCTTCGTATTGAACTGATTGCGTCTATTGCCCGTAGCTCCTCATCATCGGGAACAAATACTTGAACACCTGCAACAAACCCGGACCGGCGGCGACGGTCAACATCGCCGGCATGATGAAAAAGAAGATCGGGAACACCAGCTTCACGCCGACCTTCGCGGCGCGCTCCTCGGCCTCCTGGCGGCGGCGAACGCGCATGAAATCGGAATGGGTGCGGAGGGATTCGGCGATGCTGGTGCCGAAACGGTCCGCCTGAACGAGGATTGCCACCAGTTTGCGGAGTTCGGATTCGCCGGTGCGGTCGGCCAGGTTTTTGAGGGCGTCGGCGCGGCGCTTGCCGGCGCGCATTTCGAGGACGACCAATCCCAACTCGTCGCTGATGTCCTTGTGGGTGATGCGGAGTTCCTCGCTGACGGCGCGGATGGCCTGGTCCAACCCCAAGCCCGCCTCGACGCAAACCACCATCAGGTCCAGCGCGTCGGGCAGCGAGAGGCGCAACCGTTCCTGCCGCGCGGTGACCATGTGCTCGAGCACGAACGAAGGGCCGAAGTAGCCGACCACGGCGGCGCCGATGACGAAGACGATCCGCAGCACCGGGTTGTCGGTGACGACGTTCCGGCTTAGGAAGGCCACGATCAACAGTCCGATCGCGAGCACGACGCGGGTGCCAAGGTAGATCCGGACGGCGGTGTCCGAACGATGGCCCGCGGCGACCAGAAGGCGTTTGGCGGCGGTGACATCCTGGTCGGATGCGGGGATTTTTTCGCCGATCTGTTGCGTCAGCTTGACGAAGAGGCCCTGGGAGGGGGACGGGGCGTCCAGCAGCGCCGTCTCCGGTGCGGCGGCGGCGGCGGTTCCGAGGGTGTCGTACACGCGGCCGGGCTTGGCGTACCGGCGATAGCCGAAAACCGTGATCGTGCCCATCAGGAAGAGGAACAAGATCACCGAAACCAGAATTGCCATAGCGAGTCTCCCGAAATCAGACCTTGATGTTGATGATTCGCCGGATGAAAAAATACCCCAGGAATTGCCCGGCGATGGCACCCACGATCAACCACTTTCCATCCGAGTCTTTGGCCATTCCCTGCAAGTAGCCCGGGGCGATGGCCATCAGGGCGAACATCAACACGATCGGCATCACCGTCAGGATCAAACCGGTTACGCGGCCGTGCGCGCTGGCGGCCTTCACCTGGCCCTTCAGCTTGAAACGCTCGCGGATTACATAGGAGAGCTTGTTCAAGATCTCGCTCAGGTTGCCGCCGGTTTCCTTCTGCAAAATGACAGCGGAAACGAAGAAACTCACGTCGATCAGGGGCATGCGGACGGCGAGGTTCTTGAGGGCCTGTTCGATGGGCGAACCGAGGTTCTGCTCGTTGAACACCTGGCGGAACTCCCGTGCCAGCGGTTCGGGCGATTCGTCGGAGAGCATCTCGAGGCTGACGGAAAAGGCGTGGCCGGCGCGCATGGCCCGGGCCAGGAAGTCCAACGCCTCGGGGAATTGTTCCTCGAACATCGCCAGGCGCTTGCCTCGCTTCTTGAGCACAAACAGGTAGGGCAAGAAGGCACCGGCGACGGCCAGGGCGGCCGCACTCAGCGCCGGAGACATCAGGATGTTAAACCGCAACCCGATGAGCAGGCCGACGACCGCCGTGACCAGGGAGACCAGGCACAGTTTGCCGACGGTCCAATCGAGCCCGGCTTGCTGAATCTGCGCGTGGAGCTTTTTGGAGAGATCCAGGTTGGCCAAGAGACGCGTAACGATGTCCTCGCGCGACACGCCGGCGTCTTTGAGGACGGTGGTCTCGGCCTCCGGCATCTTGCCGGCGACGGTTTCCAGCATCCCGACGACCTTTTTCTTGCGCTGCGCCTCCAGCGCCGCCCAGCCGAGGCTGACGGTGATCAGCACCACCGCCAGAATCACAAAAAAGCTGAGGTAGACAATCCCCATGGCCGTCTCCTAACGGAGTTCCACCACCGTTTGAAACAGCGACGCGGGCAGGTGAATGCCCGAAGCGGCCAGCCGTTCGTAGAATTTCGGCCGGATGCCGGAGGCGCGGAACCGCCCCTTAACGCGTCCGTTCTCTCCGATGCCGGTCTTCTCGAACAAGAAGATGTCCTGGCTGGTTACCTGATCGCCCTCCATCCCCACGCATTCGGTCATGTGGGTGACGCGGCGGCTGCCGTCGCTCATCCTGGCGATCTGCACGAACAGGTCGATGGCCGAGGCCACCTGTTGGCGGATGGCGCGGATGCCCATGTTGGAATTGGCCATGCCGACCATCACCTCGAGGCGGCCGATGGCGTCGCGGGGGCTGTTGGCGTGGACGGTGGTGAGCGATCCGTCGTGGCCCGTGTTCATGGCCTGCAACATGTCCAGCGCTTCGTCGGCGCGGACCTCGCCGACGATGATGCGGTCCGGACGCATACGGAGGGCGTTGATGACAAGGTTCCGGATGCGGATGGCGCCGTGGCCTTCGATGTTGGGCGGCCGGGTTTCCATGCGCGCCACGTGGACCTGGCGCATCTGGAGTTCGGCGGCGTCCTCGATGGTGACGATCCGTTCGTCTTCCGGGATGTAGCCGGAGAGCACGTTGAGGAGCGTGGTCTTCCCGGCGCCGGTTCCGCCCGAGATGATGATGTTCAGGCGGGCCTTCACGCAGGCCTGCAACAGTTGCAGCATGCCTTCGGTGAAGGTCAGGTTCTTGACCAGGTCCTCGGCCTGCAGGGGGTCCTTGCCGAAGCGGCGGATAGAGAGCAGCGGGCCATCGACGGCCACGGGCGGAATGACGGCGTTGACGCGCGATCCGTCGGGCAGGCGGGCGTCCACCATCGGCGAGGATTCGTCGATGCGGCGGCCCACGCGGGACACGATGCGTTCGATGATGCGGACCAGGTGGGCGTTGTCCTTGAACTCGACCGGGGTCCGGTACAACTTGCCGGCGCGCTCGACGTGCACCAGCCGGGGCGTGGTCACCAGGATGTCATTCACGGTCGGGTCTTGCAGCAGGGGTTCGAGCGGGCCCAGGCCGAAGACCTCGTTGAGGACTTCGTCGATGACCCGTTCCTTTTCGACCAAGCTGAGCGGGGTCTTCTCTTCGTCGATGAGACGGCTGAGAGCGTTGCGGATCTCATTGCGGACGCGTTCGCCCGCCATCGAGGAAAGAATCTCGAGGTTGATGCGGTCGAGCAGCTTGCGGTGAAGCGTGAACTTAAGATCCTGATATTCGGGCGTGTAGGACCGCGCGTTGACGCGCGCTCCCGGAGCGCCGTCTCTCCCCGCAAGCGGTTTCATCGCCGGACTGGATGCCGTGGCCATTGTCTAAGACTCCTATGTGCCGAAAATCGAGAACTTTTTCTTTGCGGCCGGCTGATCCTGAATGCCGGCGACGGTGGACGCCAACTTCGCCAGATGGCGGCCGAGAAGCGAATTGGCGGGCAGCAGTTGCCCTTCCGCGTAGGCTTCATAGATGGACCCGTGGTCTTCCGGCAGCATGGCGTGGACCGGAATGCCGAGCAGCCCCTCCAGTTCGCTGGGGAGCACATCGGGGGTCTTGGGTACGCGGTTGAGCACCAGGCGGATGCGGCTCTGGTTGTAGCCGCCGTCCAGGAGGCTGCGCGTAATCTGCTGCACCTGGTGAAGCGCGGGCACGTCCAAGGTAGTCACCATGAAGGCTTCGTCGACCTCTTCCAGGGCGCTCATCAACCGCGGGTTCATGCCGCGTCCGAGGTCGATGACCGTCCAGTCGTACTGGAAGCGCATGAACCGCGTGACGGTCTGGATGTCTTCCACCTTGGGCTCTTCGCGTTGCAGCACGGCACCGGGGGCGCGGATCACCTGGAGCCGCGGAGTGCCGTTGGAAACCAGGGCCCGCCAGTAGCTGGCGTCCAGCCTGTGGGTGTTGGCCGTGGCGTCGAGGATCGAGTAACGGGACTTCGACTTCATCAGGAAGCCGACCATTCCGGCGTCCATGTCGAAGTCGGCGAGCAGGACTTCCTGGTTGGTCTGCCGCGCCAGTTCGACCGCCGCATGACAGGCGATGGTAGTGGCGCCGCATCCGCCCTTGGCCGAGAAGAAGCCAAGGACGCGGCCGGCGGTGGCGTTCTGATTCTGGCGCTGGCGGGTCCGCCCGGCCAGCCGGTCCAGCGCCTTGGCCAGGTTGGCGGAAACCGGGGGATAGAGGTACTCGTCGGCGCCGGCGCGGATCACCGAGAGGATCACTTCCGGGTCCGAGGAGCCGTGAAGGGCGACCACCAGCGGCGCGGCCGAAGTGCCCTTGATCTGTCCGATGAGCTCGTCGTGCGAGTCCCGGACGCGGGTAAGATCGATCAGCACCGCATCCGGACGGATCCGCTCGATCTTCTCCAGGAAGGACGCCAGGTCGCCGGTCTCCGCCTGTTCGAAAACGGTGCGCGCACCGGTCCCTTCCAGGCAGGACTGCACTTCCTGCATCCACTCTTTGGAGCTGATGACCAACCCGAGCGTGATCTGCGCGGTCAAGCATTTCCTCCTTGAAGATTCCGGCGCTAGCCTGCCGCCGGGGCGTTGGACCTGGCCGGGGCGGCGGCCGGTGGTGCAGCCGCGGGGGCGGCCGGGGCCGCCGTCGCCGGCTCGGTGCCGAACGAGGGAGCCGCCGTGGAGTTCTCCGCCGCCGGTCTCAGGCTGCGGATGAGCTCTTCAATGGGCATGGTGTTGTTGGGCGGATTCACGGGGACCGGACCGGTGGTCTCCAAGCCGGGATGCCGGGGGGGAGCGCTGGCCGAGCCTTCGTAAAGCGGCACCGGCAGGGGAAGTTGCGGAGTGCGCTGGCCGGCCGGAACCGGGCGCACCAGTTCGGGCGTCACCATCACCAGCAATTCCGTATTGCTTTTAATACGGCTGCGGGACTGGAACAACTTGCCGAGCAATGGGATGTTAGCGAGCCCGGGGATCCGGCTTAGCGATTCGGTGACGCGGTTGTCCAGCAATCCGGCGATGACGAAGCTCTGGCCGCCCTCCAGTTCGATCTCGGTATCCACTTTGCGCGTGCTGAGCGCGGGGATGGTGTAGCCCTGGAAGGTCACAGCGTTGGCGTAGTCCATGGAGCTGACCTCCGGCGACACCCGCAGGCGGATGGTCCCGCGCGGCGTGATCCTCGGGAGAAACGACAGCCGCACCCCGTACTCGCGGAATTGGATGGTGACGGCGCCTACGCCCGCTCCGCCCTGGACCATCGGGAAGGGGAACTCGCCGCCCGCCACGAAGCTGGCTTGCTTGCCGTCGATGGCCGGCACGGTCGGCTCGGCCAGCGTTTCAATGAGACGCTTGTTTTCGAGCGCCTGAATGGTGGCGGCCAGGTTCAGGTCAGGCCGGAACAGGAAGACGTTGAGCGCGTCGGTCAGGGTGATGCCCTGGGCGCCGCCTTGCAGGGTGGTGGCACTGGGAGCGCTGAACTGGCCGGTAGTGACCCGGCCATGGGTTCCACCCGCGCCCGTGGAGAGCAGGTTGGCGCCCAGTTCGCTGGAGGCGGCGCGGTCGACGTTGGCGAAGCGGACCTTCAGCAGGATCTGGGCGTCGGTGGGCGGGACCGCGACGTTCAAAAGATTGACGGTCTTGCCGAGGGTGGCGGCGATGCTCATGGCGCGCTCGGCCGAAACCAGGTCCTTCACGGTGCCGCGGACGAAAACCGTGTTGTTCTCGAAGGTGACGGCGACCTCCTGGCCGGGCAACTCCTGCGCGAGTTCGCGCTTGACGGCATCCAGCGTCGAGGCGCTGGAGCGGACATTGAGATCGAAGATCAGGCGGTTGCCGCCCTGCTGCCAGATGATGAGGCTGGTTTCTCCGGCGGTGCGTCCATTGACCAGGACTTCGCGCGGGCTGACGGCGAGGGCCTCGGCCAGTTCGGGATTGGCGATGGCCACGCGCTGAATCACGACCGGGCTGTCCACTACGAGAGACTTGCCTACGGTCACAAACAGATCTCGCGCCGCGCCGCTGTCCTGTGCCGTGGCCGGCACCCACAGCAGCCCCGCCGAAAGGGCGATGATTCCGGCTTTGTGAAGGATATGGGAAGTCACTTTCGTTCCTCCGCGCTCGCAGACGGTTCCTTAGCATCCTGGAACTTGACGTCGCTCTTTTTGGTCCCCTGAATGACCTCGACCACCACGGATTGGGGCGCCCGCTCAGGCTGGACCTGGGCCACCACGACGGGCTTGGGCTTGGGCGCGGACTGCGCCGGCTTGGGCGCGGCCGCGGCCTTGAACGGCGTGCCGGAGAAGATGTTGGCCGCCGCGGTGCCCGGCGTCTGGACTTCCTTGGTGTCCAGCGGGTTACGGAGGACCAACTGGATCCGCATGTCGTTGCTGATCAAGCTGAGCACCTCGGCCTGTTCCGGCGTCACCAGCACGTTGACCACCTGGACGGTGACGGGCTTTCCTTCGGTGTCCTTCTGGATGTTCTGGCCGGCGCTCAGCACCTCGATGTTCTGGAGAATCGTCTTGGTGATGGTGCCAGTCTTGTCCCCGCCGGTCGGAGGCGTGCCGAGCACGAGAATGTCCACGCGCTGTCCGGGGACCACGAAACCGGCGACGCCGACGACCTCGTTGACGCGGATGGCCGCGGCGCGCATCCCCGGAGGGATGGTCGCCGACATGCCAGCACCGGCGCCTTTGGCCGCGAGCCTGATGTCCAGCACCGGTTCGCCTTCGTAAATGCTCGCGATGACCCCACGGCCAAGCGCGTCCTCTTTCTTCTGCACCGCATTGACAGGCAAGGCGCCGCTCCAGGCGCCGGTCTTGAGGTCGCCTTCGCCGATCAGAGTGCCCACCGGCAGGTTGCGGGCGGCCACCATGACCTCGGTGGTCACCGGCTTGGCGCTGGTGTTGATCTTGGAGGCGATCAGACGGTAGATCAGAAAACTCGCACCCAAGGAAACCACCAGCGCGAACACCAGGACGGAAAGAAATCGTTTACTCATCGTTACTTCTCCATGTCGTCCATGCGACTTGAGATTCTCGATCCCCGGCGGGGACCTTCGGAGGCGCCCCGGTCAGCCCGGCCATCGAGGGGGCCTCGGCCGGCGTGGCGTGACCGGCCGGGGCCGAGCGGCTGCGGAACACAATGGCAAGGCCGTCGTCGTAAACCGGGCGCCACCGCCGGGATTCCTTGAGGGCGCCGGTCAAAGGGGTATCCACTCGCAGCAGGACCGTCTCCACGTCGTACTTGTCCAGCGTCTCCTGCCAGCCGAACTTGGCGTTGAGCAGGTCCAGGTACTTCTTGGTGAACGCCTCGCCGTACAGGTCGAAGCGGCCGTCCACGAAGACCTTGGTATTGGGATAGAGACGGTAAATCAGATAGTCGCCCCACTCGTCGTCGGTGAAGATGCCGCCCGGCAGATGCTGGCTGCGCAGGGCGGAGACCGCCGCTTCGGGAAACTCCTTGGGATCGTACTGGGCCCGGAAGCTGCGGGGAGGTGCCGGCGCGTAAAACACCGCCGCCACCGCCAACATGCCGAACACGCTGGCCAGGTGCCAGCGCGGGAGGGCGTCGTTGGCTCCGAAATCGCGGGCGAAGTTCTCGAAGGCGCGGACGCTCTTTCCCACCCATGCCGCCAGCGGCGCACGTCCGGCCAATAGCAGCAGTTCGTGCAACATCGCGGCGACGACCGGCGCGGCCAGCAACAGGTAGATGGGCAGGTTGCGGACCGAGAAGATACCGAGATGCACCCATCCGGCCAGCAGGATTCCTTGCGCGAAGCGGCGCCGGTAGAAACACCAGGCCGCCGCGGGGATGCCCAACAGCACGAGCGGTTCGTACCAGGCCGCCAGGTTGGTTTGGAAGCTGGTGGACTGGTATTCGTTGATCAGGCGCAGGTGAAACGATCCGCTCAGAAACCGGTACATGTGCGCGTGCAGTTGGTAGGTGTAAGGATTCAGGAACGTGAGCGCGGCCGACGCCAGAGCCGCCAGGGCGAACGGCTTGCTCCTGGCGAGGGCGGCTCGCGCCACGGCGGGGTCCTTTTCGAGCAGCCAATGCAACAGCTCGCCGGCCGCGTAGCAGCCAATCAGGATGATCCCCACAAAGAAGCCGCCGTGGAGGTTGGTCCACAGCAGCATGATGGGGGGCAGCCAGAACAGCAGGCGAGTCCTGCCCAGCCGCGCCGCCTCCAATACCCGGGCGAAGATCACGACAAACAGAAGGGTGAACAGGTGGGGCCGCGCCAGCCAGTGAAACGAAGTGCCCGCGGTGGCGGCGAAGGTAACAGCGAAGGCGATTAAAACGTTTCCGCACTGACGGCGGACCATCCGGAACAGCAGAACAAAGGTCAGCGAGAGCACCAGCATGCTGGCCAGGACCACCAGCGCCATCCCGCCGGTGCGGTGGAGCCAGGCGAAGGTGGCGTCCCAAAGCCATTCCCAAGCGAACCATGACTCGCCGGACTTGGTGAAGGAGAACAGGTCAATCCGAGGAACCTGCCGGTTGTCCAGAATCCACTCCCCCGCGCGGAGGTGCCACCCGGTATCCCCGTCGCTGAGCAGGCGCTTGGCCCCCTCCATCCGCAGGAACAGGAGGGCGATGGGCATGAGAAACGCGACGTCGGTCAGCGACGGCAGCGCCCGTACCAGCGGATTGGTCTTGGATGCGGTCATAGCCGGTCTCTCACATCAGCAACTGCCGCGTGGTTTCTCCTTGATCCTCCCGAA
>CAZVIK010000113.1:0-1793 GCA_964627045.1 uncultured Solibacteraceae bacterium | reverse complement strand
CCCGAAGCGCGAGCCCTTCACCCCGGCTCTGGAACCTCATCTTGTGAATGCGCATGGCCAGCCGCGCGGCGCCGTCTTCGGTCCGGCCGGCTCTCACAACCGTGGACTGGCACTGCATGCACTTGCGCCCAAAGGCATGGTTGGCGGGCAAGTCGATTTCGACCATGACGGGATCGCCCATCGAAAGCAGGTCGCACGCGCCGGCGTCGCCGGCCACCAATACAACAATGTCGCCCCGGCTCATGTTCTCGGTGACGCCGGAAAGGGGGGCACCGGCCAGCCGCGGGGAACTCACCCGGCAGGACAGATTGATTTCGAGCCTAGGGACGCGTCGCCTCTCCATGCTGATGAGCCAATTTACGGTTTGGGAGGGGGATCATCAAGACCGTAATTGGGTAGCATCGGTCTGTTTACTAAGGTTATCGTTGCAGTACATCTTTAGAATGAGTGAAATAGCGGCTGCGGTTAACATGCCGCGCGGCGCTAGTACTTCTTGGCCCGAAGTCCTATCCTTTCTAAGGGAATTCTTCGAAAACAGACAAAAAAACCCTGGAATTATGTTTCAAAACCGTGGTATATTGAGGCCCCATGGTCTGGAATCGTGGCCCAGAAGGTGGAGTCCGTGTGCCGGAAGGGGCCGTGTGTCTATGGGATCAGCGCCGTGAGCGCGTCACGCACCGCAGAGGCGCCCGCCTGAAGAAGGGAGCGTTATGATCCGGTTGTTCTTATATACGGACGAGCCCATCCTGGCTTGCGGGATGGAAAAGGTGCTGGTGCCCTCGACCGGCTTCGAGTTGGCGGCCGTTTGCCACAAGACTTCGTCCCTGGTCGAAGAAGCGCGGGCCAACCAGCCGGATCTGCTGCTGCTGGACCTGGCGCCGGATCTGACGTTCGGCGTGCTGCTGGAGATCCAGCGGCAGTTGGCGGGGACGCGGATCGTGTTGTGGGTCCGGTCGATCTCGACGGAGTTGGCCTACCAGTCGATTGAGCACGGGGTTCGCGGCATCCTCCGGAGAACGCATCCGCCGGAGGTCCTGCTGAAGTGCCTCCAGATGGTAGCCGACGGCGGGTTGTGGTTCGAAGAGACGCTGAAGGCGAGTTTCACGAGCATGCGAACCATCTCGCTGACGCGCCGGGAAAGCCAGTTGGTGAGCCTGCTGAGCCAGGGTTTGAAAAACAAGGAAATTGCGGCGACATTGTTCATCTCGGAAGGCACCGTCAAGGTGTATCTTTCGAGACTATTCCAGAAGCTCGGCGTCAAAGACCGCTTCGAGTTGGCATTGTTCGGCCTGAAGAACATGCCCACCGGGGAGGCGCTCGTGGAAATGCCGCAGCCGCGCGAGGGGGTTACGCTGCGCAAGGACGCCGGCCAGTCCCAGTGGTTGCGCTCCCTGGTGATGGAAAAGCCCCAGGTGAAGATCCGCGGCGTGGGGGGCTTGATCGACTGACCGGCGCCGCGGCGCCGGCGCGGACAGTCGCCGTTCGGGGGGCCGTATGCAGCCGATGCCAGCTTGGGAAGACGAACCGGTACTCTACGAAGAAACCGGCTTCGACCCCGAGCTAGAGGTGAAGTTTTACTGGGAACCGCTTCTTCCCAAGCGGCGGTACTGGCGGAGCTTCGTTCTCTCGGTTGCCTTTCATGCGTTTCTATTTCTGGCCGTTCCTCGTTTGATCGACCTGTTGCCGGAGAGTGACGCCGAAGCGTGGCGGCGGCAGATGCAGGCCATGCGTTCCTTGGAGATACGGGTGCCGGAACGGCTGTACCTGTCTCCCATATCGCCGGAGAAGAAGCG
>CAZVIK010000112.1:0-12792 GCA_964627045.1 uncultured Solibacteraceae bacterium | reverse complement strand
GAGGTCAAGGTCTATTCGATCGACCTGTTGGAACACGCGCCGAACCGCGCCCGGGTGCTGGTTCGTTGCTCCGGCGGAACCTACATGCGCGCCATCGCGCACGAACTGGGCCGCGCACTGGGCTGCGGCGCGTTCCTGGAAGAGTTGTGCCGCACGGCTTCCGGCGACTTCACCATCGAGCAGGCGCGCAGCCTGGAGCAACTGGAGGAACTCGCCCGCGAGGAACGGCTGGCCGAGGCGTTGGTTCCGGCCGCACAACTGCTCCCGCAGTTCCCGGCCGAGACCGTGGACGCGCTGACCGCCGGCCAGATCCGCCAGGGCCGCGATTTCCGCGTCTCCCCGTTTCGCGTGCGCCCGGCGAACCGGTACGTGAAGGCCCTCGACGAACGCGGCGCGCTTGTGGCCATTGGGGAATTGAAGCTCCCCAACGTGTATCATCCATTTTTGGTGCTGTGAAAGGGGAGGTTTTCGGATGGAGACGATCTCGTGGGTCCCGTTGCTGGCGCTATCCGCGCTGATTCCCTGCGCCGGCGTGCTTTCGGCTCAGGAGCCTTCTTCGGAGGCTTTCCGCAAGGAGTACCTCGACAAGTTCCCCTGGACGCTATCCAACACCACCGCCGGGGACGCCATGATGCTCCGAATCCTGGTGGAATCCACGGGCGCCAAGCGCGGCGTCGAGGTCGGCACCAACACCGGTTACGGCGCCATCAACATGGGCATCGGATTCGAACGCACCGGCGGCACGCTCACCACCATTGAGATCAACGCCCGCACCGCCGCTGCCGCCCGGCAACACCTCGAAAAGACCGGTCTCGCCAAGGTGGTCACCGTCGTCCAGGGCGACGCGCTGAAGGTCCTGCCCACCCTGGAAGGCCCCTTCGACTTCGTGTTCCTCGACGCCCTCAAGCCGGACTACCTGAAGTACCTGAAGGCGTTGGAGCCGAAGCTGAAGCCGGGCGCCACCGTCGTCGCCGACAACGTCATCGACTACGCCAAGCAGATGCCCGACTTCCTGGACTACATCCAGTCCAGCCCTCTGTACGACACCGTGATCATCCGGGCGTCCATGCAGAAGAACGACGGAATGTCTGTGAGCTACAAGATCCGCTGACCGGCGCGCTACCGCTCGGGCGGCGCTTCGGCGAGCATCGCCTCGATACTCTTGCGGAAGGCCGGCAAGTCCACCACCGCGCCGTAGGTCGCCACCACGCGCCCCTCGCGGTCCAGAAACAGCGTGTGTGGGATGGTGCGCAGCCCCCCGTAGGCGTTCGCCACCTCCGCGTTGCCGAGTAATACCGGATAGTCGATGCGGTGCGAGCGCAGGAAAGGCGTAACGTCCCTCCAGCCGCGCTCGTCCATCGCCACGCCCAGCACGGTGAAGCCGCGGCTTGCGTACTCGCTGTGCAACCGGTTCAACTCCGGCATCTCCGCGCGGCACGGCGGGCACCAGGTCGCCCAAAAATTCAGCAGGACCACTTTGCCCCGGAAGTCGGCGAGCTTCCGTTTCTTCCCCTTGGCATCGGGCAACTCGAACTCGGGCGCAGGCGGCCGTTTGAACGCGCCCAAGCGAACCGGAATCGCCATCGCCGCGGCCATGCCGATGAAACGCCGTCGACGGACGCGCACCGGGCTCCTCATGCGCCCCATTGTATCGCGGCGTCCCGCCTCCGATCGGCAGCGGCGGCGGAAGGGATTGCTGGAAATCGGACTTCGTGGTATGCTTCTAGCTGCAAGCGATTTGCATGAAGGTGAAGGCACCATCGCGGGGGATTTCGGCGGCCACGCGGCTCGCGGCAGCATTGTCGTGCGCCATCCTGATCCTCGCGCTCAGCATTCTCGCCTACAGCCCGCTGCACAAGGACTCTCCGCAACAGCAGCGCGGCGTATGTCCCTTCTGCCAGTTCCAGCACCTGGCGGCTGAACCGGCCCCAAGCCAGGCCGTGGCGCTGATCCCGCTTAGAACGGTCGCAACGCTCCACCTGGCCGAGCCCGAGTGGCACCCGCGCCTCCTTCACTCCCCTCACTCCGGCCGCGCGCCTCCCATTTCCATCCCAGCAGCCTGACGCAGTCCCGGCGGAGGGCGCATCGCTTCACGCCGCCGGTGCGTGTTCCAGTTTGCGTGTAAAGAGGGAGGTTTGGTAATGCTTCGCCATTCTATCGTCATGTTGCTTGTGGTTTCTCTATTTTCCGCGTCCGCCGTCGCGCAGGCGCCGTCCTCGGGAAGCGCCGTGCTAATGCTTCGCGTTCACGACGCCGCCGGTGCGCCCATCGCCGGCGCGACGGTGCGTCTCCCGGAGTTCGGGCTCGAGTCCAAGACCGGCGACGACGGCTCCGCCGTCTTCCGCCAGTTGCCCGCCGCCGCATTTCGCGTCGTCGTTTCGGCCGACGGCTTCTACCCGAACGAATCCCGGCAGCCGGGGCTGATACCGGGCGAACAGGCGACGCTGCCGGTCGAACTCGCCGCGCGCGCGGTCGTGTCCGAACAGATCGTGGTCACCGGCAGCGGCACGGAAGCCCTCATTCAGGACGCGCCCATCCAGACTCAGCTCATCACCCCGGCACTCGTCGAGCAGCAGGTCAAGACCACTCTGGCCGAGGCCTTCCAGGCCACCATCGCCGGCGTTCGCGTGGAGATGAACTGCCAGAACTGCGGCTTCATGCAACTGCGCATGAACGGCCTGGAAGGGCCCTACACCCAGATTCTGGAAGACGGCCTGCCGACTTACTCGGGCGTCACCGCCGTCTACGGCTTGGAGCAGATCCCCGCGGGCATGGTGGATCAGATCGAAGTCGTCAAGGGCGGCAACTCCGCGCTTTACGGACCCGGCGCCGTCGCGGGCGTCATCAACCTGATTCGCCGGGAGCCCCGCGAAAACCGTCTCCGCCTCGACGTCCTTTCGGGCTGGCACCACGGCCGGCCCGAGCAGCAGGCCGGAGCCGCCGCCCAGTTGGTCAACCTGCCTGGCGCGTTCTCCGGCGACTTTTATTACCGCGGATCCAACCGCACCCCGGTGGACCGCGATCGCGACGGCTTCACCGAACTCGGAAAGCGCCGGTTGAACTCCGGCGGCTTCGGCCTGTTCCGCCGCTTCCTGGATGGACGCGCCAAACTCACCACCAACGGCTTCATCTCGGATGAATTCCGGCGCGGCGGCGACCAACTCAACCTGCCGCCCGAACAGACCTGGATCACCGAGCAGGCCGGCAGCCGCCGCTACAGCGCCACCGCCGGCTGGAACCACGCGCTGACTCCAACCACCTTCTACAACATCCGCGCCAGCCACGCTTACTATCACCGCAACACCTACTATGGCTCGGGCATGGATCCCAACGCCTACGGCGGCACCCGCAACCCGCTGTGGATCGGTGACGCGCAGGTCGCGCATCAGGCCGGCCGCCACTCCATCCTGGCGGGATACCAGTTCGCCTGGGACTACGTCGAGGACAACGCCCCAGCCTACCAGCGCTCCACCGGCGGCAGTTTCAGCAACTCCGGTTTTTACCTTCAGGATGAATGGCGCGCCACCTCCGCATTCACCGTGATCGCCGGCGGCCGCTTCGACAAGTCCAATCAGGTGGACCGCTGGATCGCCAGCCCGCGAGTGGGACTGAAAGCGGGCCTCTCCAAGAACCTGGTGTGGCGGGCCACATTGTCAACCGGCTTCCGCGCGCCGGCCATCTTCGACGAGGACCTGCACATCGCCCAGGTGGGTGGGGAAGGATTCGTCATGCAGAACGCGCCGGGTCTCGGACCGGAAAAGTCGCGCAGCTTCACCACGGGTCTCCAGCAATTCGGCTCCGTGCGCGGGCGGCGCTACGAGATCGGCATCAACGGCTTCCACACCTCGCTGCGCGACGCCTTCACGCTGGTAGAAGACGAGTCCCACGACCTGACCTTCCGGCGCTTGCTCCGCATCAACGGGAACGGCGCCCGGGTGGCCGGATTGGACGCCGACGGCTGGTTGCAACTCACCCAGCGGCTTGGCTTGCGCGCCGGATTCACCCTGCAACGGGCACGCTGGAACCAACCCGAGGAGCAGTTCGGCGCACGCCGCTTCTTCCGCGCACCGAACACCTACGGCTTCCTCACCTTCGATTGGGACCTGCCCGGCCGGCTCGATTGGACCGGCACCGCGGACTACACCGGTTCCATGCTGGTGCCGCACTACGCCGGCTACATCCCCGAAGACCGCCTGGAGCGCAGCCGGCGCTTCCTGGTGTTCAACACCGTCGTCAGCCGCACCTTTCTTTTGAAGGACCGTTCGCAGGTGCGTCTGTACTTCAATCTCCAGAACATCGGAGACGCCTACCAGCGCGATCTGGACCGGGGCCCGAGCCGCGATTCAGCCTACGTCTACGGTCCCGCAGAGATGCGCCGCGCCGTGGTTGGACTGACGATCGACTTCTAACAAAAACGGCGGGCCGCACTTCCACGGCCCGCCGCCCTCACCCTGCGGTATTCAACCGCTCCGGGTGTTAAAGGACGTCTTTCACAATCCGCAGCCCGGTCGAAATCACGCTACCAGGACCGCCGGCGTGCACCGACACTCGCACGTTCTTGGTGTGCGCCTGGAAGCCGCCGCCCTTCAACACGTGCCGGTCTCCCTTGGACGGTCCCTTCGGCCCCTTCGGAACCACGTCGTAGTCGTAGTAGTCCTGCACCCACTCCCAGACGTTGCCGAGCATGTCGTGGATGCCCCACTTGTTGGCCTGCTTGCCGCCCACCGCATGCGTCACGTAGCCCGAGTTGCTCATGAACCAGGCGATGTCCGCCGTCTTTCCGCCCTGCCAGTCGTCGCCGGTTCCCGCCGCGGCGGCGTACTCCCATTCGACCTCCGTGGGGAGCCGGTAGGCATTTGTCTTCTCCATGGCGTTCAGCTTTTTCACGAACGCCTGGGCATCGTCCCAACTGACGCTGTCCACCGGATAATTCCCGGTCGCCGCGCCAACCACCTTCTGCGTGTGGTAGGAAGGATTGGTCCCCATCACTTTCTGATACTGCTCTTGCGTGACTTCGTACTTGCCGATGGCGAACGCCCTCGGGATGGTCGCCGTGAAGCCTTGGCGCGTGGCCGCCGTGGCCTGCTTCACGCACTCGGCATACTGCGCTTCCGTCACGTTGCCCTGCGTGCCCACCGGCGCGCACTTCGGTTCGAACTTGCCCATCACGAAGCTGCCCGCCGGCACCTGCACGAATTCCATTCCAATGCTGTTGGTGCTTACCTCTTGAGCCAGCAGCAGACCCGGCAACACAAGAAGCGAGAGAACACACGTTTGTCTGCGCATGGCTAGTTCAACTCCTTGATCGCGATATTACGGAAACGGTGAACGCCGTTTGGAACCGAGCGCGGCGTGGTCGGGTTGGTGTAGTGCTGTTGGATGGCGATCATGCCGGCGTAAGCGCCACCCAGGGCGTGGTTGGCGTCGTCCTGGTAATCCACGATCTTCTCGCCGTTCATCCAGATCTCCACCTTGGGGACTTCGCCCACCATTTTGATCCGGAACGAATTCCACTCGTCCCGCTTCCAGATCTTCTCCCCGTCCGGGGCCCGCCGCTGTCCGGTGCCGTTCAACGCGGGGATGCCCTCGGTGATGAAAGCGCCCATCGAGTTCTTGGGCATGTAGTCCAACGTGATCTGGTAGGCGTTACCGTCCTCGTTGGAGCGCAGGAAGATGCCTCCGTCGCATCCCCAGTCCGGCTTCACCTCCAGATACAGGTCGAAGTCTTTATACCTCTTGTCGGTGAGAAGAATACCGCCCTCTCCGATGGGATTTTGTCCGATCACAAGCTCGCCGTTCTCCACGCGTGCGTTCAGCATGGTGCCGTGATGGCTGCTGCGGCTGACGTGCCACCCCGTCAGGTCCTTCCCGTTGAAGATCGGCGTGAGCCCTTCCGGGATCTTGCCGATCTGCGCCGAAACGGGCGCCAGGCAGAGCGCCAGTAGCGTTGCTAGATGCATGCAAAGTCTGTTCATAAATTTGGTTTGACCCTCAGGCAATATATCGCAGCAACCGTAGCGAACGCCACGGCGAAAGGCGCATAATCGGAGTGCCATGACGTATTCCTACGCCGACGTCGCCAAGATGATCGACCACTCGCTCCTGAACCCGGCCCTGCCGCAGGCCGATCTGGACGCCGGTATCGCCCTGGCGTTGAAGTACGACGTCGCCAGCGTGTGCATCCTGCCCTACGCGCTCGCCCGCTGCGCCGCGGCTCTGCAAGGAAGCGATGTCCGAGCCAGCACCACCATCGGCTTTCCCCACGGCGCGCACACCACCGCCGTCAAACTGGCCGAAACGCGGCAAGCCCTGGCCGACGGCGGCGAGGAACTCGACATGGTCGTGAACATCAGCGCCGTGTTGAGCGGCGCTTGGGATTACGTCCGGCGCGACATGGCCGCCGTCATCGAGGCCACCCATGCCGCCGGCCAGAAGGTAAAGGTCATCTTCGAGAACTGCTACCTCGACGACGATCAGAAGATTCGTCTCTGTGAAATCAGTTCGGAACTTGGGGCCGACTGGGTGAAGACCTCCACCGGCTACGGCACGGGCGGCGCCACCATCGAGGACCTCAAGCTGATGCGCGCCCACACGCCGCCCTCGGTGCAGGTGAAGGCCGCCGGCGGAATACGCGACCTGGACGCGCTGCTGGAAGTGAAACGGATCGGGGTGAGCCGCTGCGGCGCCACCCGCACAGCTTCGATGCTGGACGAGTGCCGCCACCGGCTGAATCTGCCGCCGCTCTGAGCTGCGGCGCCTCGAATGGCCGGAAAAGAGAGGCTGCCCGTTGCCGGGCGGTCTTCCGCAACCTTGCGCCGGTCTTTCCATCCATTCCGAGCGCCACATTTGACCGTTGACAGATAGTTCGATATTGTACTATTTTAGTTCGGTATCGTTTTATTCCGTTTCGAAGGATCCAGGAGACTCTTTTGCCCGACTCAGCCTTGCTCTTCACCCTATTGCCGGCCCTCGCCATCGCCGCGCAGGTCCGGCCCGCCGCCGGCCCGGACCCCGTGCGGGAAATCATCGCTCTCGAACGCGACGCCCTGGAACGCGGCGCGCGCGGCGAGATCGACGTCTTCGTCGAACTCTCCGAACCCGATGTCGTCTACTTCGACCCCTTCAATGAACGCCGCATCGACGGCCTTGATGCGTTGCGGGAGTACTATCACAAGATTTTCAGGCCGCCCCAGGAGGAGTTCACCATCGAACTCATCAACCCCAACGTGCAGTTGCTCGGGGAAGCCGCCGTGCTCACCTTCAACTTCCGCAGCACCGGCCGCAGCACCGGCCGCGTCGAGCTGTGGAACTGCACGGAGGTTTTCCGCAAGACCGCCCGCGGCTGGCGTATCGTCCAGACCCACTGGTCCTGGACCCGCCCGCAGCTCGCCACGGCGAATTGAGGAAGCGCCCGCATGGCCACGGATCCTCAGTCGCTGGAACGCTGCCTCAAGCTGATGGACGAATCCGACGCCGTCTTTCTGGCCACGGTAGACGGCACGCGCCCCCGCCTGCGCGCCCTGTGGAATTTGCGGCGGACGGACCGTTTCCCCTCGGCCGCCGCGTGCTGCCGCGCGCAGGGCCTGACGGCTCTCCTCGCCACGTCGCTCGCCTCCGGTAAGATCCGTGACATCCGGGCGAATCCCGCGGTCTCGCTCTACTACTGCGACGCGTCCAGCGTCTGCGGCGTCATGCTTTCCGGCCACGCCGAGATCCTTAAAGACCCGGCCCTCAAACTCGCCCTCTGGCACGATGGCTGGTCCGTCTACTGGCCCGCAGGCGCGGCGGACCCCGATTACGGCGTGCTCCGCGTCACGCCCTCCGGCGCGTCGGGCTGGTGGGGCAGCGAACCGTTTTCCTTCCGCGTGGACGACGTATGAGGAACCGTCGCGGCGGTCTTCTCATCGCCAGGGTCCATCAGACCGGCGGCCGTGTCTTCGCACGGATGCTCCGCGAGCGCGGCATACGCATCAAGCCGGCGCAGGGCCGGATTCTCTTTGTCCTGTGGGAGGAGGGCCCGCTCACGATCCAGGAACTGGCGCGCCGCTCCGGCCTGGTGAAATCGACGCTGACCACCGCCCTGGACCGCTTGGAAGCGCAGGGGCAGGTGGTTCGCGTGCGCAGCGCCGACGACCGCCGCAAGATCCTCATCGAACTGACCCCGGCCAACCGCGCCATGCACAGGCTCTACAGCCAGGTCTCCCGACGGATGACGGCGGTCTTCTACCGCGGCTTCACATCAAAGGAGGTGGCAGCCTTCGAAGCCTGCCTCGACCGCATACTCCAGAACCTCGCTGCCGCCGAATCCGGCGACTGACCGCAGCCCGCACCCGCTGCTGCGGAGGGCTTGCCCACTGCACGGCTGCAACCTCTTTTATTTCTTAGATTTCCCACCACCGGTCGCCCGGCGGAGGCCTTTTTACCAAACGAACCCATTTCCCAGGCCTAAAAAACAGCAAACAAAGATGTTAACTCAAAAAAAACGAACCCAATCGGCCCGCTTTCGCCGAGCGGGGTAAGCGATCGCCACTCGCCGCCTGACACTTCGCAGAGAGCGAGTGCGGGCGGCGGGCGCTCCCGGCGTTACTGAATCCGTGCCAGGGCCGCGGGCGGGCCCGGCTGGCAGAGCATGTTGTCGATGAGGCGCGTGTTGCCGAGCCACACGGCAGCCGCCACGCGGACCGGCCCCGCGATTCGCACGACCGGCTGCATGTCGTCCGGATCGACAACCTCCAAGTACTCGACCCGCATCAGCGGTTGCTGCGCCAGCACCGCCAGCGCCAGTTTCGTGACTTCCCCCGGGTCGGCCGAACCCTCGGCAATCAGCTTTTGGGCCACCAGAAGCGACTGGAACAGGATCGGCGCGGCGGCGCGCTCCTCCCGGCTCAACCGGCGGTTGCGGCTGCTCAGCGCCAGACCGTCGGATTCGCGCACCGTGGGCACGGCGGCGATCTCCACCGGAACGTTCAAGTCCTTCACCATGCGGCGAATCACGGCGAGCTGTTGCGCGTCCTTTTCTCCGAAGTAGGCGCGCTCCGGCCGGATGATGTTGAACAGTTTCAGCACCACAGTCGCCACGCCGCGGAAGTGGCCCGGGCGGAACTCGCCGCACAGCTTTTCGGCGGCCCGCCCCACCTCGACAAAACTCTGTTGCGGCACCGGGTACATCTCTTCGATCGAAGGCGCGAAGATCAGATCGGCCCGGCGGTCGCCGCAGAAGCGCACGTCGGCGTCCAGGGTTCGGGGGTACCGTGCCAGGTCCTCGCGGTTATCGAACTGGATGGGATTGACGAAGATGCTGACCACCACGCAGTCGGTTTCGCGCCGCGCCGCGTCCATGAGGCTGCCGTGGCCTTCGTGCAGCGCGCCCATGGTGGGCACCAGCCCGATGCTCGCTCCCATCCGGCGCACACGCGCCAGCATCTCGCGAATCTCTTCGACTTCTCGGAAGACCTGCGCGCTCAACGTCTCTCCTTCCGGGCAGCGGGAAACCGGCCGCTGCGCACATCCTGGGCGTACTCCTGGGCGGCCGAAAGCGCCGACTCGCCGAGTTCCGCATACTTCTTCACGAAGGACGGCACACGCCCCCGGCTCAACCCCAGCATGTCATAGCAGACCAGCACCTGCCCGTCACAGTGCGGGCCGGCGCCGATGCCAATGGTAGGAATGGCCAATTCTTCGGTCACGCGCCGCGCCACCTCGGCGGGCACCGATTCCAGCACCAGCGCGAAGGCGCCCTCGGCCTCGATCCTCCGCGCCTGTTCGATCAGGACCGCCGCAGCGTCCGCACCGGTGGCCTGCCGGCGGTAGCCTCCCAACTGGTGAAACGATTGCGGCGTATGGCCGAGGTGTCCCATGACGGGAATCCCGATCCCGACCAGCCGGCCGACGGTTTCGGCCACCGCACGTCCGCCTTCGATCTTCACGGCGGCGGCTCCGCCCTCGGCGAGCAACCGCCCGGCGTTGCGCACCGCCTCCTCGACGCTCACCTGCGCCGCCAGGAACGGCATGTCGGCCACCACCAGCGCCCGCCGTGCCCCGCGCGCCACGGCGGCGGTGTGCCGCAGCATGTCGTCCATGGTGACCGGCAGCGTCGTGTCGAAGCCCAACACCACGTTGCCGAGCGAATCGCCCACCAGCAGCACATCGGCCCCGGCGGCGTCGAAGACCTGCGCGAAGGCGTAATCGTATGCCGTCAGAACGACGATCTTCTCCCCGCGGCGCTTCATGGCAGCCAGATCGGGCGCCCGGACGGGCTTATCTGTTTCCGTCATTCTCGATGTCGATTCCTTTGAGGACCTTCTCGACGCGCGCCGCCGTGCGTGGCGCCAACCCGCGCCGCACCGCGATTTCCAGCGTGTACAGGCCCGCTGCCGAATAGAGTTCGCGCAGCCGGTCCGGAGCCGCCTCCAGGGCCTGCATGTGGAGCCGCAGGGTGGAGACGTCGCCCCGCTGCACCGGTCCGGTGAGCGCCTCGACCGGCCCCTGCCGCAGGGCGTTGGAACTGCTGGCTTCCACGAGCGGCGCCAGGGCCAGCCGTGCGGTCTGTTCGCCGATCCCGGCCGCGCGCATCAGCATGGCGGCGGCGTCCACCAGCGCGACCACGTAGTTACTGGCCATCACGGCGGCGGCGTGATAGAACGTGTGGCCGTCGGGCGGCAAGCGCAGCGTCATCGCTCCCAGCGACCCGGCCAGACGCCCGGCCCATTCCAGCGCGTCCGGGTCGCCATCGACCATGTAGGCGCAACTGGCCAGCGCCGAGAGTCCCTGTTCCGGGGTGGCGACCGTTTGCAGCGGATGGAGCGTACCGCAGGCCAGTCCGGCTTCAGCCAGGGGGGCCAGGGCCTCACGGCCCAGCGCGCCGCAGGTGTGCACGGCGATACCGCGCGCGACGCCGGCCGCGGCCAACTGCGCCGCCACCGCGCCGATGGCGGCATCCGATACGGCGATGATGAAACGCGTGCAGCGTTTGGGAGGCGCGTCGAGCTCCGCCGGTTTGACGCCGTGTCCGATGAAGGTGGCGGCCGAAGCGGCGCGCGCCGCATCCCGCCCGGCGACCGCGACGACCGGTTCGCCGTGTTCGGCCAGCAACCGGCCCAGCGCCCGCGCCAACCGGCCTGTGCCCGCGATGAGGATGGGCTCCTGGCTGCGAGGTCGCATGACTCGGTTCTACCACACCGGGACGGCGCGGGCACGCGCGCCGGGCTGTGCTAGAATCGTCATACAGCGCATCGTTTGGGCCCGTAGCTCAGTTGGTTAGAGCGCTACCTTGACACGGTAGAGGTCACAGATTCGAGTTCTGTCGGGCCCACCATCGTTTCAATCAGATACGGACATCGAGGCTTGACAAGCATGGGTCAGCGCAACCTAAGCGCAACCCAGACCGATTCACCCTGAACTTTCGCCCTCCGAGACGCCCGGCCTGACCGCGCCCGGCCGGGCAAGCCGCCGACCGTCCGGAGGCCCGGCGCTGGCTCCTGTGGTGGCGTTGTGTGGGCGCGGCCTATTCAGACGTACCTCTCGCAAACCGGCTGGCAAGTGTGCCATCATGTACACTCGCGATGGCCAAATACAACGCCGAAAAGGCTGCCTGTACGCCGGTGCCGCTTGACCCGGCCGGATTCAACCCCAAGGCTGTGATCCCGTGCGGATGCAGCATCAAGCATATCCGGGCAGCGATGCAGGAGTTCATTGATTTCCTCTGCTTCATAAACCAGCAGATGAACGCGCGGTCTTTGCCGCGTCTCGAATCCATGCTGATGCCGGCCAACTTCAGCAGCATCGTAGGCGAGTTCATGGGCGCCACAATTCCGAAACACTGCAAAGGTCTGGTCAAGAATCGTTACCATAACGGCCACCCGGATCTGATCCCGGCCGGATGCTTCGACAATGACATGTGCCAGCACGGCGGTCAGGGTGTTGAGATCAAAGGTTCCCGATACCTGAAGGCGTGGCAAGGGCACAATCCCGAGGACACGTGGCTGATGGTTTTCGTCTTTGACGGCAACCGGCAGTCTGATGTTGGGAAGGGCGTGGCACCCAGGCCGTTCCGATTCCGGATGGTGCTTGGTGCTGAACTCAAAAAAGCGGATTGGAAATTCTCCGGCCGGTCAGAGACAAGCCGTCGAACCATAACCGCCAGCGTGACCGATAGCGGGTATCAGAAGATGCTGGCCAACTGGATCTACATGGAAGAGGCATTGCGCGTTGGCGGAGTACCCGAGAACGGAAACGGCGCTGAAGATGAGGAGTGAGTGTCACTCCATGCTGAACGCCAACTGACCGGGCCTCTCGGTTGCCGTCTCAATGCCTGCAAGTTTCGGTGCTGCCGTCCGGCTCATCTCAAAGTAGTCCACGTGGCGCTCTGTCCCGATGCTCAAGACGCCTGCCGCCTCAGCAGCCGCAACCGTGGAGCCGGAGCCGCTGAACGTATCGACAATAATGCCCTGTCCGAGAGGTAGTGCTGCGTGCACGATCTGACGCAGGAGGGATTGTGGCTTTAGGCTGGGGTGGTCGGCAATGTCTCGCTCGCAGCGCGGTGTACGCTCGCTGTAGATGACATCTTCAAACGGCCCGCCGTCAGCCCTACGCCGCAAGGCTCCGGTCTGGTACTCGCGCAGGCAATCGCTGACCTTCATACCTGGCAGCAGCGGCTTGCGGAGGATTCCCCACGGCTCATAGCATCCGCGCGGCAGTGAGGAGCAATCCGGGAACTCCTCTTCGGCGTTTTTCGGACGGTCACCACCCCGCAGGGTGCGAACGATACGGACCAACTGCGTTCTGAACTCCAAC
>CAZVIK010000111.1:0-12834 GCA_964627045.1 uncultured Solibacteraceae bacterium | reverse complement strand
TGTTTTTATTCGGGTTACGAGGCTCATGCCCCTGGAGATTCCCACCAATCCAAGCGAGCGTCATGCCCGCGTTCGGGTTTAAGTATACAACGGCGACGGCTTGCCGATGTCCACGGCGAGAACTCGAGCAGGTTACCGCGGAGTGGAAGAAGAGCGGTCAAACTCGGACCTGGCGGCCTGCACTCTCTCGATGTTGGATTCGGCCCAGTCGCAGATTCCCGCCACCAGGCTGTCCAGGGAGTGTCCGAGCGGCGTTAAAGTGTACTCGACGCGCGGCGGCACGCTGGCGTAGATCCTACGTGTGAGGATGCCGTCGCGCTCCAGCCCGCGCAGTGTATTGGTCAATACTTTCTGCGAGATGCCGCCAACGGCGCGCCGGATCTGGGCGAACCGCATGGTGCCCGCGGAAAGCCGCCGAATCACCAGGACGGTCCACTTATCCGCAATCCGGTCAAGCACTTGACGGGTTGGGCAGCGGGCCTGAAAAACATCCCATCGGGGATTGGTTTCTTCTTGGATACCAAGTCTCAAAATTGTTCCTACTTGCGATTATAGACTGTCCACTGAATAATTATACAGGAGGTTTTCGGCACCGATGAAGACGATTCTTGTGACGGGCGCGTCCGGGGTTCTGGGCCGCGAAGTGGTGAGGACACTCGCCGAGGCCGGCGTGGCGGTGCGCCAGGGTGTGCGCACCTTGGAGAAGGCTCGGCCGGGCATTGAGGCCGTGCTGTTGGACTACACCAAGCCGGAGACGCTGGCGCCGGCCGCCGCCGGTGTGGAAGGAGTCCTGTTGATGGCGCCGTCACTCGACGCCGAAGCGCCCGCGAAACTCGGCCCCCTGGTGGAGTGCGCGAAACGGGCGGGCGTGAAGCACATCGTGTTTATCTCGGCCATGGGCGTCAACTACAACGAGCAGGCGCCGCTGCGGGTCGTGGAACACATGGTGATGGATTCCGGGATTCCGTACACGATTCTGCGGCCGAACTTCTTTATGGAAAATTTCTCGGCGGGGTTTCTGGCCGGCGGGATCAAAGCGCAGGGCGGGATCTTCCTGGCGGCGGGCGACGGCAAGACGAGCTTCATCTCGACGCGCGACATCGCAGCGGTGGCGCTGGAGTCGTTCCGCAAGCCGTGGACGGGGGCGGAGATGGATCTTACCGGAGGCGAAGCGATTGATCATGCCGAAGCCGCCAGGATCATCAGCGAGGTCTCGGGGCGTCCGGTGAGCTACCACGCTTTGACCGAAGAACAGATGGTGGCCGGAGCGCGGGCCGCGGGGATTCCGGA
Organism: uncultured Solibacteraceae bacterium; assembly: GCA_964627045.1. Taxonomy (GTDB): domain Bacteria; phylum Acidobacteriota; class Terriglobia; order Bryobacterales; family Bryobacteraceae; genus CAZVIK01. Next base: position 11,544 of record CAZVIK010000111.1, on the reverse strand, counting down.
GGCGGCCGTCGCTTACATGGCGGTGCTCTACGGGTTCGTGCGAGCCGGATACACGGCGGCGATCACCGGAGAGGTCGAGAAGGTCACGGGCCGCAGGCCGGTTACGTTCCGCGAGTTCGCGCAGGCCAGCGCGGGGGCGTGGGGCTGAAGCAGGAACCGCCGGCGTTTCCCGCGCGAGGCATCCGAGGAGAATTCATGACAGGAAAAGAAGCGGCGAACAAAGCCGGATGGGCGGTTACTGCAATCGCGTTGCTTGGTTTTGGCGCGGCGGCGTCCGCCGCCACCTGCGACCGGGGGTGCCTCCTTGAGCACGCCAAGCAGTTCAACGCGAACATGATGGCGCATACGACGGAGAAGATCCCGCTCGCCCCCAACGCGCACATCCGCGAAAACACCAAGGCCGTCGCGCTCGCAGACAGCCGTTGGTTCACCGTCAAACGGGTGCTCTCCGAAGGCGTGTTTGCCGATCCCGTCAGAGGGAACGTAATTGAACGCGTGGCTGCGGAGACGGCTGGAGGGAAGACGGTCTATATCGGAACGCGGCTCAAAGTGGCCGACGGGAAGGTCACCGAGGTGGAGACCAGTTTCGACGATCAAGCGAACGTCAACGCGAAGAACCTGGCGCCCTTCGATCCGGTCTTCAACACCATAGTGCCGCCCGAGGAGCGTTCCGCCCCCGCCGAACTGGAACGGATCGTCCGTTCCTACTTTCAGGCGCTGACGGACCAGAAGCCAATCGAAGCGGATTATGACGCGCGTTGCGACCGCTACCACAGCGGAACCCGGGTGACGCACAACGCACGGAATGGCGTCGAGAACGGCGGTGACGTGGGCTGCTACGAGAGCGTTCTGGGGCCGAAGCCGTGGGGGCCGGCGACCGAAGTCCGCATCGCGCTGGTCGATCCGGAACGTGGCATCGTTGTGGCCTACTCCATACTTCACTACAAGAACAGCAACCGGCGGATGCAGATCAATGAATTGTTCAAGATCCTCGGCGGCCGCATTCGGCTAATCGACAACATTGGTCTGATGGGTGAAGGAACCGAAACGTCCGGGTTCACAGACTGACCGGCGAACGGGCGCCGGCGGCCGGACTGCCGGCTTGGCATGTCCGGCGATCTAGTCCACATCGAACGAAAGGGGGGGCATCAATCCAGCGTCTTGATCGCGATGTTGCGGAAGCGGGCGACGTGGCCCGGATACCAACGGTCTTTCCCCATCCAAAGAGTGTCCGGGTTGTCGTGGACCTCCAGCGCGATGTGGCCCTTCCGGCCAAGGAAGCGCGCGACCGCGTCGCGGTCGTAATCCGGCGCCTGAAGCTTGGCCGCATCCAATTCCGCGATCTTCGCGCCGTTGACCCACGTAGTGATCCGCGGGTACTCGCCGATGCAGCGAATCCGTAACGTATTCCAACCGCCAAACCGCCACACGCGGAAGAACTCCTCGGGCGCGGAGTGCCATGCCAGTTTTCGGATTTCCTCATCGGGCGCGATCTCGCGATGCAGCCCGGTGACGCGACCCGCCGCGTTCAGGTTCGGGTTGAAGGCGTAGTGGCGCGCGCGCCAGTTGCCGATGCCGTTGCCGTAAAAGGTGGCCACCGAGCCGAGCATACGGTAGTCCATGTGTACCTGGAAGCCCTGACCGCCGAGCGAGGTGGCGCGGATCATGATGCCGCTGTCGGTGGCCCAATCCGGGTTAACGTCGATCAACATTTCGAAATCGCCGAAGGTCTCTTCGGTGATCAGATAGGCGCCAAGACGGGAACCGGGCGGTTCCTGACCGCCGATGATGACCCCGTTCTCGACGGTCCACCGGCCTTTGGAAGCGAGGGCCGCCTGGTAGGCGGGATCGTGCTGATCGGGCTCGGGCGCACCGGGGAAGGCGGCGACGGATACGCGAGGGATGGCGCGCCAACCGCGGAGCGACTTGCCGTCGAATAGGGGACGGAACCCGGGTTCAAGACCGTTGCGGCAGCCGCACGCCAATGCAACAGAAGAAAGCAGCAGAGCGCGGCGGGTGGGGAAGCTCGAATGAAAAATCATCGGGGCGGAGTGCATTTTACTACACCCCGCCCCGCACCGGTGCCGCCCGGGAAAGCGGCAAGGGAACGTTCGCTAGTTGACGACCAGCGTGGTATTGGTGCCGCCGAGGCGGATCTCCTTGATGTGCATCTTGCCGTTCTCGGCTTCCAGACGCAGGTTTGTCGAGCGATTTTTCGTGGCGGTGCTCTGGACGGTGACCTTGGTCTCCACCAGGTCCTTTCCGTTCTTCAAAGCGACCTTGTCTCCGTTGACCTCGAGCTTGTATTCACCGGCCTTGATCTCGGTTCCCGCGAACACGGCGGGCTGGAGCACACTCACGGTGTAGCTCTTGGCGCTGGCGATGGCGAGCGCCAGGGTCATGAACACGGCTGCGATTCTCCACATCGTAATCTTGTCCTCCGGTTTGCCTCACTCTGACCTACAACTGACAATACGCGCGCCACGGCAAAAAGGGTCGCGCAAAGTTTCGCGTGACGCACTTTGGCGCACAATGGCGCGGCCGGTCGGAGAACAAAAAAACATCAGGGAGTAGAGAAGGGCGTCGAGGACAAACGAAACGCGGCAGCCGCACGCCGAAGCTGCGTAAGGGAATAGAAGAGCGGGGACGAAAAGGAAGCTGAGGTGGGAGGCTACCAGGGCGGAGTGCGATGTTGCTACACGCCGCCCCACACCGGTGGCGTCCGGGGAATGAGCGCGGGGGAACGCGTCAGTTGAAGACGATCCGGGTATTTGTACCTTCGAGGAGGATCTCCCGGATATGCATCCGGCCGTTTTCGGGCGCGTAGCGGAGAATCGTCGCCGGGTTTTTCGAGTCCGTGTTCTGGACGCTGACGGATGCCTCCACCAGCTTTTCGCCGGCCTTGAGCGCGACCTTGTCGCCGTTGACTTCGATCTTGTACTCCCCGGCCTTGAGCACCGTGCCGGCGAACACCGCGGGTTGAAACACTTTCACCGTATAGCTCTTGGCGCTGGCGATGGCGAGCGCCAGGGTCAGCCCCACAACAACGGTTCTGAACATTTATGCGTATCCTCCATTCGTATCACTTCACCCACACTGGACATATCGGACCGAATGCCGGCCGGATCGAGAAAAATCATATGCACTTCGGCGCACAATGGCGCGGCCGGTTGGAGAATAATAAGGATATGAACAAAGGCATCGAGGACATACGCAAACGCGGCAGCCGTATTCTTAAGGAAGGAAAGAAGATGCTCCCCGCGGCCAGCCTGATGAAGGCCGAGGGGCTGATCCGTTCCTTCGACGATCTGTCGCGGCCGATCGTAACCATCGTCAATTCCTACACGACGCAAATTCCGGGGCACGCGCACCTGGACAAACTGGGCGATGTGCTGAGGAAGGAACTCGAGGCCCTGGGCTTCAGCGTCTGGTACACCAACGTCGGCGGGGCCATTTGCGACGGCATCGCCATGGGGCACTTCGGAATGAAGTATTCCCTGCCCTCGCGCGAGCTGATCACCGACCAGATCGAAACGATCATCGGGGCGCACCCCTGCGACGGATGGGTGGGGATCGGCAACTGCGACAAGATCGTCCCGGCGATGCTGAACGCGATGGCGCGGATCAACATCCCGGCGGTCTACGTGAGCGGCGGGCCGATGCTGGCGGGCCACAAGGGCACCGATTTGATTACGGTGTTCGAGGGCGTCGGCAAAAACAGCGCCGGCAAGCTCTCCGACGACGGGCTGCGCGACCTGGCCGAGAAGGCATGCCCGGGGTGCGGAAGCTGCTCGGGGATGTTCACGGCGAATTCGATGAACTGCCTGGCTGAGGCCATCGGGCTGGCGCTTCCGGGCAACGGCACGATTCCCGCCGAAGCGTGGACCGACGCCAGCCGCACGCGGACGGCGCTGAATCCGGAGCGCCTGGAACTGGTGCGCCAGGCCGGCCGCGCGCTGAAGTGGTGCATGGAGAACAACGTCCGGCCTCTGGATATCGTCACCGAGCAGGCCATGGACAACGCCTATATCCTCGACATGGCGATGGGCGGCTCCACCAACACGGTGCTGCACGGGCTGTCGCTGGCGCACACCGCCGGTGTCCCCTATTCGCTGGACCGGCTGAACCAGTTGAGCCAGCGGACACCGAATATCTGCAAGGTGTCTCCGAGCCGGCCCGAGGTGCACGTGGAAGACGTGCATGCGGCGGGGGGGATTGGGACGATCCTGAAGGAGATCGCCACGCGCACCAAGGCGGGTCTGTCGCTGGACGTGCCGACGGTGGCGGGCAAGCTGGGCGATTACGTGCTGGGATCGCGGGACCCGGACGGCGAGGTGATCCGCCGCGTGGAGCGGGCCTTCTCGCCAACCGGCGGACTGGCCGTGCTGTTCGGCAACCTGGCGCCAAAGGGAGCGGTGGTGAAGACCGCCGGGGTGGGCGCGGACATGATGGAGTACGAAGGCCCGGCGCGGGTCTACGAATCGGAGGAAGCCGCGGCGGAGGGCATTCTGGCCGGAGAGGTGAAGGACGGCGACGTGGTGGTGGTGCGCTACGAAGGGCCACGCGGCGGACCGGGAATGCAGGAGATGCTTTCGCCCACCTCGGCGATTACCGGGGCGGGAGTCCGCGCGGCGCTGATCACCGACGGGAGGTTCTCAGGCGGCAGCCGCGGGCTGTGCGTAGGACACGTGGCGCCGGAAGCGGCGGCGGGCGGACCGATCGCCGCGGTGCGCGATGGCGACCGGATCTACATCAACGCGGAGAAGCGGCAGATCGAGCTGAAGCTGAGCGCCGAGGAGATACGGCAGCGGCTGGCCGCGCTCCCGCCGTTCGAACCCAAGGTGAAGCGAGGCTGGCTGGCGCGCTACCTTTCCCACGTAACCAGCGCGGATACCGGCGCCGTCTTCGAGATTTAGGCGGCGGCGAACGCCATGCTACGGCTCGAAGAGCATCCACACCGGAGGTGGAACCCGCTTACGGGCGAGTGGGTAATCGTCTCGCCGCATCGCACGAGACGCCCCTGGCAGGGGCAGGTGGAACCGGCGTCCGGTCCGCGGGCGCCGGCGTACGATCCGGCGTGTTATCTCTGCCCCGGCAACGAACGCGCCGGCGGCGTGCGCAATCCGGCGTACGAGGGTACGTTCGTTTTCGACAACGACTTCCCGGCGCTGATGCCCGATGCACCCGCCGGGGGGCTCAACGATCACGGACTTCTGGTGGCCGAAGCCGAGCCGGGCCTCTGCCGTGTGGTGTGCTTTTCGCCGCGCCACGACCTGACCCTGGCGCGGATGGACCGCGCGGCGGTACGCGGGGTGGTGGACGCTTGGGCGGCGCAGTGGGAGGAACTCGGCGCGCGGCCCGGGGTGCGCTACGTTCTGATGTTCGAAAACCGCGGCGCCATGATGGGGTGCAGCAACGCGCACCCGCACGGGCAGATCTGGGCCACCGGCTCGCTGCCGGACGAAGCGGCCAAAGAACAGGCGGCGCAGGCTTCGTACCATCGGGACAAGGGGCGCTGCCTGCTGTGCGATTACCTGGCGCTGGAACGGGCGAAGGGGGAACGGATCGTGTGCGGGAACCGGTCCTTCACCGCACTGGTTCCGTTCTGGGCGGTCTGGCCGTTCGAGGTCATGCTGCTGGCCAACGAACATGCGACGGGTATCGACCGGCTCAGCGCGGAGGCGCGCGACGACCTGGCGGACATTCTGGGGCGCGTGACGCGGCGGTACGACAACTTGTTCGGGGTATCGTTTCCCTATTCGTTCGGCTTTCATCAGCGTCCCACCGACGGCGAGGCGCGCGAGGAATGGCACCTGCACGCGCACTTTCTCCCTCCGTTGCTACGATCGGCGACCGTGCGAAAGTACATGGTGGGGTTCGAGCTCCTGGGGACGCCGCAGCGCGATCTCACGCCGGAAGCAGCGGCCGGGCGCCTGCGCTGGCTCAGCGAGGAATTGCCGGATTCGGGATGAAACTCGCCCTCGCACTTCCGCCTCTGGCGCTGTGGATGGCCCTCGGCTCAGCCGGCGGGGCGTGGGTGCGCGTGGTCAACGAGTTCGGCGACATCACGGTGCGAGGGGAGCCGGGGGCGGCCAAGGCAAGCTACAAGGGAACTCCGTTCGCGCGGCGCGCGCGGCCCGACGATGTGAAGTACACCGAGGAAGACGGGGTCGTCCGCATCGAGTGCCGGCCCGCCGACCGGGCGCGTGTCGATCTGGACGTGACCGTGCCCCACGCCTCGATGGTGGAGGTGAGTTCGAAGACCGGGTGGGTCACCATCCGGGGGTTGATCCGCGACGTGAGCGTCGTCACCGAGACGAGTCCGCTGCGGTTGGTAGTGCCGTGGCGCCTCACGCGGATACGGATGCTGTCGGTAACGGTGCCACCGGTGTTGAAGCTGCCGCAATTGGACTACGCGGAGTTCCCCGCTGGGATTCGGCAGGGCTATTGGACGCTGGTGGACGCACCGCCGGGATTCACGGCGAATGCGGCGAATCCGAAAGACCCGCTGCGCACGGTGCCGGACTTGGACCAGGGCATGCCGCTGCGGGGCTGGCTGTATGGCAGCCTACGTCTTCGCGGGACGAGATTGCAGCGGATCGAACTGGAAGACCAGCCGCTCACGCCGGATTCCTGGATCAAACTGCCGGACACGGCGCCCGAGGCGCTGGAGCGGATGTCCTCGCCGGGCGGCGGGCCGGCGGCGCCACCGCCAGCCGGTGGGACGGATGCGGGGCCGGGAGACCCGGCCGGCGGCGAGCCACTGCCGCGGTTCGTATCGCGCGTGCAGATGGTAAACCTGGTGGGGCCGGTTTACGACCAACTCGGGCGGCCGATTCCGGGTCTGCGGCCGGAGGATTTCGAGATCATCGAAGAGGGTGAGCCGCAGAAGGCCGCCGTGGCGACTTCCGAAGAGGCGCCGTTCAACCTGGTATTGGTTCTGGATTTCAGCACCACGGCGTTGCGCGCGCGCTCTGTGCTGGAGCAGGTGGTGCGAGGGTTCCTGGAGATCGCGCGCCCGCAGGACCGCACGGCGGTGTACGCGGTTGCCGACAGCCTGTTCCAGGTGATTTCGCCGCTGACCACCGACCGGTCCGAGTTGTTGGAGCGAATCCGCGCGATGCCGCAGCCGGGCGGGACGTCGCCCATCTACGACGCACTGGCGCTGGCCTATGCGCAGGAGGGACTGCCGGGGCTGCGCGAGCGCACGGCGATCGTGCTGGTTTCCGACGGGATCGACAACAGCCTGCATTCGGCGGCCGGCGGATCAAAGACCGGCTACGAGACGCTACTGCGATTCGCCTCGGGAATGCCGGTGCTAGTCTACCCGATCGTGCTGCCGCCACCGAGCGCGCGGCGGCCGCTGGCGGCGTCCCCGGCGGTGATCGACGCCGCGCCCGAGGCGCGCCGGCGCTTGCAGCAACTGGCCGACGCGACCGGAGGCCGCCTGTTCACGGCGGATTCGACCTTTGACATGCAGCCGGTCTATCCGCTGGTGGCGCAGGAACTGGAGCGCGTCTACCAGGTGGCTTACTATCCACGCCGCAAGGAACTCGACGGACGCTGGCGGCGGGTGGAGGTGTTGGTAAAGCGTTCGGGGGTAAGCTTCCGGACGCGGAGCGGCTACTACGCGAAGTGACCGGGCGCGCGGCGGCGGCGCCGTTCAAGGGTCCAGCGGGGTGAAGCCGGTGATGCGGGAATCGCTCTGAAACTTCCGGTAGTCGAAGAAGTCCATCGTCACATCGACGTTGAAGGTCTTGACCATGGCCACGCGCGCCGAGAGGTGAGCATCAAGGCGGAGCGGCATCCAGACCTCGCCGTGCACGCGGCGCTGCTCGAACTTCAGCGTGGACCCGGGACTGAGGCGCGCCAGAACCACACCCACGCCGATGGTGCGGATCACCTCGGCCTCGATCTTGACCCAGCGGTAGTCGTCCTTCGTGATCCAGGCCTTTCCTTTGAAGTTGGGGAGCATGCGCGTCTCCCGCGAGCGGGGGCGGTAGCCGGGCTTGGGTTCGGCCTCGATGATCCAGGCCATGAAACCGTCGACGGGTTCCTCCCCCAAAATGCGGAAGTCGTAGGCGTCGGCGATTTCCTGAAGGACCGCCTCCTGCTGGCGGAGCGCCACGGAATCTTCCCGCGCCCGCTTCTCTTTCTGAGCGGGCGTTTCCTTGGCGCGGCGCGTGATCTCCTTGTCCATCTTTTCGCGCTCTTTGCGCTCCTCGGCGGCGGACAACGGAAGACCGTTCTTGGCGACGAGGCGCTCGTAGGGGCGGCCATACAGGATGAGCACTTCCTCGGTGCGAGTCTCGGTCTTGGTCACCCGGCCGGATTTGTCCAGATTCCGCTGTTCGGTGAGCGTCGTATAGGTGTAGTTCTTCCGGACCTCCAGATCGGCGCGGTCGCGGCCAGCGGTGCGGAGAACGATTTCACGGGCGTCATCGGCGGCGGCCAGCGGCGCGGCGGCGGCCAGCAATGGCAGGGCGTACTTCCACACAGGAGGAGAGACGCACGGGCGCGAGGTCCCGTTCCCGGCGCGGTCGGCTACTTGTGCTGCGTTTCCCAATCGTAATTGATACCTGGGTCGTCGTAGGGGATGCGGCCCTCATCGGAGGGATCGTAAAAGCGGCTGGTGGCGTATACCAACAGGGATCGCGAGGCGCCGAGCACCTTGTAGCCGTGGCCCACGCCGGGCGGAATGAGAACCTGCCAGGGGCGCAGTTCGCCGGAGTAGATGGTGTTGCGCATACCGAAGGTGGCCGAGCCCTGGCGCAGGTCCACCAGAGCGATCTGAAGCATGCCAGCGACGGGCGAGAAACAGTCCCACTGGAAGCGGTGGAAATGGAATGCCTTCACGATGCCCGGGTAGTTGGCGGCGGCCGAGACCTGAAGCGTGGATGCGTCGAAACCCTCCACCAGGCCCTGCCCGGCGCGCAAGATCTCAAGGAAATAGCCACGGTCGTCGGGGTGGAGGCGCGCCGGAAGCAGGCGGACGCCCTCGATGAGATCGGGCGAATCGGGATCGCCGATGACGCGGCCGATGCCCTTTTCACACTTCGGAATCACGATATCTCGAAGCCGCTTCATCTCGTCCTCACCTGGCTCGATGCCAGATCGCCGCCATAGAGCCGGTCATAATAGGTTTGATACTCGCCGCTACGGGCGTGCGCCACCCACTCGGAGTTGGATTTGTACCATTCGACGGTGGCGCGAAGGCCGTCGTCGAGCGGAATCTGGGGGCGCCAGCCGAGTTCGGTACGAATGAGGGAACAATCCACGGCGTAGCGGCGGTCGTGCCCAAGGCGGTCGGTGACGCGCGTGAGCAGCGACTCGGACCGGCCCAGGATCTTCAGCAGGGTGCGCAGCAGGTCAAGGTTCGCCACCTGCTTGCCGCCGCCGATGTGATAAGTGGCACCGGGCCGCCCTCTTGCCAGCACCAGGCGCAGAGCCAGGGCGTTGTCGGCGACGTGAATCCAGTCGCGGACCTGCAATCCGTCGCCGTAGACGGGGATCGGCTGCCCGGCGAGCGCGTTGCTGATGGCCAGCGGAATCAGCTTTTCCGGGAACTGGTAGGGACCGTAATTATTGCTGGTGCGCGTAATCACGGCGTCCAGGCCGAAGGTGTGCGCGGCGGCGCGAACCAGGTGCTCGGCGGCCGCCTTGCTGGCGGCGTACGGACTGCTGGGCGCCAGCGGCGAGTCCTCCGCGAAGAGAGCGCCAGCGGGGATGCTGCCGCCCACCTCATCGGTGGAGATATGCAGGAAGCGCCGGACCTTCTTCTCCCGCGCGACATCGAGCAGAATCTGGGTGCCCAGGACGTTGGTGCGCACGAATTCGGCCGCGCTCAGGATGCTGCGGTCCACATGGGACTCGGCGGCGAAGTGAACGACCGCGTCGCAGCCGTCGGGAAGCGCGGCGCGGAGTTGACCGGCATCGCAGATGTCGCCGCGCACCATCCGGTAGGAGGGACTCCCGGCGATCGGCGCAAGGTTCTCGAGGTTCCCCGCGTAAGTGAGTTTGTCGAAGTTGATAATCGGTTCGTCCGGGCGGTCGCGGACCCACCCGCGTACAAACTCACTCCCGATGAAGCCGGCTCCGCCGGTGACGAAGATCGCCATTCGTTCCTCGTAACGAATGTATCAGAACGCGGCGGATGCCGGATGGTAAAATCGGGTATTGGGCCCGGAAGGCGGCCTGGCTTGGGGTTGCACCAGCGAGGAGGGAGATCAAGATGCGCGGAAACGAAACGGTGATTGCAGCGCTGAACGGGGCGTTGAAAGAGGAGCTGACGGCGATCGACCAGTATTTTCTTCACGCCGAAATGTGCGAGAACTGGGGCTACAAGAAGCTGAGCAGCTTCATCAAGAAACAGTCCATCGACGAGATGAAGCACGCCGAAGTGCTCATCGAGCGGATTCTGTTCCTCGACGGGACGCCGAAGATGTCCGAGATGATGTCGCTTTCGATCGGCCAGAACGTCAAGCAGATCTTTGAAAACGATCTGAAGCTGGAGACGGGCGCCGTGGCGATGTATAACAGCTACATCAAGCAGGCCGTGGAGGCGGGTGACAACGGCTCGCGCGAACTTCTGACGCGGCTTCTCAAGGACGAGGAAGAACATGCCGACTGGCTGGAGACACAGCTCAGCCAGATCGCCGACATCGGTCTGCAAAACTACCTGGTGGAACAGCTTTAACAAGGGCGCACCGTCATCGGTCCGGCGCACACCAAGTTCGTCCTGGAGCGTCTCTCGGTTCTCGCGAGCGCGCTGGTGATAGGCGCGCACCCGGACGACGAAAACACCACCCTGATCGCGTATCTCACGGCGGGCCGCAAGGCGCGGACCGGATACCTTTCCTTGACGCGCGGCGAAGGCGGGCAGAACCTTCTGGGGCCGGAACAAGGCGAGTTGCTCGGCGTGCTGCGCACGCAGGAACTTCTGGCGGCGCGCGCCATCGACGGAGCCGAGCAGTATTTCTCCCGCGCGATCGACTTCGGGTATTCCAAATCCGCCGAGGACACCTTTGCACGCTGGCCGCGTGAAGAAGTGCTGGCCGACATCGTGTGGGTGATCCGGCGATTCCGGCCGGACATCATCATACAGGTGTTCACCGGGACCGCGGCAGACGGGCACGGGCATCACCAAGCCTCCGGACAGCTTGCTCGGGAAGCGTTCCATGCGGCGGCATCGCCGGAGCGGTTCGCCGGACAACTCCGCTGGTGCGCTCCGTGGCAGGCCGTGCGCCTGCTTCAAGGCTGCCTGGAAACCGATCTGGAAGAAGCTTGTTTCCGCGTGGACGCCGACGAAGCGGCGGCGCACTCCACCTTGTCCTACGGGGCGATGGCGCTGGCCAGCCGCGGGATGCACCGCACACAGGGGATGCACACCCCGGGACGCCGCGCGCCGGGCGGCTCGCTGCGTTTCCTGGAAGGGCAGCGGTTCACGAACGATGTTTTCGAGGGCATCGACACGACTTGGAACCGCGTCCCGGGCGGGCCGAGTCGCCGCCGGCCCTCACGGCGTCGTTCGCGGTAACAATCGAG